>NZ_VXCS01000007.1:0-209800 GCF_052850545.1 Pseudoalteromonas sp. 1181_04
GCTGCAAACCCGTTTTAATGCGCAAGGAATAGATTTAAACCGCGATGCTAAAGTGTGGAGCTAAAGCACACTTTTTACTACGCAACGATAAACACATCGAATACGCCGTATTAGGTAGTCAACTTATAAAACTTTAAATTTAAGTACGTTAGGTAAGCCCTGTTCTCAGGGCTTGTTATTTTTTGCGATCTTTTTGGCTGTATTTTTACGTAGGTAATAACGATACCAACCTAGCCAAGCCAACACTAAGCTTGCCAACGAGGCGATGATCCACAGAACTTTAAGGCTTAGCCCACCTACACTGCCATTATGCAAGGGATGTAGCCAGTTTTTGATTTGGTTACTTGTTCCTTGCTGCCTAAGATCGAAGACCTTCACTACCTCACCTGAGCGTGGGTTAATATCAATATAACTGTTTGGAAAGCGTGTCGATTTATCATCACTTACCTGCATGCGCAGTCGATAATAGCCTTGGTTTACGCTGGGAGTTTCTATCCATGCAAGTCGCGCTTTAGGCAGTTGTGTTTGTGCTATTTTCACAGCCTGAGTAACACTAATTTGCGGGTTTGAAAAAGTTAACTGTGGTGCTGGTCTTGCAGCACTTTCGACTTCACCCAGTGCCCAGCCAAGCAAGCCATTGGTCTCTTTGGGAAAGGCTAGCATCGCACCGGTACTAGTAAGAATAAACAAGGGTAACAACATCACTAAACCGATTGTTTTATGCCAATCGTACATGTGTCCTAATAAAGCAGCGCGGCGCTTAAAACGCAATTGCCTCAACCAAAAACCTGACTTAGGCCACCACGCAACTAAACCTGTGAGTAATAAGAGCGCGCTGCCAATTCCAAGGTAACCGACAATAATTGTCCCTGTATTGCCAAGTAGTAAAGTAAAGTGCAAGTTATACAGCCAAGTTACTAGGTAATCGCCCCAAAATGACTGTCTGAGCAAGGTGCTGCCATCAGCTGACAACCACACCATCATAGGTGCAAAATTCTGCCCTTGAGTCTCTTGAGGGTTATAATAGCGCGCCGGAATGAATTGTTGTTCAGGGGTCACTTCAAACCGCCACGGTCCCAGCTTATCTGGATACTGCATGCGTAATGTTTTTAATGCAGTGTTGTAATCACACGGTTGCTGCGCTGCATTTGCTAATTCCGGATACAACCAGGTATCTATTTGCGGATAATAAACAAGTGCAGCTCCTGACAAGCAAAGGATCACAAAAAACATGCCAAGGCTTAACCCCAACCATAGATGGAGTCGCCTTGCCAACTTGCGCCACGCGAGTAACTGCTTACTCATTAATACTTAAACTTAATTGCAACAGATATAGCACGACCTTGTGCTGGGCTATGCAGAGTTTACGAGTCATCCCACTATACATATTCATAATACTCATCAGTTAAATTATCAACTTGCGTGCTTAACATCAGTGCCGAATTAACGTCATAAGTTGCTTTAAGACTAAGTTGTGTAAAGTCACCATATCGTCCTTGGCTATTACTTAGTGCTAATTCGTAATCAGAAAGTGCACGCAGTTTCGCAGCCAAGTTTAATTGCGTTGTTAATTAAGTTGTTAATTGATAATCAATGCCTGCAGTGAATAAACGATTAGGAATACATCATATTATACAGTCCATACGAGCTTCACTGGGTGTGACATATTGTCGCAGTGGTCGATTACTTGCCACATTTTAGCCGTAAGTGGGCATTAAAAAAGCGCCTGTTATTAAAGAGGCGCTTTTTAATGTATATTTGCTAGCTATCACGAGCTTATAATATTTGGTTTTCTTTCCAAACTTGCTCTTTTGCCATACGCTTTTTGCGTTTGTCGCATGGGTCATCACAATCACAGGCTTTATCAATGCCTACAGAGCCTAAACCACCACAGCTGCTGGCCATAGATTTCTTTTGCACTATCATGCCCACAGCCATCGCTGCGACAATTAAAAGCAGTAAACCAAACGTAAGAAGAAAAAGTGACATTGCTTAGCCCCTATTGATCAGCAATAAAATAATGCTTGATGATAATCACCAAGCTGTTGCTATTATAAACTGATTTAAACCGCGCTACAAATAGGGTTTAAATGCAGGGCTCGAATAAGTCACTAAGCCATCTTTTGATTTGCCGATCAGATAAACCGGTAAATCATTTTTTTCAGCATAGGCTTTGGCTTTATCCATCCCCATCACAGTCAGTGCTGTTGCAAGGCCGTCAGCTGTCATCGCTGATGGATGCAATACAGTAACCGATACTAGATCATGGCGACTTGGCATACCGGTTGCCGGATCAATTAAATGGCTATAGGTAATACCATCCATCTCATAGTAAATGCGATAATCTCCCGATGTCGCAATGCCGTTATTACCCGGCGCTAATACACGGTGCACTTTACGCACACCAGGCTCAGCATCCGGTTGCTCAATAGCGATACGCCAATCTTGATCATTCGGTTTTTTACCTGATACACGTAACTCACCACCAATCTCAACCATATAATCAGTTAAGTCATGGCTTTCTAATAATTCAGCTACTTTATCTATCCCATACCCCTTTGCAGTAGAAGAAAATGATAATTCTAACCCCGCTACTGTTTTCGCCAGGCCTTGCTCAGTCAGTATTAGTTTATCAACCCCAATTTGTGCAACCATGGCTGCGAGCTCTTCATCTGTTGGACGTTTTGTTGGTTTTTTATCAGGACCAAAACCCCATAAATCAATCAGTGGTCCCATGGTCACATCAAGAGTCTTAGTAGACTCTCCTAAGCGGATGGACTCGCTTACAACTGCTCTAAAATCACGGCTAATAGGCATAACTTGACCTGCGGGAAGACGATTAAAAGTGTTGATTTCAGAATCATCAATATAAGTCGACATTGATTGATTTATATCTTTGAGCAACAGAGTTACTTCTGGTAATAAATTTAATGAATCCAGCTTTTGTTGCTTGGCGAAGACCTTAATATGGTAAGTAGTACCCATAGTTTTACCTTCAAGGTATAACTCTTGGGGCTCATCATTTTGGCCACAGCCACTAATGAGTAAAGTGAGGGTAAGAAAAAAGATGGCAATCATGCCTTGTCGGTGAAAAACTCTATTCATAGCAGCCTACTTAAGTAATGGAAATAAAAAAGCCCCGTAACATATATTGCTACGAGGCTGATATTCTAACCAAAACTAAACTGTTTTGATACGGGTGTTAGCCACCGAAATCATCTAGTAAGATATTTTCGTCTTCAACACCTAAGTCTTTCAACATAGTGATAACAGCGGCGTTCATCATTGGAGGACCACACATGTAGAACTCACAATCTTCTGGCGCTTCGTGATCTTTAAGATAGTTCTCAAATAACACGTTATGGATAAAGCCAGTATAGCCTTCCCAGTTATCTTCTGGTTGTGGATCTGAAAGCGCGGTATGCCATACGAAGTTATCATTTTCAGCCGCTAGGCCGTCAAAATCTTCAACATAGAACATTTCACGCTTAGAACGTGCACCATACCAGAAACTCATCTTACGCTTAGAGTTCAAACGCTTAAGTTGGTCAAAGATGTGTGAACGCATAGGTGCCATACCAGCACCACCACCTACAAATACCATTTCAGCATCAGTATCTTTTGCAAAGAACTCACCAAATGGACCAGAGATAGTTACTTTATCACCTTCTTTAAGTGACCAAATGTACGATGACATTTTACCACAAGGTAAGCTTAAATCTCTTGGCGGCGGCGCAGCGATACGCACGTTAAGCATGATGATGCCTTCTTCTTCTGGGTAGTTAGCCATTGAGTAAGCACGAATTGTTTCTTCGTCTACTTTTGACTCCAGCTTGAAGAAACCAAAATGGTTCCAATCGCCACGATACTCTTCTGGTACATCGAAATCAGCATATTTAACGTGATGCGCAGGGGCTTCAATCTGAATATAACCACCGGCACGAAACGGTACTGACTCGCCATCAGGGATCTGTAGTTTAAGTTCTTTAATGAAGGTTGCTTTGTTATCGTTAGAGATAACTTCACAATCCCATTTTTTAACACCGAAAATTGACTCTTCAAGTTCAATTTCCATATCGTTTTTAACATTTACCTGACACGCTAAACGACAGCCTTCACGGGCTTCACCTTTAGAGATGTGATCAAGTTCTGTTGGTAAGATATCGCCGCCACCAGAATGAATGTGTACACGACACTGACCACAAGAGCCACCGCCACCACATGCAGATGATACGAAAATACCTGACTCAGATAACGCGCCTAAAAGCTTGGTACCTGCAGATGTTGTAATGGCTTTGTCTGGATCGCCATTTACGCCAATGATGATGTCACCGCTTGCAACTAACTGAGATTTAGCACCAATGATGACTAAAACTAGCAGTACAACGATAGCGATGAAAACACCAACGCCTAAGAAAATCTCATAACTCATGATTTATCCTCGCTACCTATTAAAGTGAAATGCCAGAGAATGACATAAAGCCAAGACCCATCAAGCCAACAGTGATAAAGGTAATACCTAAACCACGTAAGCCGTCTGGCACGTCTGAATATTTCATTTTCTCACGGATACCAGCAAGCAAAGTAATTGCTAGCGCCCAACCCACACCAGAACCGATACCATAAACCACTGATTCAGTGAAGTTATAGTTACGTTCAACCATGAAAGATACCGCACCAAAGATTGCACAGTTAACTGTGATCAATGGTAGGAAGATACCTAACGCGTTATAAAGTGCTGGGAAGAACTTATCTAATGCCATTTCAAGAATTTGTACAAGTGCCGCAATAACACCGATAAACGTCAAGAAACGTAAAAAGCTAAGATCCGCGTCAGGATAACCAAGCCACTCAAGTGCACCAGGTGCAAGAACCGCATGATAAACCAAGTTGTTAACTGGTACTGAGATACCCAATACCACGATAACTGCCACACCTAGACCGATAGACGTTGTAACTTTCTTTGATACTGCAAGGAAAGTACACATACCTAGGAAGAAGGCCAAAGCTAAGTTTTCAATGAAAACTGCTTTTACGAATAAACTAATATAATGTTCCACAGTCTGCCCCTTACCCTTTCGCTTCTACTTGGTCTTTCTTATAAGTACGAAGTACCCAAATGAATAAACCAATGATGAAGAATGCACTAGGCGGTAAAATCAATAGACCCATAGGTTGATACCAACCACCATCTTGTACAAGAGGGATGATTTCAACACCAAATAATGACCCTTTACCAAATAGTTCACGAATAAAGCCAACAGTCAGTAACACTACTGAGTAACCTAAGCCATTACCGATACCATCAAGGAACGACATTACTGGCGGCGACTTCATTGCGTATGCTTCTGCACGACCCATTACGATACAGTTAGTAATGATTAGACCAACGAATACAGACAACTCTTTCGCCGTAGCATAAGAGAAGGCTTGTAATACTTGGTCAACAACGATTACCAATGATGCAATAATGGTCATTTGCACGATAATACGTACAGATGACGGGATCTGGTTACGAATAATTGAGATAAAGAAGCTTGAGAACGCTGTTACCAAGGTCAATGCGATTGACATGATTAAAGCATTTTTTAAGCTCGACGTTACCGCAAGCGCAGAACAAATACCAAGTACTTGTAATGCGATTGGGTTGTTTGCCAGTACCGGACCAAATAGGACCGACTTCATTTCTTTAGTATCAGCCATTATTTCAACGCTCCTTCACGTACTCTCGCAAGGAAAGGACCAAAGCCGTTTTCGCCAGTCCAAAAGTCAACTGTGTGATCAACACCATTTGAAGTTAAAGTTGCACCAGATAAACCATCAATTTGATGATCATTTTTAGCGCCGCTTTTTACTACATCAATAGGTAGCTCTTTGCCACCCCATTTAGCAGTCCATTGTGGATTTTGAATTTCCCCACCTAGACCTGGTGTTTCACCGTGCTTATAAAAGTTAATATCTTTAATTGTCTCGCCATCGCTTTCAAGCGCTAAGAAACCATACATAATACCCCAAAGGCCATAACCTTGGATTGGTAAAATGATAGCATCTGTAGAACCGTCTGCTTTTTTCGAGATATATGCAGGAGACTCATGAGTCATACGCTGAATACCAGCGATATCCTTAATGCCCTCTGCTTTTAATGCAAAGCTAATTTTTTGATCAAACTTGCTTTTTTCAAAATCGAAAGCGTCGATTTTAGCCTGAACTGCTTCGCCAGTTTGAGACTCACCTGTTTCCATATTAACTAGGCGAGTTTCGATCTTAGCTTTAAAAGTTTCTGATACAGAACCAGACACATCAATGCCCGCAGCTGCCAAGATATTTTTTTGAATATCTTGCGTTTTGTTAGCTTGCTGTAAAGGGCGAAGCTGAACTGAAGCAAACGATACGATGATTGCACACACTAAACATAGTGCTACAACAACGCTTAGCGTTTTGCCGATTGATTCGTTATTACTAGACATTACGTGCCAACCTCCGCTTGATATTAGCTTGCACTACGAAGTGATCGAACAATGGTGCAAATAAGTTAGCAAATAAGATTGCTAGCATCATACCCTCAGGGAATGCAGGGTTAATTACACGGATCATTACTACCATCACACCAATTAGTGCGCCATATGCGAACTTTGCTTTGTCAGTAAATGCTGCAGACACAGGGTCTGTCGCCATAAAGAACATACCAAAAGCAAAACCACCAAGTACAAAGTGCCAATGCCAAGGCATTGCAAATACTGGGTTAGTATCAGAACCAACAGCATTTAATAAGAATGCAGTTGCCACCATACCCAAGAATACACCTAGCACGATGCGCCATGAAGCAATACGTACGTAAATGAGGAATAAGCCACCAACTAGCAATGCAAGTGTAGATGTCTCACCTACTGAACCTTGAATGAAACCATAAAACGCATCCCACCAAAGAGCCATGTTGCTGTAATCAAGTGAACCAACAAACGCTTGACCTAGCATAGTTGCACCAGAGAATGAATCTACTGCGGTCCATACTGTGTCACCTGAAATTTGTGCAGGGTATGCGAAGAATAAAAACGCACGACCCGCTAATGCAGGGTTTAAGAAATTACGACCAGTACCACCAAAGATTTCTTTAGCGATTACTACACCGAATGTAATACCTAGTGCAACTTGCCATAAAGGAATGGTTGCAGGTAGGATAAGCGCGAATAACACAGACGTTACGAAGAAACCTTCGTTAATTTCATGCTTACGCACTGAAGCAAATATAACTTCCCAGAAACCACCTACAGCAAATGTAACTGCGTAAATAGGTAGGAAGAAACATGCGCCATAAAACATTTTAGCGCCCCAGCCGGATTCAGCAGTTAATTCACCACCAAATATCTGGAACAGGCCAACTTGCCAAGAATTTGCTAGTTCAAAACCTTGTGCTAATGCACCAGCGGCCTGATGACCGATATTGAACATACCAAAAAACATTGCAGGGAACGTCGCCATCCACACTAAAATCATCATGCGTTTTAGGTCGATGTTATCACGAACGTGTGTCGCGCCTTTATTTACGTGACCAGGGGTATAAAAAATAGTTGCAGCTGCTTCATACAGCGCATAAAACTTTTCATGTTTACCACCGGCTTCAAAATGCGGCTCGATATCTTCTAGAAATTTCTTTAAACCCATCTCTCTAGCCTTCCTTCTCGATCGTAGTCAAGCAATCGCGTAGGATTGAACCATACTCGTATTTGCCTGGACAAACGAAGGTACATAACGCTAAATCTTCTTCATCAAGTTCAAGCGCCCCTAATGAAATTGCACTATCCAAATCACGGGCAATTAAGTCACGTAATAAAGGCGTTGGCAAAATATCTAAAGGCATAACACGCTCATAGCTACCAAGTGGTACCATGGCACGTTTTGAACCACCTGTTGACGTTGTCATTTTAAATAAACGACTCGGTGTTAGGTGTGATAAGAAAGTACGTGTTACAGAGAATTTATCTGTGCCTGGAGCAATCCAACCAAACAACTCTTTTTCGCGACCTTCAAGTAATACCGATACTTGAATGTGGTAACGACCTAAGAATGCTTGAGGACCTTGTGAAGTAGCGCCCGCTAAAACAGAGCCAGAAATAACACGGTTATCGCCGTCTTCTAATTCGCCTGCAACTAAATCATCTAAAGCAGCACCCAGTTGAGTTTTCACTAAACGTGGGTTTTTAACACGCGGACCAGCAAGAGAAATCACACGGTCTGTGCTAATTTCACCAGTTAGGAATAAGTGACCAAAGGCAATAACGTCTTGGTAACCGATATGCCAAACTTGCTTGCTTACCGATACTGGATCTAAGTGATGGATATGTGTGCCAACAAGGCCAGCCGGATGTACGCCACCAAACTCATGTACTTCTACTTGAGGAATTGATGAGCTAGGTACTTGGCTACCTGCTTGTTTACAAACAAATACCTTACCATCAGTCAGACGTGATACCACAGCTAAACCTGCTTCAAATGCTTGTACATTTTCAGCAATAATCACTGCAGGATCTGCAGCAAGAGGGTTAGTGTCGATAGCCGTCACAAAGATCGAACTAGGATTTGCATCCACAGCTGCTACTTTGCTGAATGGACGAGCACGTAATGCTGTCCATTGACCTGACTGGATTAGTACTTCTTTGGCTTTTTCACGATCGAGACTCGAAAGTTGCTCAGTCGAGAAAGCGTCAAAGGTGATTTGCTCACTGCCGTTTATTTCAATAACGACAGATTGCAGCACACGTTTTGCACCACGATTAATTTCTTTTACTGTACCAGCAGCTGGAGCAGTAAATAATACACCTGGGTTCTTTTTGTCTTCAAAAAGTACCTGGCCTTTTTTAACTTGGTCATCCACACGAACATGCATGGTTGGACGCATACCAATAAACTCTTCACCTAGCACAGCTACACGTTTGACGGTAGAACCATCATGAATAACTTGCTGAGGCGCGCCCTCTATGGGTAAGTCCAGACCTTTTTTTATGTTGATCATACGCACTTGCACTACATTAACGGAAAGAAACTGAAAAATCGTACCGACCACGTCGCTTTTCTTGATAACCCTAAGCCAAATTCAAGATAACGAAGAACCGCCTGTTTAAATTACAAAACAAGCAACGCAGTAAAATTCCTCACATATATTGCCCGAATTTTAACATCAATCAGGGTCACTATGCGAGTGTAATTATGAAATTTATACGACAGGAGCAGTTATTTAACCTATTAGCCGCATTTGAATAAAATTCAATATAGACCAAAGTGCTATTGCTTGCGAGGTGGGATGGAAATTAATCCGCTAAATAACGATAAAGTAAAATTTATCAATAAAAAAAGTCGCCATAGCGACTTTTCAAATAAACATGGCTGAATTAATCAATCATGTTAGCTATAGCGGCAACTGGATCGACATCTTGTTCATAATCAACAGCATCAATACCAAACCCAAATAAACGTAAAAACTCATTGTGGTAACCCACGTAATCAGTTAATTCGTCTATTGTTTCTGTGGTTACGCTGTCCCACACAGTTTGAATACGCGCTTGTACATCATCTTCCAGCTCTTTGTAGTTTTGGAATAAATGACCGCCGTCATCAAAGCGTGGTGAGTCTCCATAAAGGTTCTCAGTAAATAACGCGTGAATTTGCTCGATCGTGCCTTCATAGGTCCCATCCGCTTTCATTACTTTAAATAGCGCTGAAATATAAAGCGGCATAATAGGAATTGCAGAACTTGCTTGGGTGACCACTGCATTTAATGATGATACATAAGCTTCACCGTTTAATGCTTTAGTTGATTCTTTGATTGCTACGGTTGCGCGATCTAAATCTTCTTTCGCTTTACCAATAGTCGCGTGACCGTAAATTGGCCATGTTAGTTCTTTACCGATATAAGTATAAGCACTGGTTTTAAAGTTATCAGCTAGTACATCAGCCTCTTTTAATGCATCAATCCACATTTCCCAGTCTTCGCCGCCCATCACTTTAATAGTGTTATCAATATCATCTTGGTTTGCAGCTTCTACGGTAATAGCATCAATTTCACGTTTTGAGGTGTTTAAGTTTTTAGTCGTAACAGAGTTACCAATTGGCTTAAGCGTTGATGAGTAAACTTCGCCGGTATTTGGATCAGTTCGACGCGGCGATGCAAGGCTGTATATAACTAGGTCTACTTTGCCTAAATCCGCTTTAATTGTATCAATCGCTTTTTGTTTGATTTCGTTAGAGAACGCATCGCCATTAATATTTTTTGACCATAAACCTTCAGCGTCTGCGGCCGCTTGAAATGCAGCAGTATTATACCAACCTGCAGAACCGGTTTTACGCTCAGTACCTTCTTTTTCGAAGAAAACACCTAAAGTTTTAGCACCGCCACCAAATGCAGCAGTAATACGAGATGCAAGGCCATAGCCAGTTGAAGCACCGATAACTAATACATTTTTAGGGGCATTTTTTAATGCGCCTTGTTGTTTTACATAGTTAATTTGTTCTTGTACGTGCTCTGCACAACCTACTGGGTGGGCGTTAGTACAAATGAAACCGCGAATTTTAGGCTTAATGACCATTGATCATCCTATATTTATCTCAATAAAAATTAGCGCTAGTTTAAAGGCTAATTGTAAAAATACAGGTCTGATGAGTTTTGTGTACTATCAGACCTTGCCGTTAATCTAATTTAGAGCCACCTAAACAAGTCGGTGAGTCAGCAACCTGACCACTTTGCTCTGTAAATTCATCAGGAGTAAAAGTATGAATAGCCAATGCATGAATATGATTCGCTAACTCATCTTTTAGCACTTCATTAATTTGACGATGGCGTTGCAATAAACGTTTACCGCTAAACTCTTCACTTACTACAATCACTTTAAAGTGTGAATCGCTACCACGACTATGCATATGGCTTTCGTTCACCACATTAAGGTGCTTACACGCAATCGCATCAGCTAACTTGCTTTCAATCTGTTGTTGCATTGACATAAAACACTCATATTTTACTGGTTATTTATGTGCTTACTATATCAAGGCCACTACTATAAAGGCCAACAAATATTCATTTTTGAAAAATTGTTCGAAAAGTTAAGTTGATTCGAGGGTGTGCCAAACGTGTTTGTTTAGGAAGCGCATGTAGATATTGTTGCTGGCTAAGTCCATTCATAACCAAGCAACTCCCGCTGTGTAACGTAAGCGAAGTGACTTCCTTGGTTACTTTATGTTTTATTTTAAATACTCGTTCAGCCCCTAATGAAATCGATACAATAATAGGCTCATGGCCAAGTTCTGCTTCATCATCGGCGTGCCAGCCCATGCAATCATTCCCATCACGGTATAAGTTAACTAATAAGGCATTAAATCCAACATCAAATTGTTTATTTAATCGTAGTCGCATGGCATCTAATACATCAGGCCATGGTTCAACATTTAATGTCGAACCGGAATAACCGTAACGTACACCAGCATCAGCAATAAAACATTGCATACGTGGAATGGGATTCGTTTTCCCAAACACGGTCGTTTTTGGTTGCTGCCAAGTCAGTGAGTCGCGTAAATAGTAGAATAAATCGAGACTTTTTTGCGCACTTAACGCTTTTGCTTGGTAGTAAAAGCCATTTGGTAACATATGGGGGTTGGCCTTTTGCCGTTGCATGTTAGAATTTACCTATCATTTGATTACTGATCACTAACTATTATGACCACGCAAGCACAGTTCGGCGATAAAACATTTACTCTTGAACGTTTTCCATTGGATCAAAAAAACCGTAGCTTACAAGCTTGGGATTCAGCAGACGAGTACCTAATTGACTATGTTACTGAACATTATCCTGATTGTCGCTCTTTGCTGATTTTAAATGATAGTTTTGGAGCCTTGTCTTGTTATTTTAGTAAACAACAATTAACGGTTTGTTCAGTAAACGATTCTTATATTAGCCACCAAGCGGCGGCTTACAACTTAGCAGAAAATAAAATACCAAGCACCGCATTTAGCCAGCTAGATAGCTTATCGGCTTTGCCTGAACACGTTGATTTAGTTATTTTAAAAGTGCCACGCACATTGGGCTTCTTGCAATATCAATTATCTGAGCTCAGCGAAGTACTCGCACCTGGCACTCCGGTTATTGGCGCAGCAAAAACCAAAGATGTACATAATTCAACAATTAAAGCTTTCGAGCAATTTATTGGTGAAACTAAAACTAGTTTAGCAGTGAAAAAATCTCGCCTAATTATTAGCCAAGCGGAAGGTGGTTATAAAGCTGCTGATTTTCCTGTTAATTGGCCTCTTGAAGGCACTGATTTTACCATTAGTAATCACGCCAATGTGTTCTCGCGGGATTCTCTGGACATTGGTGCACGGTTCTTTTTTGACTTTTTACCACAAACCAATAAAGCAAAAAGTATTATTGATCTAGGTTGCGGTAATGGTGTGGTGGGTTTGATGACACTCGCACGCTGCCCTAACGCTGAAGTTACCTTTGTGGACGAATCATATATGGCGGTTGAATCAGCACGATTAACTGTAGAGCTCAATATGGAAGATAAGTTTGAGCAATGCCGCTTTATTGAAAATGATTGCTTAACGGGCTTTGAACGTGAAAGTGTCGATATAGTGTTATGTAATCCGCCTTTTCACCAAGCACAAGCCGTGACAGATCACATTGCATGGCAAATGTTTAAACAAGCCAAAGACACATTAAAAAATGGCGGAGAATTACGTATTATTGGTAACCGCCACCTGGACTACCATGACAAACTAAAACGTATGTTTGGCAATTGTGAATTACTTGGTTCAAATAAAAAGTTTGTAGTATTAAGTGCCACTAAAAATAATGGAATGCTATAGCTATGATGAAATATGTTTTACCTTGTTGTGCTTTATTATCACTGTCGGCTTGCAGTAGTCAGCCTAATCAATTGATCTTAAATCCGCTCTATCAAGGTGGCAAATTAAGCTCAATTAATCAAAGTTTAAGTACCAGTGTTATTGATCTTAGAGGTGACCCAGCAACATTAAAATTAATAACCTCAGACAAAACCCAAACAATTGCCAGCCAAGGCCTTACTGAATCAATTAAAAGTGCCCTTGATAGCGCTCTTAGCCGAAACGGTGCAAGCATTTCAAATCTTGCGACTACTCGTTTTGAAGTTGATATTCATACACTGCAAGCCGTAGTAACTGAAAAAATGATGTCGCATACCAGCAATGCAAAGATTGAATTAGGTGTGCGTGTTATTCGCAGCGATAGTAACTTCAGTAAAATTTACCGTGGTAATGCAAGCCTTGAAGGACCACTAGGTCACGATAGAGCAAAAATTGAAGGACAACTCAATAAGTTGACTGAGCAGTTAATTACCCGCATGGTATCAGACCCTGAATTACTCGCATTTTTAGAAGGTTAACCATGAAACGTCTATTTTTATTATTTATATTAGTGCAACTTAGCCAAACCGCAATGGCAGCGACCGAAGGACGCTTTGTGCAAAAAAACAATATGTTCCCACGAGTTGAAATAACTACCACAATGGGGAAAATCATAGTCGAGATGGATCGCTCAAAAGCCCCTATCACCGTCAATAATTTTTTAACTTATGTGATGGATGGCAGCTATAAAGGCACCGTATTTCATCGTGTTGAACGTGATGTAGAAAACGACCGAGACTTTGTCATTCAAGGTGGTGGTTACGATAGAAACTACGACGGCGTTTATGAAGGCGAACCTATCTTTAATGAAAGCGGTAACGGTTCAAAAAACGATATGTATAGTATCGCCATGGCCTATCAAGATCGTCAACCTCATTCTGGTACTCGTCAGTTTTTCTTTAACATGGACAATAACGACCACCTAAACCCAGGTAAAGACTGGGGCTTTGCCGTGTTCGGTATGGTAATGGAAGGCTACGAAACGCTTGATAAAATCATGCAAGTTGAAACGGGATTTAATGAAAAAATTGGTTATGACTTTGTACCAAAAACCCCGGTTGTTATTTTAAATATAACTGTATTAGAGCCAACCCCACTATAACAATAAAAATAGCGGCCAAACCGCTATTGCCAATGAAGGCGTTATGACTAAAAGCTTGTCGGTATCAGAATATTTTTCGTACTTTAAAGATAAACGACTTATAAATGTGTTTATTTTTGGTATGAGCAGCGGTTTTCCTTGGGTCCTCATAGGCTCCGTGATGTCTGCGTGGCTAAAAGATGAAGGCCTCAGTCGCAGCATGATTGGCTTATTTGGTATTGTATTTGGTGCTTACAGCATTAATTTTTTATGGTCACCCTTAGTCGATAGGATAAAGCTGCCGTTGCTATATAACTGGCTAGGCCAGCGCCGTAGTTGGATACTATTTTGCCAATGCTTTATTTTGCTGGGAGTTATTTTACTGGCAGGATTAGACATCACCGCGCATTTAGCCATCGCAGCTGCGTTATGCTTATTAATTGCTATCGCCTCAGCGACTCAAGATATTGCTATTGATGCTTTTCGTATCGATACCCTAAGTGAAAACGAAAGCCATAAGGCAACCGCAGCAGCAGCAATGGCTACTTCTGGTTGGTGGAGCGGTTATGCACTGCTAGGTGCTATCCCGTTTTATATGGCAGATATGCCAAGTATTGACTGGCCACAAGTGTATTACTTTTTAGCTATTGTGATGTTATTACTTATGAGTTGTGTATTTTGGGCAAAAGAACCTGAATCTAACCGCGAAGTTGTACATGCAGAACTAGAACGTATTTATCGGCAAAAACTGGCGCTTGGTAAGCAAACACAATTAACTAAAGTTGCGGCATGGTTGGCTGTTACTGTACTTGATCCTTTTAAAACATTCTTCGCGCGTAATGGCGTGAAGACTGCACTTACGCTGCTCGCTTTTATCTTTTTATTTAAAATTGGTGAAGCATTTCTGGCCCGTATGTCGATTGTGTTTTATAAAGAAGTCGGCTTTTCAAATACTCAAATAGCAAACTATTCAAAGCTCGGCACGGGGCTTATCACCATTGTGTTCGCATTTTTAGGCAGTATTTTTAATCACAAGTACGGCATCGTTAAAGGTTTGTTTATTAGCGGTGTGGCAATGGCTGCTTCTAACTTAATGTTTTCTTGGATCGCTCTCGCAGGCCCGCAAGAACACTTGTACGCAATGGCAATTGTCGTCGATGGCTTTACTCAAGCATGGTCATTAGTTGCTATGGTAGCATTTATATCTATGCTATGTGATCGCGCTTTTAGCGCAACACATTATGCTTTATTAGCGTCATTGGGAAATTTAGGACGAACCTTACTTTCAAGTTATAGCGGTGTGGTGATTGATGATTGGTTAGGTGGAAATTGGTCGTTATTTTTTATTTTGACTGCCCTGATGGTAATACCATCACTAATATTCTTATATCTTATTCGGCATAAATTGTATGAATTAGAAAATAGTTATCACGGTAGGAATTAATAAGGGAAAGAAATCATTTCACATCAATGAGAGCGCTTCCCTGCGCTTACAAAAAGAAACTAAATATTAGTCTTCTTTTAATAAGCCTAAACCTTCATACGGGTCGACTTCTAATGCATCACAATAACGTAAAAATTCAATTACGTCTAAACGGCGCTCTTGGTTTTCAATTTTGCCAATAAATGAATGTGGTGTACCAAGTACTTGAGCAAGGCTACGCATTGTGTGACCTTTCTCGTGACGCTTAGTTTTAAGCCACTTGGTTAGTTTTGAGTTTTCTTCAGAAGAAACTGTTTTACCCATCATAAAAAACATCTCCTACTAGATGATTTAAAGTTAATTAATTAAGAGTGAAATTTGCCCGTCTCGCTCTTGGATACATTATATACTATTCAGACTCATGTGAAATAACTAATTTCAGCTGAGTACCCATTTAAGGAATCAGCTATTATAGATGAGTAGATTTATTGTTAAAGTCACAACAAAACGCGCGTTCTATAATTAGTTCCTTTTTAATGTAACAAATAATTAATTTAAATAAACCTTTTTTATGATTAATTATTTTTGACTTATAAATTAAATAGTTACATTATTAACTGTCCCTTTATTGTTAGGAGCAAGCGTTTATGTTCAGATTATTGTTTTTACTACCCATTATCCTCTGCTTAGTTTGGTACTTTTTTCTTAAATCAAATGGCGTACCGATCAAAAAAGGTAAGAAAGGCTTTATATATATTTTAGCGTTTTCTGCAATAGTGTTAGGTTTTTTTATTCTAATGCTCCAAGTCACTCACCCTACATAAATGAGTGACTTAAGCTAAAGTAAGCCAATTTGACGTTCACTTAGCATCTATAAACAAAAAATAAGCGCTAAAGTCAGCAAGGTTACAAAGCTCAGATCAGCAACAACAGCATCAGTTAATGAAATAATAGCTACGCAGTAATTTTAGATAAGAAGATTTTTTAGGTAATAAAAAAGCCGCTAGCTGCGGCTTTAATCAATTGCTTTAAACGCTGAAACTAGCGCCACACCCGCAGGTGGTAGTTGCATTGGGATTGGAAACAAAAAAGCGTGCGCCTTCAAGTCCTTCGGTGTAATCCACCTCACCATCAACTAAATATTGAATACTCATTGGGTCAACCACTAAGGTTACGCCATTTTTTACAATTTCTAAATCGCCTGGGTTTGCTTTTTCATCAAAAGTAAAACCATATTGGAAACCTGAACAACCTCCGCCTGTTACATAAACACGCAGTTTTAGATCTGGATTTTCTTCTTCGTCGATTAACTGTTTAACGCGAACAGCAGCTGCATCGCTGAACTTAATGGGTAATTCTTCTGACATACCATAACCCTCTATACCTACATTGTTTTGATTATCTAATACCCGAGTGTTTTAATCAAGTATAGTAAACAACTACTAATTTCATCTATAACTAGGTTGTCATCAGGAAAACCGATCCATCTTCAATAAGCTTGATCAAAAGTCACTTCTAGAGCTGACAATTTCACCTCGCATGTAATAGTGCTTTTTATCTAGCGCATCTGAATTTGTACTTTCATCATAATCAGTTACTGCAAAGCTCTCGACATCTGCATCATAGATGCGCTGAACACCATCAGACTGGCTATAATGATATACACCACTTTTATCCTTAATATAATTTCGCTCAATTTCCTCGAAAGAGTCAGGATCAAGCCCGTTTATTGCGCTGGTTTCATTTCCAGATAAATAATAAATATTACTTTTATCGCGAGCGAACTCATAGCTTGTAGTGAGTATTTCAAACGTCTGCAAGTCGGCCTCCGGTACAATAATATTTTCGCCATAAAAAATGTGGTTTTTATCTTTGGCATAACCGCTAAATAACGGTGTAAAAGAGTCGAAATCAACAGCTTTCAATATTTCATCATCATAGTAAACTGTATATTTCCCTTCTGTTTCTGAATAATTCCATTGTGGGAAGTCATCATCAAAATTTGAAAATGTTCGGGGATTTGCAGCTTCTATAATTTGATTTCTCAAGACCACTTGAGTGTCATTAAGCCAATATAATTTGTGACTGATTAATTGCCCTTTAATATTACGAGGGTCAACATCAGAAACCCGCTTCCCAAAATAATAAAAACTATGATTGTCGCTGGCATATAGTGACGTTGAATGTTCATTTTCATAGTCTTTGCTATCATAAGTAATGAAGCTATCAGGGTCTGCACCTGAAATCACTGTACCACTAAAATACACTGTATTATTAACAACAGCATAGCCACTATTTGGCACCCCTTTAATCATGTTAATAAACAAACTTGAATACCCAAAAACTACAAAAACAATGCAAACAACGACGGCACTTATTTTAGCTAATAAAAAACTGTTAATGCCTAAATAATTAATACCAAACAACCCAAATAAAATGAAGATGCCTACTGGGAAAAGCAAAAATAACATTACACTCAAAACTGCCGCTTTATTATCCACAGCTCCAGGAGCTGCAAGCATCATCGGTGACATCATCACCATTAAAGGCCAAGCCATTAATGCAAATGTAGTTATAATACTTAATAGTAGGTGCATAAAACCCTTCCAAAATTGAATATCCGTTTCTATGAGCTTGCAACTTACCCAAAGCCTTACTAAATATCAATTTGCTTTAAGTGAAATACCAGTAAAAATCTCAAGGACTTCCATTAACTATTTTGATAAACTGCCCGCTGAAATAGGTGGCGAGGAAATATGCATGTGGCTTGAAACGCTTAGGCGTCGCTTGGCAAAGCCAAAAACATCGGTGCAATTGTGCTTACTCGGCGTAAGTGCTGGACTCATTGCGGCGTTTTTGATCATTCTATTTCGCTTAACTATTCTATTTTTCCAAGGTTTATTCCTTGAAAATCCTGACGATTTTACTACCTTACCGCCTCTTGAGCGGGTTTTAATGCCTATTATTGCTGCCTTTTTAATTGCGCTATTTGCTGCTTTGACTGGTTTTAAACATTATCGATTAGGTATTCCCTTTGTTATTCACCGTATTAAACGCCATTACGGGCAAATGCCGTTATACAACACGGTAAATCAATTTGTCGGTGGTGCACTGGCATTGATCAGTGGTTTCTCGGTTGGCCGTGAAGGGCCATCTGTACATATGGGCGCAACCGGTGCAAGTTTGCTGGCCGATAAATTACATTTGCCTCATAACGCCATGCGGACACTCAGCGGTTGTGGAGTTGCAGCTGGTATTGCCGCATCATTTAATACACCACTTGCAGCTGTTATTTTTGTGATGGAAGTGGTGCTTAGGGAATACAAAGTACATATATTTGTGCCAATAATGCTCGCTGCAGTCACTGGTGCACTGGCGACGCAGTTTGTATTTGGTGACGCATCAGAATTAGCACTGATCACAGTGACGGCATTAAGTGGCTGGCACTATCCATTTTTAATCCTGTTTGGTATGGCTTTGGGCGCGGTTGCTTATGCTTTTAACCAAAATCTAATGTTGATCATTCGTACCTTCAAACCTTTGAGTATGTTTCCACGTTTATTGCTGGCAGGTCTGATTGCTGGCGGCATTGCTTATATGGTGCCACAAGCGATGGGTTCTGGTATGAGTGCAATAACTTTGGCCGTAGAAAGCCCTGATGATGTGCAACTATTAACCACTATTTTAATTGCTAAATTACTGGCGACATTATTTGCAATTGGCTTGGGGATTCCCGGCGGGATCATTGGCCCAGTGATTGGTTTAGGCGTACTGATGGGCACTTTAATGGCCTTTTTTGCACAATTTATTAGTCCCGGCGTTGATATCTCTGGTACTTATAGCGTCTTAGGCATGGCAGGCTTATTAGCAGCCACCTTACATGCTCCACTGGCTGCTTTAACGACGGTAATGGAGTTAACCTCAAGTCCTGAAATAATCGTGCCGGCCATGTTAGTTATCTCAGCGGCATACGTCACCGCATTACAAGTATTTGGCAATCGGTCGATATTTTTACAGCAGCTCGACTTTCAAGGTTTAGCCTATCATGTCTCCCCTGCCACCGAAGCACTGCAAAAAGTCGGGGTAATGGACGAGATGGATGAAAACTTCAAACTACTCTATTCAGATGATAAAGAACAAATAGAAAGCACCTTAAATGCTGTTGATAGCCAAACCCCGTTAATTGTTTATGATCCTGAAAATGGTTATCGCCTTGCAGAATATGATTTAAGTTTAATGTCAGATCAAAATATTTCGATCAACTACATCAGCTTGCAAGGGATCAGCAGTCAAGCTACTTTGGCCGATGTGTTTGATGTATTAAAAGATAAGCGCAGCGGAGCTGTGTATATTTATAACTTACTCGATAATCAACAAATTATGGGAATAATGCGCTGGGATCAGATCCGCCACATTCTTACCATACGTAATAGCTTACTGTAACTAACAATAAGAGAACATTATGAGCGCGCTACTGATCTACAAAGCCTTACATGTATTTTTTATGATTGCCTGGTTTGCTGGCATATTTTACTTACCCCGCCTCTTTGTTTATCACGCTATGAGCGAAGAAAAGTCCTGTAACTCCATGCTCAAAGTGATGGAGCGACGGTTACTGTATTTTGTGACGCCATTTGCAGTACTAACGGCGGTGTTTGGCGTGCTGACAATTGTTGAATATGGCCGCGACTGGTTTAAATACAGCATGTGGATGCACTACAAATTAGTATTAGTGATCGTGCTATACATTTACCATGGCTATTGTTTTAAATTACTGGCGGATTTTAAACACGACCGTAATACTCGCAGCCACCGCTTTTATCGTATTTTTAACGAACTACCGGTATTAGTGCTATTAGTCATCGTATTTTTAGCTATAACTAAACCCAGCTTGTAAAATTTGCTATATAACCAAACCACTTCAAGATGCAGAAACTCGCTTCTTGAGGTGGTTTGGGTATAATATTGCGCGATTGCGTGCCCATCGAAGATGGTTAATCGCGCCCCTTTTGAATGTGATAGGAACAGCCCCCATGTTAAGTTTCCAAGGTGAAAATATTCTTTCTGTCAATCAGCTCGATCGCGACTGTATTGAACGTATTTTTGCAGTAGCCAAAAAAATGGAGCCGTATGCTAAAAAGCAAAAACGCACCAATGTATTAGAAGGCGCAATCTTAGCAAACTTATTCTTTGAGCCAAGTACCCGTACCCGCGTAAGCTTTGGTACAGCCTTTAATTTATTAGGTGGTTTGGTTCGTGAAACAACGGGGATGCAAAGCTCTGCATTAGCCAAAGGCGAGTCTTTATACGATACCGCGCGCGTTATTTCAGCTTACGCCGATGCGGTCGCTATGCGCCATCCTGATGCAGGCTCAGTGGCTGAATTTGCTACTGGCTGCTCAGTGCCGGTGATCAATGGTGGCGATGGCCCTAACGAGCACCCAACTCAAGCATTACTTGATTTATTGACAATTGAGCGTGAACTACATCGCTTCGATCAAAAAATAGATGGTATGCATATCGCCCTTGTTGGTGATTTAAAATACGGTCGTACCGTGCATTCATTATCAAAATTATTATGTCATTATAAAGATATAAAATTTTCGATGGTGGCACCTGATGGCTTACAAATGCCTAGCTATATTCTTGATGCCGTCGATAATGCGGGCCATAAAATTGAAATCGTCGATAAAATGGAAGGTAACTTAGCCGCCGATATCGTCTATCAAACCCGTATCCAAGAAGAACGCTTCCCATCGCAAGAAGAAGCCAATAAATACCGTGGTGGTTTTAGAATTAGCCAATCAATTTATAACACCCACTGCAAACCAAACTCCGTGTTAATGCACCCATTACCACGCGATAGTCGTATAGAAGCCAATGAGCTTGATAACGATTTAAACCTTAATGACAATTTAGCTATTTTCCGCCAAGTACAAAATGGCGTGTTAATTCGCATGGCGCTGTTTGCATTGACACTCGATGTTGCCGATAAAGTAGAGCAATACGAAGTTGCTGTGCCTTGGTTTAGCCGTAAACGCGATAGTTAATTTTAACGTGACAACTAATAGGATTTTTTATGACAATTAGCCAAGATTTATTTGCCCGCGCACAACAATCGATTCCCGGTGGCGTTAACTCTCCAGTACGTGCATTTAATGGCGTTGGCGGCACACCGCTATTTATTACCAAAGCCCAAGGCCCATTTACATTTGATGCTGACGGCAACCGTTATATTGATTATGTTGGCTCATGGGGCCCGATGATCATGGGTCATAATCACCCAGCTATCAAACAAGCAGTGCTTGATGCGGTAGAAAATGGCCTAAGTTACGGTGCGCCAACAGAAGCTGAAATTCTAATGGCTGAAAAAGTAAAAGAGCTAGTACCATCAATCGAAAAAGTTCGTATGGTAAGTTCTGGCACAGAAGCGACCATGAGTGCAATTCGCCTTGCTCGCGGCTTTACTGGCCGCGATAAAATTTTAAAGTTTGAAGGCTGTTACCACGGACATGCTGATTCATTATTAGTGAAAGCGGGTTCTGGCGCATTGACTATGGGCGTACCAAACTCGCCAGGTATCCCTGAAGATTTTGCCAAGCATACATTAACTGTTTCGTTTAATAACCTTGATGAAGTAAAAGCTATTTTTGCCAAATACGCTGACGAAATCGCCTGTATTATCGTAGAGCCAGTTGCTGGTAACATGAACTGTATTCCACCAGTACCAGGCTTTTTAGAAGGCCTGCGTGCAGTATGTGATGAATATAAATCAGTGCTTATTTTTGATGAAGTAATGACCGGCTTTCGCGTAGCCCTAGGTGGTGCACAAGCCTATTACAACATCATTCCAGACTTAACCTGTTTAGGTAAAGTGATTGGCGGCGGCATGCCAGTAGGCGCGTTCGGCGGTAAAACTGAGATCATGGATTACATCGCTCCTGTTGGCCCAGTTTACCAAGCAGGCACTTTATCAGGTAACCCAATTGCTATGGCTGCAGGTCTAAAATCGCTAGAGTTACTGTGCGTTGAAGGACTACATGCTGATCTTGAAGCAAAAAGTAAAGCAATCTGTGAAGGTTTTGAAGCCGCAGCAAAAGCTGCAGGCATCGCCCTAACAACTAACTATGCCGGTGGTATGTATGGTTTCTTCTTTACTGAACAAGAGAAAGTAACCACTTACCAACAAGCTACCCAGTGCGATTTAGAACGCTTTAAAAAGTTCTTTCACTTGATGCTTGAAGAAGGCGTGTATTTAGCGCCATCAGCATTTGAAGCTGGTTTTGTTTGCTCTGAACACTCTGAGCAAGAAATTGCCGATACAATTGCAGCAGCAAAAAGAGCTTTTGCTAAGCTTTAAACTATTAAACATAAAAAAGCCCGCAAGGGCTTTTTTTATGTCTAAAATAAATACCTGCTCCAGTAATTACTTTACTGACAGCTAGGCCTTGGCTCAAATTCACTGGCTCTAAGTGGCAGTTGAATTACTTTACCGCAGCCCGGTGGCGCTTGCTTACCCGTTAATTCATTAATAAAAGCCCAGCGAATTGAAGGCGGACGAGTATCTGCTATTGCCTCAGGGTTGAGCGGCTTAAGATAACGAATATACGTTTCTAATGCACCAACACTACCCGTTAAGCCTGTACTTTTATTATCATCACGACCAAGCCAAGCAACGGTTACTGTATTTTGATCAAACCCTGCATACCAACTATCACGTAGATCATTACTGGTGCCCGTTTTACCAGCCAGCTGAATTGATGGGAAATGGGCATTTAAACGTTTAGCAGTGCCATCTTTGGTGACTCGCTTCATCGCGTATTTAGTCATATAAACAGCGGCTTTATCAAAACGCGGTTCAGAACTAACTTGGTGCTGATAAAGCACACGCCCAACAGAGTCGGTTAATGCCGAAATAGATGTTAATTGACGGTATTCGCCATCAGCCGCCAACGTGGTATAAAGCTGTGCAACTTCAAAGCTCGACATTTCAACGGCACCAAGCAGTAATGATGGATAATGTGATATTTGCTCTTTAGCGCCGAGTTTATTGAGTGTGTTCGCTACTTTATCAACCCCGACATCAAGTCCCAAGTTGACCGCAGGAATATTGATACTTTGACTAAACGCTTTATATAGTGGCAGCATACCGCGATATTGATGATCAAAATTCTCTGGTTGCCATACTTTGCCTTGCTCATTAGTCACTTGTACTGGCGAGTCATCTAACAAAGTAGCTAAGTTATAGTGCGGTAAACCCAAAGCTGTTAAATACACAGCCGGTTTAACTAACGAGCCTATGTTGCGCTTAGTATCAAGTACGCGGTTAAAACCTAAAAAGCGCGGATCGCGTCCCGCAACTAAAGCAGATATACCGCCTTTCTCTACATTCACTGAGATCATCGCCGCTTCAAGCTGCTCTGTCGTGGCGCGTTTTTCAAGGTAAGGTAGGCTTTTTTCAATTGCCTCTTCCATTGCCGCTTGTTTTTGGAGATCAAAATAAGTAAATACACGCACGCCCGCATCGAGTACTTCTTGGTCCGGTAGTAATTTTTTCAGCTCACGATCCACCAGCTCTAAATAACCAGGATACGATTTAGGCAAGCTGTCTTTCATAGGTGCAATATCAATTGGCCGCTTTAATGCAGCACGGTATTCGCGGGTATCAATTAATTTATTATCAACCATCAAACGTAGCACTAAATCACGACGTTCCATAGTGCGTTCAGGATAACGGCGTGGATTATAATATGAAGGGCCTTTCACCATCGCAACGAGTAGTGCAATTTGATCGAATTCAAGCTCATCAACAGGCTTAGAGAAGTAAAACTCAGAAGCTAAGCCCATGCCATGCACACCTTGGTTATACGATTGACCAAGGTATACTTCGTTTAGATAAGCTTCTAAAATTTGATCTTTTGAATAGCGATAATCTAAAATTAACGCGATCAACGCTTCGTTAAATTTACGGACCAGCGTACGATCACGGGTTAAATAAATATTTTTTGCCAGCTGCTGGGTTAACGTACTACCGCCTTGAACTGTACGCCCTGCTTTAATATTGCTGTATAAAGCCCGCATAATCGAAAACACGGATACACCGTGGTGCTGATAAAAGTTCTGATCTTCAACCACTAATAATGTATCTGTAAGCATCGGCGGGAATTTATCCAACGGCACAAACTCTCGATCTTGTTTTGAATCATTGCCTATGCGCGCAATTTGTACTGGCTCTAATCGAGCATTGTTTAAACGCCTGCCAAACTTATCTTTAATACTCGCGAGTTTTTGTCCTGCAAAGCGTAACTCAATAACCTGTGCTTGCTCTAAGCCATCATAAAATTCAAATTCACGACGGAAGATTTTAATACTATCGCCCGCCTTTACATACTGACCGGTACGACTTAACTGATTGACTGATGAATAGTTTAGCCTATCCAGTTCCCACACAACTTCTTGACTAGATAAGAATTGTCCAGGGTAAAAACCCATTGCTCGTGCATAAACTTGTGCTGGTAATTGCCATTTATTGCCTTCAAATTGACGCGTAATTTTGGCGTCCAGATAAATTAAATATAAGCCCATCGCAACAATGCCAGCTAAGCTTAGTTTCCAAAAAATAGACCAGACTTTGCGACCAATTCCACGTTTTTTTATATTCGCTGCAGACGTATTTTTAGTCGAAGTTTTTTTCACCGACTTAGACGCTGTGCTTGGTGCTTTCTTTGCCGGGCGTTTTGATGGAGTTTTAGTGGAGCGGGAGTCTTTTTTATCAGCCATTGACGTTGCTATTTATTTCCAGAGTTTAATTTACAGGTGCGAGCTTAGCATATAGCCTAACACCTGCAAAATTAACCTTGACTGAAACTACTTGCCCCGAACTTTGGGCATTAAATTTTTTAACCTCAGTTGCGGTGGCTTCATTTTAGCGTGTACACAACCACAATGAGTGGATCATTGCCGGTATAAAAAATATAAAGCACAAGACAATATTAATAATCAAATCTTTACCCACACCCGCTTTCAAAAACACAGCAACAGGTGGTAAAAATATAGACAAAATAATCAGTAATAGTTTGTTATCCATGCTTAACCTTATTTGTAGTTGGAGTGATTTTAAGCATAGTTACTTATTGTGATTTTTGCTGTTTTAATAAACTTTAATTAAAAAAATTTAGCCTCTGCGTATATACAAAAAAAGCCCTAATCTAAATTAGGGCTTTGCTTTGAACACACAATGATTTTAAAACTTTTTACTTTTACTTAGTTACTGCGTACCGAAACAAACTCAGGGTAAGCATCAATGCCACAATCGTGTTGATCCATACCGTTTAATTCTTCTTCCTCTGTTACCCGGATCCCCATGGTTTTCTTCAGTATTGTCCACACAATAAGTGAAGCAATAAATACAAAACCTAAGATACATACTAAGCCAATTAACTGGTTAACTAGGGTTGCATCAGTATTTGATACTGGCACTAAGATAATACCCAAGATACCGCACACACCGTGCACTGAGATAGCACCTACAGGGTCATCAATTTTAACTTTGTCTAGTGCTACAATGCTGAACACCACTAATGAACCACCTAAAATACCCAGTAAACAAGCAAGTAAAGGCGACGGTGATAATGGATCTGCGGTGATAACAACCAAGCCAGCAAGCGCACCATTAAGTACCATAGTTAAATCTGCTTTACCCCATAACACTTTACAAACAAACAGTGAAGCAATGGCACCGGTTGCCGCAGCAGCGTTAGTATTTAATAATATTTTACCAACTGCAGTCGCGTTTTCAGCATCAGAGATAAGTAGTTGTGAACCACCATTAAAGCCAAACCAACCCATCCATAAAATAAATGTACCTAATGTAGCCAATGGTAAGTTAGAGCCTGGAATTGGATAAATTTCACCATTTTTACCATATTTACCTTTGCGAGCGCCGAGCATTAATACACCGGCAAGTGCTGCAGCAGCACCTGTGCCGTGAACAATGGCTGAGCCTGCAAAATCAACAAAACCCATTTCAGATAAGAAACCGCCACCCCATGTCCAGTAACCTTCAACTGGGTAGATAAAACCAGTTAACACTACCGCAAAGGCTAGAAAAGCCCACAACTTCATGCGTTCAGCAACCGCACCCGATACAATCGACATAGCGGTTGCAACAAATACGACTTGAAAGAAAAAGTCAGATTCTAAAGAATGATTAGCATCAGCGGCTTGAGTGCCAATAAGCCCACCTAGAGATGGAATAAAGCCACCTTCAGCATTGTCTACATACATAATGTTGTAGCCAACAAGTAAGAACATGGTACATGCGATGGCATAGAGCGCCACGTTCTTAGTTAAAATTTCAGTGGTATTTTTTGAACGCACTAAGCCCGCTTCTAGCATGGCAAAACCTGCTGCCATCCACATCACTAAAATACCCGACATTAAAAAATAAAATGTATCTAACGAAAACTTGAGTTCTACGATCGTGTTTTCCATAAAGCCCCCTTAAATTGCTTCTTCATCTAATTCACCCGTACGGATACGGACAATTTGATCTAAGTCGTAAACGAAAATTTTGCCGTCGCCAATTTTGCCTGTTGCTGCAATTTTGGTAATGGTCTCAACGACCCGTTGACAATTTTCGGTACGAGTAGCAATTTCCAGTTTAATTTTAGGAATAAAATCAACTTGATATTCAGCTCCACGGTACAACTCTGTATGACCGCGTTGACGACCAAAACCTTTGACGTCAACAACCGTCATCCCCTCAATGCCTAAATCAGCTAGCGCTTCTCGCACATCATCTAATTTGAATGGCTTTATTATTGCACTAATCATTTTCATAGTGGCCCCCTTCGGACGCTTATTGTTATCCTGTTTGCTAAGACAATCCAACCTTTGTGCCACTATTTTTAACGTTTTAAAAACAACAAATTACATAATAAAAACAAATTACCCGCATAAAAAATGCACCATATAGGTGCATTTTTTTAACATCTTAACTGTACTGGTGCAGCAATCTAGTTTTGTCTGACGACACAGTCTCTACTTTGTTCTTTAGCTTGATACAAAGCTTTATCAGCTAAGCGCATGGCACTTGTTAACGTAACATTTTGAAATTTTGTTAAACCAATACTCACCGTAATTGTAAATGCATCACCATTGATCACAAAATCATACTCAGACAACCGCACTCTAAACGCTTCAAGTAACTGGTAAGCTTGATCTAAATCTACATCAGTTAATACAATGGCAAACTCTTCCCCCCCCACGCGTGCAACGGTAAAATCTTTAAACGAACTACGTAATAAAGACGCCACTTGCTTTAATGCCTGATCTCCAGCTTCATGGCCAAATTTATCATTGATTGCTTTGAAAAAATCAATATCAAGTAATGCTAAACTATTGTTACGCGAGGTTTCTTTTAGCCGTTTTTCAGCAAATTGATAAAAATAACGGCGATTATAAAGGTTGGTTAAATCATCGCGAAAGGCACTTTCTTTAATATCTGCGATCAGTGACAGCTGCTCCATAGTCTGTAATACACGACAATGAAACTCTTCATTCATAAAGGGTTTGGTTAAAAAATCATTCGCGCCGAATTTAATAAACCGTGCTGATAAACCATGCTTACCCGCACCTGATAAGCCAATAATCGCTAAATCATCACGACCACGAAAATTTCGCACCGCTTTAACAAGCTCAAAACCATCCATTGTCGGCATCGCATAATCAGTTAGTAATAATTTAATCTCTGGATCATTTTTCAGTATTTTTAAAGCTTGCTCACCATCATGCGCATCTTGTACATCAAATAGCTGTTTTTCGAGCATTTGTTTCATTAATGAACGGCTTAAACGAGAATCATCAGCAATTAAGGCTTTGCAACCTTGGTTACGTAATAGCTGAGCGACTAATTTAACCGCATAATGATAAGAATCACGATTATCTTTTATTACATAATCGACTACCCCAAGCTCTAATATTTGCTGGCGTTTATATTCATCAATGGTAGATGTTAGTACTACGGTAGGGATCATTTGGTCTAAAGTATATTTAACAACTTCGCCATTCATCGCATCAGGCAGGGTTAAATCGACCAAAGCAAGCGTATACTGATGTTTTGCAATGAACTCTTTGGTCTCGGCAAGTGACCAAGCAAAATCGACAGCAACATCAAGATAATGAGCTGATAAGTGCCGCAAAACCTGCTGGACCACTTTACTATCTTCAACAACTAAAACTCTTTGCATATATCTTCTCTACACTTCAGGTGGACATTGCGAGGGTAAACTTTTTACGAGTAAAAACTAAAAGTCATAATAAGCAGTAATATACTTTATTATCAGCTTGAGCAAAATATATTGCTGAATATATACGCATAAAATAGAGTATTTACGTTACTGATAATATTTATGTCTAATGCTCACCGATTAATATCGTCGTCTAGTCTCATTCCCTTTGTTATTTACAAAAAAATTATCTTTAATAGGTTAACTATTGTTTAAAGGATCCACCATGAAGCTTATCAGTATCATTAGTGTCTCTGTGGCCATACTTACTTTGAGTGTAAGCACAGCCAGTTATGCAGAAAATCAACGTCGTATCGATGTCGATAGTAAAGTTGTCACCGAACATAAAGCGCGCATCAATGGCGAGCGTTTTTCATATACCGCAACCACAGGCACACAACCGGTATGGGATGACAAAGGCGATGCCGTTGCAACATTGCAATACACTTATTATGAACGCGATAAAGTTGACGATCGCACTAAACGCCCATTGTTAATTTCGTTTAATGGCGGACCTGGCTCTGCATCTGTATGGATGCACTTAGCCTATACTGGACCACGGGTATTAAAAATTGATGACGAAGGCTACCCTATTCAACCGTATGGTGTGAAAGACAACCCATACTCAGTGCTTGATGTTGCTGATATTGTTTACGTTAACCCAGTAAACACTGGCTACTCGCGTATTCTTGAAAACGATAAGGGTGAATTACCAAGTAAAGAAGCGCAAAAAAGCATGTTTTTTGGTGTCAATGCCGACATTAAATACCTAGCAGAATGGTTAAACACCTTTGTAAATCGCACTGAGCGCTGGCGCTCACCTAAATTTTTAATTGGTGAGAGCTACGGCACAACCCGCGTATCAGGGCTTGCCCATGAATTACAAAACAGTCAATGGATGTATATCAATGGTGTTGTGCTGGTTTCACCAACAGACATTGGTATTAAACGCGACGGTCCAATAAAAGCGGCTAACCGTCTACCTTACTTTGCTGCAACGGCTTGGTATCACAAAGCTTTAAGCCCAGCATTGCAAGCTAAAGATTTAGATGAATTACTGCCAGAAGTTGAAGACTTTACCGTTAACAAGCTAATTCCTGCACTTGCTAAAGGTGGCTTTATTAATGATCAAGAAAAACGCGCTATCATTAAACAAATGGCACTGTATGCCGGTGTATCTGAAAAGTTTGTTGCGCAAAACAACCTTGATATTCCTACCAACTTCTTTTGGAAAGAACTACTACGTGAGCGCGGTCAAACGTTAGGCCGTTTAGATTCGCGCTATTTAGGCATGGACAAGCGTGACGCTGGCGAATCTCCAGACTACTGGGCTGAGCTAACATCATGGTTGCATTCATTTACACCAGCCATTAATCACTACTTGCGTGAAGAGCTTAACTATAAAACTGACGTAAAATATAACCTGTTTGGTAATGTACACCCGTGGGATCGCAGCAATAATAATACCGGTGAAAATCTGCGTTTAGCAATGGCGCAAAACCCATACCTCAATGTGATGATCCAATCAGGCTACTATGATGGTGCCACTAACTACTTTGATGCTAAATACACTTTATGGCAACTAGATCCAAGTAGTAAAATGCGTGATCGCCTAAGCTTTAAAGGCTACCGCAGTGGCCACATGATGTATTTACGCCATGCAGATTTAGAAACATCAAATAACGATTTACGTGATTTTATTTTACAGTCACTACCAAAAGAAGGTGAAGCTGCGAAGTATTAAACAGCGCTTAAAACCACAGGATTAAAAAAGCCCGTTTTTACGGGCTTTTGTTTATCGATAATTCGGATATACTCAAACTATTGATTTTACGTTTTTGGAAAACACAGATGACTGAAAACTTCCGTGTTATGTATGCAGGTCTAGCTCAAGATATTGAGCGATCGAATGCGATTAAACAACTGGCTGTAAAGCTCAAAGCCCCTGAAAGTAAAGTAGCTGCATTTTTTGAAAACAACCCCCTATTTGCCCCTTGTGAAAAAGAAAAAGCGCTCAAGCAAGCAAAGCTACTTGCCAGCGTAGGCATCAAAAGTAAACTGCAACCAATAAACAATGCACCAGCGGTAAGTAGCAGCGATGCAACCAGCCAGCGAGATGAGCGTATTTTTAACGCCCTTGATTACATCACCAGTAGTTTAATTCGCATCGAAGAAAAGCTCGACGATCTAGAGCAACGCTTACCAGCCACCACCCAACAACCAGATCCTGATGAAGGCGACGAGTGGCAAACTGACGACCTATTGCTAGATGAAGAGCTGACAACGCCGATCAAAAAACGCAGTAACATGCTGCTGTATTCACTTATAGCTATGGTTGTTGTCTTGCTTGTAGTACTGGGATTGTCGTTTGCATTCCCTGATTTATTCAGTTTTATGGATAATTAACAGATAAAGCAAAAATAAATATGAGCGAAAAAAGAGCACTGATCCGCCAAAAAATCCGTAAAGCACGTAATTCACTGTCAAAATTTGAGCAAGAAATTGCCGCAGAATCGCTTAAAGTGAATTTTACTCAACACTTAAAACAGCAAAAAACTATTAAAAACGCCCATATTGGCATTTATTTTAGCAATGACGCAGAGCTAGATACCTCATTGTTAATAAAAGACCTTTGGACTAAAAACCACACCCTTTACCTACCCGTTATTCACCCATTTAACGGCACTACTTTATACTTTCAGCGCTATGAAGAAAATTCACCCATGAGGGCAAATCGCTATGGTATCTTGGAGCCTAAGTTAAATTGTAGTCAGATATGCCCACTTGCTGAGCTTGATTATCTGCTAATGCCATTAGTTGCATTTGATGATAACGGTAACCGGTTAGGGATGGGGGGTGGCTTTTATGATAAAACTTTGGCGCGCTACGAAAAAGAAAACTGGCATAAACCACAACTGATTGGCCTTGCACATCAATGCCAACATGTTCCAAGTTTACCGGTTGAATCGTGGGATGTACCATTAAATTACATAATCACACCACAGAAAATCTACCATTGGTAAGCAATTTATTTATATACTAATGGCAATCCCTCTCACCTATTGAGCACATAATCATGACACAAGATGAATTAAAAAAAGCAGCTGCTTGGGCTGCACTCGAATTTGTAAAAAAAGACACCATTGTGGGTGTTGGCACAGGCTCAACTGTAAACCATTTTATTGATGCATTAGGCTCAGTAAAAGACACCATACGCGGTGTGGTATCAAGTTCTGACGCTTCAACCGAAAAACTAAAAGCACTCGGTCTTGAAGTATTTGAACTCAATGATGTTGATGCCCTTGACGTGTACGTTGATGGCGCAGATGAAATAAATGCGCTGAACGAAATGATCAAAGGCGGTGGCGCAGCACTAACCCGCGAAAAAATAGTCGCAGCTGTAGCAAAACAATTTGTATGTATTGTTGATGAAACAAAAATAGTGGACACCTTGGGTGAATTTCCACTGCCGGTAGAAGTTATTCCAATGGCACGCAGTTATGTTGCTCGTGAATTGCTTAAACTAGGCGGCGATCCAGTTTATCGCCATGGCGTGGTAACAGATAATGGTAACGTTATTTTAGACGTACATAACTTGTCGATCAGCCAAGCAAAAGATTTAGAGCTGACAATTAACCAAATTGTTGGCGTAGTAACCAACGGCTTATTTGCCCACCGTGGCGCAGATAAAGTGATTATCGGTACCAAAAATGGGCCGCAAATTAGATAAATAGGATGAGGATATGAGTAAGGTATCGTTAGCAAAAGACAAAATTAAAATTCTTTTGCTTGAAGGTGTACATCAAAGCGCTGTAGAAACGCTAAAACGTAACGGCTACAGCAATATCGATTATGTAAAAACCTCATTGCCTGAGGACGAACTAATTGAGCGCATTAAAGATGTGCATTTTGTAGGCCTTCGTTCTCGTACTCATATTTCTGAAGCTGTACTTGAAGCGGCAGAAAAACTGGTTGCCGTTGGTTGTTTTTGTATCGGCACTAACCAAGTTGATTTAAGTGCCGCACGCAAGCGCGGTATTGCAGTATTCAACGCACCGTTTTCTAATACCCGCTCTGTTGCTGAGTTAGTACTTGGTGAAATTTTACTATTGTTCCGTGGTATTCCAGAGCGTAATGCCATTGCTCACCGTGGCGGCTGGTTAAAAACCGCCAATGGCTCATTTGAAGCCCGTGGTAAAACTCTAGGTATTATTGGTTATGGCCACATTGGTACGCAGCTAGGTATCATGGCTGAAAATATCGGTATGAACGTTGAGTTTTACGATATTGAAGACAAGCTAACCCTAGGTAATGCCACACAAGTACATAACCTAACGCAGCTACTGCAACGCGCTGATGTTATTAGCTTACACGTACCTGAAACACCGCAAACTAAAAACCTGATTGGTAGCGCGGAAATTTCAGTGATGAAGCAAGGTTCAATTTTGATCAACGCCTCACGCGGCACTGTAGTTGATATTGACGCCCTAGCAGAAGCACTTCGTGATAAAAAAATCAGCGGCGCTGCCATCGACGTATTCCCAGTTGAGCCAAAATCAAACGATGAAGAATTTGTATCGCCACTACGCGAATTCGACAACGTAATTTTAACACCACACATTGGTGGTTCAACTCAAGAAGCGCAAGAAAACATTGGTATTGAAGTAGCGGGTAAACTAGCAAAATACTCAGATAACGGCTCAACTATTACTGCTGTTAATTTCCCTGAAGTATCACTGCCAGAGCTTGCTAACCGTAGCCGTTTATTACACGTACACCACAACCGCCCAGGTGTGTTAACCCAAATTAACCAAGCGTTTGCCCAGCACGGCATCAACATCGCCGCGCAATACTTGCAAACAGACGAAGCGATTGGTTACGTAGTAATAGACGTAGATACCGACCACTCTGAAATAGCACTAAAAGAACTAAGTGCAGTAGAAGGCACGATCAGAGCACGTATTCTTCACTAATATCAGTCAACGGTCAAAAAATAAAAGCCGTGCTTGTTAAATCAAGCACGGCTTTTATTTGGATGAAGAATACTACGTTTTTTCAACCTTAGCCGATGAAATATTGCCAGTTTTATTGTCTGTATTAAACAAGCTTCACTTAAGTTACATCTTACTGTATTTGCTTTAACGGCTCACTCTTAAGTATATATTTCAACAACTCTGTCAAAAACTTCTCTATTACTAAATGCCTCAATAGAGGCGTTAGCTAGGGTTTTCCTCTACCAAAACCTTATTGAGAAACGACGCAAGTACGCTGCGCATTTCGTCTACCCAAGGGTGAAATAGCCAAAAGGTGTGCGGTGTATCGGGTATGGTATACACTTGTTGATGGACGTTGTTTTTAATTAGCTGCGCTACAAAAGCATCTCTGCCAACATGAAAACGGTCATGGGAAGAGTTAATAAATAACGTTGCTGGAGTATGTTTACTTAAATATTCTACCGGCGAAACCGCATGCCAACGTTTTGGCTCTTGTGCATAACGCCCACCTAACCAAAGCGCTGCATAAGAAATCTTTCCAGGTTTATCTTCAAACATCCTCGCCGCTGTTGAGGTTAAATCAGCCACGCCGTCAATGTTCACGATTGCTTGCACTGCTTCGTAAGGCGATTTTGTATCGTGATTGGTACTCATGGCCCCGAATAACGTGGCCATATGAGCACCAGAAGACGCCCCTAACACCGCGATTTTTTTGGTATCTATCATATATAATTTATGATGTTGTTTTAGCCACTTAATCGCATCGTTGATATCTGCCATTGCAGCTGGATAGAGCGCCGTTTTAGAGGTTCTATATTCGACACTTACCGCCACAAAACCTTGGCCAGCTAACCCGCGTGCCGTTGGCGTTTGATGAGACTTGTTACCAGTCCTCCATCCGCCGCCATGGATCATTACGACCAACGGTTTCGCCTGCACTGCTTTATTAGGATAAAATAAGTCAAGGTGCAGCGTTGAGCCATCCACCGTTTTGTAAGCTAAGTTGTAATGTTCGCTGATGGACTGTGCTGTTTGCTCGATATTTTCCGGTTTGTTGATCGGACTAATAAAAGGAAACTGTTTCTTGTTTTTTCGATACTCACTTTCAATGGTGTACTCAGCCATTTCACCACTGAGTGAATTGACCACCTCACGCGTCGATACCTGCTGTATTGCTTGTTGAATAAGGGGAGATTGATACCATTCACCCAAGATCTTTTCCCAATTAAAAGATGCTGCTTTACTCTCATTTAACTGTCTTCTATTCGTTGTTATAAATGCCCCCGGACCGGAAGAATTGTACTCAAAAAAACGAGCATCCTCTGCTCGAAACACCTTTTTACCGCCGGTTCTAGCCGTCCCCCCCATTGGGTGCCACGCTTGTTGTTGAATATGCGCTCCCATCCAAGTATCTATAAATACTGTTTGTCCTATTGCATTAGGATCTGCATACCTTCCATCAGGGAAAGTAGTAGTTGGATGCCAAGGTCTTCCTAACCCCATACTATTGTCTTGCACTCCTTCCTCTGCGCTAAGTGCACAATCAATAAAAACCAGACCAAATGCTTGCTCAATATTAGTACTTGGTGCAGTAATAAAACCTATGGGTAACTGTTTGTTAGTTCTATTGCGGGTCACTATGTTCGACTTATAAAAAACGGCGGCTCCGCCCCCAAAAATAAAGTCAACATGACCACTTATAGTATTATTGAGAAATAAAGATTTCCCTGCTTTCGTGTAAAGAGTATCTTGATATCCACTAATTTTTACATGATTAAACAATGCTTTATCACTACCATAGTCGGTCAATACGGCCACGGCTTGTAAACCTGATACGCGTTTCGGATCATCTTTACTCATTGCATCGTAATATGGAAAATCAAAGCTATTTTCAATATGCAAGTTTTCAACACTAAAATTAGGCGATTTAATAGTTAACGTGGCTGAATTTGATGTTCCTAGATTACCACCATTTTCTGTTACTTTGCCTGAATAATCATCAAAATATAATCGAGTAGTATCAGCCCCTGCACCTGATAACGTAATAAAAGGTTTGTTAATAACGAGTTTTTCATAATAGTCACCTGGGGCTATTTTAATAATATAGGGCTGAGATAAATTATTAGGTGCTTGCTCAATAGCTTGTGCAATGGTGGCAAAAGCGTGTTCATTGTTTTTATCAACAATTGCATCAACTCGTGGTGATACGAGTTCATTCGCAGATAAGCTTTGACATATAAGTCCAAAGAAAAATAATAAGCCCTGAATAGTACCGCTTATTGTTTTTAACCGACCATGTAACTGCATGTGAAGTTTTCCTTACATAGTAAAAATAGCATGTTTAAAGTAGGCCTGTGGCGAGTAAGTAAGATCATTTTTTACTAACTATATTTGGCTGCCAGCCACGCATCACGTTTTTAATGGTGTAGTCTTGCGCTTCGACTTGACTCAGTTGATGCGCCCAAGCCACTCGCTTAATACTATTAGTCCCCTGCCCTGAGTTATTAAACTCAGCATAAAAAACGGTTTCCTGTTTACTAACATCCCCCCAATTTTGCCAACCTTCAGGAGCAATATGCTGACCTAAGTCAGAGTTAATGAACACAGTTTTAGCGTGGTGTCTCCAAGGACGGCCAAGATAAACTTTATCAACAGCAGCACTGGCAGTTAGCTTTACACGATTAAACACAAATCCAAATGCCTGATTTTTAGGGGTAGAAGCAGCTGTAATATAAGAGTTACTGAGTGACTTAACTTCACAGTCTTCGAACATTGCTGTGCCTTCACCAAAAATAAAGTCTGTGGTGCCTTCGATATAACAATCTTTGAAATACGAGCGAAACCCTTCGCCAGCTAGGTACAAGGAATCTTGATGGCCTTTGATAGCTACGTTATTTATGCTTACTCGATCAGCCTCGATATGCAAAGCAACAGCCTGCCCAACCGCGCCTGCACTATTAATAATAGTCAAATTTTGGGCGCTAAAGTCATTCCCTCGCACCATTAATGTATATGTGTGAAAGGTACTATTTCGACCTAAATTTATCTTATTAAAATGGTCGCCATAGGTAATAATTGTATTTTCTTTACTTTCACCTATTAGTTTTATTCGTGTATTCCATGAGTAAACTTCTACCTTTTCTGCATAAACGCCATTTTTAACGAAAATACTTATGTCATGCCAAGGGTAAGTTTTACTTGCATTGATTGCTGCCTGAATGGAAGTAAAATCGCCCGTACCATCTTTGGAGACTACCATGTTTGTGGCGTACTCTTGAGCCACTACCGCTCGCGTCCCAAATAATACAAGCAGCAATGTAATTAAAAGCACTAAAGGACTTGTTCTTTTGTTTAGTGTAATCACTGTCGTAACCACCCTTTTATTATTGATATCACAATCGCTCTCATCTTATGGGGACAATGACTGAACACCTGTAGCCATAACTTCTACATAGCAGTCACAGTTTGCAACATAGCTGATTTTCTGTGAGCGAAGTTAGCATGTAGCGCAATTCCAACTAATTGGACTGGTATTTATCCAAAAAATCTTCTTCAATACTTATTTCTAACAAATTATGCTACCGGTGGCAAATTTATTTAAATATCATTCCCTAAAAAAATCAGCGTGTTATTTTTTACAAAAGTAAAGCTCGCAGATCTAATGATACATTATATTAACAAACCCCTTGACCCAAACTGCCACCGGTGGCAACCTAATTAAAATAAATTTTATTAGTGGTAACTTATGTAAACAAATTAACAGCATCTCTACTTTTTATTTAACGCGCTACTTTATCAAATAGTGCGCAATTTAATCTTTCTTTGTTCCAAGGGAGCAATAATGAAACTCACACACACATTTATAAAAAGCTTAATTGCTACTAACGTGCTTGCCGCCCTTACCGTAAGTTCATTCTTTAGTAACGCTCAAGAATCTCAACCAGCAGCATCTGAGGATGTTGAGGTCATTGAAGTAAAAGGCTTTCGTGGTTCTTTAATTAAAGCCTTAGAAGCCAAACGAGATGCAGCTAATACTCGTGAGTCAATTATGGCTGAAGATATTGGTAAGTTTCCAGACTTGAATGTGGCAGAAGCCATTCAGCGAGTTCCTGGAGTGGCAATATCGCGCGAAGGTGGTGAAGGTCGTAATATTGTTCTACGAGGTTTTAGCCCGGGTTTTACCCGAACTACGCTTAACGGTATGGAAGTACCCGCAGGAAGTGATGGTCTCGATTCTGGCGGCGTAACTGTTAACAATAGTCGAGCCTTTGACTTCCATATATTTGCATCAGAGCTTTTCAACCGTATAGATATTCAAAAAACGCAAACAGCCTCGATTGAAGAAGGTGGTATTGCTGGTACAGTCGATATGTACTCTGCACGCCCTTTTGATAACCCCGGCTTCAATTCGACCCTGTCACTTAAAGGTGGCTATAATGATTTAACCAGTGAAGTTGACCCTAGGTTTGCTTTCTTAGCCAGTAATACATTTGCTGATAATACCTTTGGTACACTTTTTTCGGTTGCAGTATCAGATAGAAGTGTACGTCAAGAAGGCTTTGGCAGCGTGCGCTGGGAGCCAACAAATCGAATTGGTAATGGCACATGGGGTGACACTTCTGGGCTATCGACCATCAACGGAACGCCTAGTAATTACTGTGGTGCTGAAGAAGCTATATCCTGTTTATGGGTACCTCGGTTACCGCGGGCTGATTTTTTCGGGAATGAGCAAAAACGTATTGGGGTTACCGGTTCTTTGCAATATAAGCCTAATGACGACATGTTATTCACATTGGATATATTGCATTCTGAGTTAGAAAATGATCGCAGAAACTACAACTCTATGGAGTGGCTAGTTAATCGTGGTGCTCCGGGTGATTTCCAAGGTCAAAGCCCCGTTTCGTTTACGGTCGATGAGTCGGGTAAAGTCCTTGTTGCTGGCAGTTTTGAAAATGTCACCTCATGGTACGAAAGCCGATACCAGGTGTCCGATTCGATATTTGACCAGTATGTATTATCTGGCGATATTCAACTTAATGATCGCTGGTCGCTTGACCTTATGGCTGGTATGGCTAAAAACGACGCTGACAGAGAGGAAATTCGTTATTACTACCGATCGGTTCCCCACTTCTACTCCTATGATTACAGCAGTGGAAATGCAGTGACAGTAGATTATGGCGATTACGATACGACCGCTCCTAATAACTACCTTGATGCAGTCAATGCCTCTAATCGTAGTGACGATGTTAAAAAATCAAATACCACAGTGAAACTGGATCTCGCTTATGCCGGAGATAGCTTTGATATAAAAACCGGACTTGCCTTTAATGACAGAGAAGTAGAATATCGAACGGCAGATGGTGACTTTACTCCCTTTGATCCTTCAAAATATACAACCCCATTTCCGTATTCGGATTTTGGTAAAGGCTTAGATGGCGCTACTTTGGCTCCTTTTCTTGTTGCTGACTTTGATAAGCTAGAGGCCGACGGTATTCTTACTCATAATTATACCAATAATGCAGCTCAAGGCTGGGTGGTAGGTGAGAAAACACAAGCCCTTTACCTTGAATTAAACAGTGATCATGAAATTGGTGATATGTATCTTCGTACTAACTTTGGCGTGCGCTATGTCAACACTGAGGTCACTTCTGAAGCCATTATAAACAATAGTCCTTTGTCGGTTACGCGCGATTACAATAACTTCTTACCATCGATGAATTTAGCACTTGAAGTCACCGATGATATAGTGACGCGCTTTGCTTATGCTCGCAGCATGACTCGCCCAAGTCTAGGTAGTTTAAATATTGCTTCACCGCAGTTTGGGTATACGACTTTTACTGTAGGTAACTTAGGTAATCCTGGACTCAACCCTTATGAATCAAATGATGTTGACCTGAGTGTTGAATGGTATTTCGCAGAAGAAGCTGTTGTTGCTTTTAATGTTTTTAATAAAGACATAGTGACCTCTCTTGATACTGAAGAAGTAGAAAAACTGGTAGACGAAGAGTTTTGGCCATCTATTTACGCTGATCCTCAGTATATAGCCACAGCCCCCCTAGGTGACCCTGCATCGCAAACCTATACACACCGCATACCAGTCAATAATAACGACGGCTATAGCGTAACTGGTTATGAGCTAATGTATCAACAACCCTTTATCTTTTTAGACGGTTGGCTGTCTAACTTTGGTGTGGTTGCTAACTTCACACATGTAAGCGCACAAGACTCTACAGGCTTGTCACCCAATTCTTATAATGCAACATTGTATTATGATGAAGAAAACTATGGCGCTCGTATATCATTAAACAAACGCGATGATTACCTACTTCAAGAGCCAGCCGGAAACGGCCATGCTCAAGAGCGTAAGTTTGGTCCGACTCATGTAGACGTATCTGCATTTTATAATGTGAATGAAAACATTTCGCTTTCACTAGAAATTATTAATTTAACAGACGAAGTTGAACGTATATATGGTACCGGAGACGGAGATCTCAACTTAACGAGAGAATACAGCCATACCGGTACACAATACTTTATCGGCGCAAGTTATACATTTTAGTAAACTGCAACGAATCAGTGTCTATTTGAACTGATAAAAAAGCCCGCAGATACATAAAATATGCGGGCTTTTTTGTATCTAGCTTTTATGTAATGTTTGTAAAAACCCATAAAGATATGCAAAAAAGTAGGCTGCAATAACCGATTACTGCGTAACGCACCTTATATGTATTTGCCTTAAGCTACTTGCTTAACAGCCACATAGACTGACGAAATAAAAGAGCTTGTTTATTGAGTTAGAGTTGACCGCCACTGAATAAAAACGCTCAAAGAAAATAATAGTACCTATTGACCGAGTTAAGGCTCATATGTGTTGAGTGCCACTATCGCCATACTTCTTCTTTACACTCTTTGAATTTTTCTGAAGTGTAAATATATATTTTTTTACTTAAATTTACCCAAGATAAACCTACCTTTCTGACTTGGCAGTGGGCAGAGCTAGGAAATTTGTTTTGAATTACTTCAAATGAACCATCAGACTGCTCAAAGGATACATAAACATCATGACGTAAGCCGTCTTTACATTGATTGTTTGAATCTCGTTGATACTCATATTTGTTTCTAGGAATACTATGAATTAATGTTTCAAACTCTAATAGAACATCATCTGCTATTTTTGATTTACACGGCATTGCATTAGCGTATAAGTCAGTATTCCAAAAAATGTCACCATCACTATTTAACCAAACGAAATCTGTAGTCCGCATATTTTTCATTTCAATACGAGTTATCCAATCTCCCTCTTTAGCATGACTTACATATGGGAGTGTAATAAATAATAAAACTAGAAATATACGCATACGCTTCCTTATGGCATTTAACGAGGCTGTAGAATAACTCGTTTTTAATTTATTTTTATTGATGCATTAACCATAGTCGAGTTCCTATTTTGATTCAATCGACAACTGACTTTTACGTATAATATAAAAAGAGGATTTGCTGTTGCTTTAATGGGCGTTTTGGAAGGTATTACAGGTCTTTGAGTGGCTTATTTGGTGAGGTAGCAGCTTATCTTTATTAATGTAGTGTGTTTTACATGTGCGAATTAGTTTTCAAGTTAAACCTCTTTTACTTCTCTTTCTCTGCTCTTTGTGCAAAAGATCTTTAATTGAATTATTCAAAACGAGGTTAAGAGACGCTGCGCTTTAGAGTAATACTGATACTAGATCCATGAAGTCTTTACGCGGTTGGGTATACTATTACCTTACAGCCAATGCTTATAAGCTAACGGTGGATTTAGATCACTGGATCCGCCGTAGGATAAGAATGTGCTACTGGCGGCAATGTCGCTATTTATAAGGAATAGCACGCACCAAAGTACGCAGTTTAATGAAACTGGGTGTCAGCGAACGGCTCGCCATAGCCTGTGGTATCACCAGTACCAAAAGTAGGCGCTTGGAAGCGAAGGCCCTTGTAGAAGCTCAAAAACAAAAGGAATTAACATTGCATTAGGCAATGATTACTTAGCTTCACAAGGGTTAGTGTCATTGAGAGATATTTGGATCAATATTCATTACGGGAGATGAACCGCCCATTGCACTTCCTGTTAATAGAAAGCGCATGATGGATGGTGTGGGGGCTGGAGGTTAGAGGCCTCCGGCTACCCGATTATACGTAAATTACTCTTACTTAATTTCTTGTTTCCAATCTATTTTTTTGTAGACGGATTTTTGATTAAAATTAGTATTACCAGTTGTTGGGCTTACATAATAATATGCGCTACCAGAAACCCCTGCGCCACCAACGGAAGTGAGCTGAGCAGGCAGAGCATCGACAGCGTCTTTCGCATTTAAAAATACATTTTCTTCAGAATAAGCTTCTTTAAGCGATGGTACTGATAAAACCTGGATAGATTGGTTAATAATACGAGTTGAAATAGCCTTGTGGGTTACACTTTTAGCCCACCCAAGCGTTTTTCCAGTAAAAATATTAAGTTCATCGCTATGACCAGCATAAAATACTTCGTCTTTGATGATTTCACCATTTACTTCTAAACACCAATCTACAATCACAAAACTAGCGTAGCTAGCGTTTGTGATTACTTGGGAGTAACGATGGACTTTTGCATGCACTTTGGCTTTTTGAGATACATTTGATGTATTTTTATCTAATGTATCCAATATTGTTTGCTGTATAGATCTTTTATCTGAGTCATCAAAACTTCCCCAATTAAAAGAGCCATATGATTCATTATTTGCTGTTTCTTTATCCACAAAAATTGAAACCGCATTCACATTGGCATTATATGTGGTTGCATTTGTTAACAAAGGGAATGTTGTTTTACTTGCTGTGCCTGTCACTCCACAGCCGCCCAAAGTAAATGATAAAGTCAGAAATATTAGATGCTTCACTGGAACTCCTTTTACGTATAGCATTTTAGTATTTATGCGACACGCATTTTGTGTTGTAGTGTCGCTTGTTGAACTGAGGCGCTACCTGCTCGATGTGTCAGAGTTGGTGCTATTTATGCTATGGCTTTACTTTCAAAAAAGGCTTTTTATGACCTAAGCTATATCAAGCCAATTTAATTGGCGTGCCTGTCTCATCTAAGCTGTCCCTGCACTGAGCAGCGTTTATATTAATTTCATTAAACCTAATTTTGTGCATTAAAACAATAAACTTATTAAATATCCTGATATCACTCACTTTATATCTTTCACTATTTACTTTCGTTGCCCTCAACCACAACCTACGATAATAAATTTTACGCCGACCTGCTTTGGTTTGTTCCTAATACCTAGCGCCTAAATCCTAGTCCCTCACCCGAATCGCCAATAAAAAAGCGCGAGATTATCTCGCGCTTTGAAATGACTCAAAACTGTATTTTGTCTTAAACTTACCGCTTAAGACTTACAACTTATAGCTCTACGAGCTATTCGCCCTTCGCTTTTAAATTTATAAACTCTGCCAGTTCTTCTGGTTGCCCCATTAGGGTGAAGATCTGTTGGTTAATTTCGGTCATGGTTTGCCCTTCTGGCAAGCTTGCTGACACGGTTAATGAGCTTAAGCCTTGCGTGAAGTTTTTAATCGCTTCACTCAGCTCCTCGCTGACTGGCGCTTGTTGTAGCTGCATGTTGACCATTTGCTGCATTTGCTGCAGCGTCATACCTTGCTTTTCAAGCGTTTGTTCGACGAGTGCTTTAAATTCACCTTCGTTATTGAGGGCAATTTCGATGCTGCGTGGTTCAAGCTCTGCAAGCGCCTCCATTAGTAAGGTTTGTTGCTGTAATTGCTGCTCTAAAGTCGGCTGTTGACTACCTAGTTGTTGCTGCATTTTGCTCAGCGCCAATGAAGCATTCATCAATGCGGTTGATTTTGCTAGACCGAGGTTAAAATTAAGGCCTACAATATTTTTAGCATTAAGCGCAAAGTCGATATCACTATCACCTGATTTTTCATCATAGTTCATCAATGTATGAAGATCATAACTAGCAGCAGCGAGTTTATTGTTAGCGTCTGGTGGTAACTGCGCTAAAAAATGCTCACTGAAGGTAAAGTTTTTTATGCTCAACTCGGTACGAGGAGCAATTTTATCTACTTCGTATCCCGCCACTTCAATGCTCGCAATATTAGCAACCGGCTGCTGATCAAACCCAGTGATTTGCATATTTGATATTTCAACACTTTGCCCAAGCACGCTGGCCGAAATATCTTCATAACTGGCTGTTACACCCATTTGCTGGCTCATTAATGCAAGCTGACGATCAACTTCTACTTTAACTTCTTGAGTCAGTGCATGATTTGCATAGCTAACACCACCGATAGCCGCAGCGACAACAACAGCAACAATTGCGAGTTTTTTCATTCTATTTCCTTATTACAGTTTCTATTATCACCGTTGTTATTTAGCTTAGTCTCTAACGGCTTTAGACTTAAGATTTTGCTAAGCGTATCATTCAATAATACCTTTGATAAGGCCTAGCATAAGTAAGTGAAAATTGATTTGCACTTTTTTGAGCATGGCTAATTAATTAAACTTAGCAGTTCATGCACTGTTTTAACTGGGGTTATTTTAGCGCCCAGCCCTTCCATTGATTTATGGTAATTACGAAATGGAATAAATATTTCGGTAAAACCATGTTGGGCAGCTTCTTTAACGCGTGGCACGCCACTGTCGATTGGCCGTACGTCACCGTTTAAACTCAGCTCCCCCATTATGCAGGTGGTACGCGGTACAACAAACTCATTTAAGCTACTGAGTAAGGCAGTCACTAAGGCTAAATCGATACAGGTTTCGGTTTCATCAATTCTCAGCCCGCCAACAATATTAAAAAACGTATCATGAAAGATTTTGGTTTTAGTGTGCTTGCGTAAAATACCAGTGAGCATTTTTATTCGGTTCATATTTAAACCTACGCACACTCGCTGTGGAAACTCCGCCTCGGTTTCGGTAGTTAAACATTGTATTTCGAGCAACAAGTTGCGGTTACCTTTTCGAATGCAAGTAATGGTTGAACCGGGTGAGTCGGTACTTGATCCCGATAAAAATATTTCACTGGGGTTATCAACACTTAACATACCGCGTTCGCACATTCTAAAAATGCCTACAGTATCAATGTCACCAAAGCGGTTTTTATTGGCGCGCAAGGTACGTATTTGCCCATCGTTAGTGTCGATATGTAATAACGCATCAACAATATGCACTAAGGTTTGCGGCCCCGCTATTTCATTATTTTTATTTACGTGGGCAATGATAAACATAGTGACGTCGTTTTGCTTACAGTACTGTGTAAGCGCTTGCGCGGCACTTTTAACTTGTGACGGTGAACCTGGGCTGCCGTTTGCGGCATCAGTAACAACTGCTTGAATAGAATCGATTACTGCAAACTTGATGTTATTTTTTTCAAGCTCTTCGATAATGGTTTCAACACTGGTTTCTGATAACAAATACAATTCGTCTGGGTTGTAATCGAGTTTTAAGCGATTAACACGGTTTTTAAATTGCGATAACGACTCTTCTGCGGTGCAGTAAAGTGATGGCATACGCTGTGACATGCGCGCGACTAAATCCGATAATAAAGTCGTTTTACCCGCTCCGGGATCACCAGAAATAATATTCACAGAACCTGTAGTCACGCCACCTGATAATACTCGGTCAAGTTCACCAATACCGGTTAGTTGCTTTTCGGCTTCGGTGGTTGCGATGTCATTAATCTTTTTCGAGCCACCGCCAACGCCACCAGCATAGCCGCCAACAACGCTGCGCGTTGCTGCTTTTTTAGTTTGCCCTGCTGAGGGCTTAAATTCGGCTAAGGTATTCCATGCGCCGCAGCGACACTGTCCTTGCCAGCGTTGGTAGTTCATTCCGCATTCGGTGCAAACAAACTCTATTTTTGCCGCTTTTGCCATTAACTTTTGCCTACCTTCGTCATTTTGAAATCATTTATGTCCATACTAGGATGATCTTTAATTTATTGTTGCGTTATGGTGCGCTGAATATTGACCTTGCCAATAAGGCAATTCAACGCCACAATCGAGATATATAAAAAAGCAAGGTTTATCACTTTTACTTTAGGGCATACTTTTTGCTTAATCTTTTGAGCTTGGGCTTTTTTGATTAATAAACTAAAGTAATGAGCCATTTATTTGGCAATCTCATAATAATAAAAATTAAAGATGGTAACTCATTACACCCCACATGCTGCGAACCAGCAACCAAGTGAGTGTGTAAATACATGTGCAGTATACCAACTTTTTAGAATAGACGGTGATGGTTTTATAAATGACTGAAGACACTCTGCTTAAATATGAAAGTTTAGTTGATGAGCTTAAATCATATTTAGGTAATGCCAAATTTGACACGATCTTTAAATCGAAGACAGCGGGTTTAACAAAACCTGAGCAGTTCTTGATCAAGATGGAAATGTCGCGCTTGTCACAACCTATCGCCCGCTTTATTGATTTACGCGGCCAAGTAACAGGCCAAGTTAAACCTTATGAGTATGAAGGCAAACAACACTTTATGGATGAAACCGCCATTGCGGTATTTGAACAAGCCATAGAACGTCATGGTGGTTATACCCTTGCTGTTTACGAAGCAGTAATGAACACCGATAATAACCATCGTGTAATGCAAAAAAAAGCTGCTGAACAAGCTAAGCAACCTGAGTTACAGAATGAACAAAAATTAGATTGCCAAGTTATTAAATTTGCCTCTTATGAAAGTCGCCGTGAAGAACGGATGAACTATTCAATCAAAATCACTGTAGAACTCAGCAAAGATAACACCATTGCAGCAACCACCTCAGATATCTCTTTAAGTGGCGCAAAAATAAAGCTCTCACCACGCTATCAAGTCAAAAAAGGGCAGTTATTAGGACTGCGCCTAGTTGGTCTTGAGCAAGATTTTGAATTAGGTTTAAAAAACGGTATTCAATATGAAGTTGTTGCAGTTGAGAAAATCTCTTCGGAATTTAATCACATTCGCTTAAAACGTACTTTTATAGAAAATAACGAAAAATTTGATGAGTTTTTAGAAAGTTTTATTCACGGCAATAAGCGTCGTTATAAAGTAAATTTAGATAACACCTTAGATGCAGTCGTCTCAAAAGGCTATGAGCAGTATTATATTCCCCGTGTTGCCTCGTTATTTACTTTTTTTAGTTTGCAAAACGATAAACTCTACCCAAGTTTAGTGCTGACCACTGAAAACAATATCTTTATTCAGCGTTATTTTTGTGATGAGCGAAAGCTGTCATGTTTATACACCATTTTAAATCAGCAACGCTTAGCTCAGTTATTAAGTAACCCAGCCCCAGTTAAAGAAGAGTATTTATATACCTTTACGCACGTGGTTGCTGGAAAAGTATATTATTACTCAGCAACGCGCACTGAGTTGACTGCAGAGCCGCAATTAAGCGCATTATTTTTTGGTTTTGGTAGTCAAAAAGAAAGCTGGCAATGCTTTAAAGTACAGTTAATGCCAAGCCATCCTGAAGATTCATATATTCCGTTGAGCTTGCCAAATACCGCCGGCAAAGATATTGAAAAATTGAACAAGCCACCAACGCCTCGCGTACAAGGAATGATCAAAGACGTAAAATATCTTGTGATTTTAACCGCTGTAGGAACAGACGCTGAACAAACCCATTACCAAAGCTTTAGTTACGACAAAAGTATAGTTAATCAGCTCAAGCGCTTTGGTCACGGTAAACATAAAACCCCACCAAAGCTTGAAACCGTTGATTTAGAGTATGTAAATCTTCGCTCACATAAACGCTACTTGTATAAAACAGATGTAGTATTAACAACTCAGGATGAGCAAACACATACCGCTCATAGTCGTGATTTTTCGATAATGGGTTTGCAAATTGAGTGTGACCAACCGGTTACTTTTCAAAAAGGTGAAGTTGTTGAATTAAGCTTGCCTGAGCTGCAAAAAATAACCAAGAAGCATACGCTGAGTAAATTAAAGTACGAAGTGATGGCGGTTAGTAAATCGTTTACCACTATCAACTTAAAAGCCTTACGTATTGCTGATAACCCACACGAAGGGGTAAAGTTTTTTACGCAATTAATTGAAAATAATAAAGATAAATTAAAAGTATCTGAAGAAGCGCCAAAGGTGCCAGGATTATCGACAGCGCTGCGAAATATGGTAACTAAAAGTGTTTGCCAATTTCCGTTTTATTTACATAAAGAAGCTACACATTTTAAAACTGGAGCTATCGGTCAAGGCTTGTACCCTAGCCCATTGCATGTCATTTTACAAAACTATGGCTTGCTTAATAATACCACCAGTATTGATGCTTTTTTATCGCCAGAGCAGCTCAATGACGTGATCACACCGCTTATAAAAGATCGCAGCCGTCAAGATCCACCGTTACCTTTCACTTTATTTATTCGTTTTGATCCTAAAAAATCAACCATTGAAGACGCTATAAAAAGCAAGTGCAGTGCTGGCGAAGATTATGCCCCACAGTTACTCTTTTTAAAGAAAGGTCTTAAATCTGAGTTGCTCTTTATAATGCGTATTTATATTTCACGCACTGGCCGCCCTGATACTGATTATTTATCTAACGAACTAAAATACGTAAGCCAATATGCATTGCATAAAGCAAAAGATCTTGAAGAGGCACTATGGGCAGTCACTGGCGTTGGTGACATGGTTGATGTAACAGATGAAACGCTTAGTCATTTGGACTTTACCGCAGAGCTGGTAGAACAAATGAATAAGCGTAAACAGATTTGGCTTAAACGGCTAACTTAAATCTGTTACTTAACAGCAGGAATAGTTAGTAAATATAACAATTGTAATAGCGAGCCTTGGCAAATTGCGGCTTGGGCTTGTTCAACAACTTTAGGTTTACCGTGTACGGCAACACCGAGTCCTGCCGCAGCCATCATGGTTAAATCATTCGCACCATCACCAATCGCCACTGTTTGTTGCGTAGGTAAATTTAATCGTTGCTGTAATTGACCCAACACCACGGCTTTTTGCTGCGCATCAACAATCGTGCCTAGCACTTTACCTGTTAACTTATTATCTTTAAATTCCAAAACATTGGCATGTACTTCGTCTAGTTCAAGCAGTTTTTGCACTTGTTCAGCAAACGGCACAAAGCCACCTGAGGCAATGGCTAAATACCAATTATGCTGCTTTAGCACTTGGCATAGCGCTTTGATCCCTGGCATTAATGGTAAACTATTTTTTAGTTCATCAATTAAGCTTTGCTCAATACCCGCAAGTTTAGCGACTCGTTGATGTAAGCTTTCCCTAAAATCTAACTTACCAGCCATCGCTTGTGCGGTTACCGCAGCGACATCATCATATACATCAGCAAGCCTTGCGATTTCGTCAATACATTCAATCGTAATGGCGGTTGAGTCCATATCCATGACTAATAAACCGGGCTTAGTTAAAAGCGGTGGCTTACTAACTTGTACAAGTTGAAATCCCAATGGATGGGAAAATTCATTCAGTACCAAAGGATTAATGCTTGGACTTGGTGTCTCGCTGTAAAAACACAGTGCGGGGCTTAAATTTGGCTCTGGTTGATAACGACAAAATGCACTGACAATAAACTGCTGCTGAGCTAAAAAGTTAATTATATTAGCTAGTTGTTGGCCGCTAAAGTCCCCTGCAAAAGCAATACTAAACATTCCTTGCGGATCAGTTGGTAAGCTTGTTGGTACTAATAAAGCATCTTGATAGTGATACCACATACCTAACGACAACTGTGCCGATAACTGCTCTGATGAAAGGCTCGCAAAGCGCTCCAATGTCATGATAACTCCAAAAATGATACTAATGTCTCCCTTATAAAATAACAATTATACCAATCGGGTTAGGTTATTGGTCATTTATAGCGACGGATAAATAGAGTGATAACAAGGCATAAACTTTGATATGTAGTTGTTCTACATAAAAACTTATAACGCCGTTAGCGCTTTATTTAGCACGCTAGAAAGACTAAATATTTAAGTCGATTGGTATTAATTCGCCATAAAGGGGGATTTAAGGTTATAGTTACGCTTAGTTGTAACATCAAAAACAAAAGCTGTCAGCAGCGTAAACGGTGACTATGAAAAATAACCATCTTAAAAACCCTATTTCAGCATCTCTTAGGCAACGCCTAGTGCGATTAAGTATTGCTGCGGCATGCTTTGTATTGCTGACTTGGGTTGCTGTTAATGGTAGTTTTCAAAGCCACCAGTTGCTTTATGATAGTGCCGACAGCACAGCAAAAAGCTTAACTCGTTTTATGGCTCTCAATGCCAAAACGGCGCTACTTGAAAAAAACAAACCTGAATTAACAGCCTTATGTAACAGCATAAGCAAAGATGAGTTTGTACTGGCTGCAACGATTTATGATCAGCAAGGCATACTTATCGCCAGTAGTGATAATTGGCAAGCTCACCATATTCTAGGTAAGCTGCCCAACTCCACTCCGGGTATTAGTAAACTTAAAACTCCGTTTGTTGAACCGATAATCAGTGATGACGATCGCCCACTAGGATTTGTTGCAATAACTTACTTGACCCGCTCAGCAGTAGCAACCAGTCATAGCAGCTTTCATGACTTAGGCCGCCAAGTATTACTGATGCTAGTGATAACCTGTATTTTTACTTGGCAATTAGGCCGTGGTTTAAAGCGCTGGCAAGTAAATCGTTATATCCGAAAAAGTTCTGAGCACGAATCATAAAGCTGCTTTTGAAAACCTGCCTTATAAGGCGTTGTGATCTGTTTTAATTGGCATAACTGCTCAAACACCAAGGGTAACTGTAACGGCGTGTTTATTTGTCCTTGAAAGCCCGCTAACGGCATTGCAGGTGCATCTGTTTCAAGTAGTAAGTGCTCCGGTGCTATGTGAGCAACAACGGAACGTGTTTTTTGTGCTCGCTGATAAGTGATCACCCCGCCCACCCCGAGTTTAAAACCCTGTTTAATATAATACTGTGCTTGTTGTAATGAGCCTGAAAAAGCATGTATAACACCACCATATTTTGGCTTACAGCGCTTAAATGACTGTGCAATAAGGTCATGGCTTTGTCGATGATGCACAATCAATGGCAATTCAAGCTGATTAGCAAGGTCGATATGGTGCTCAAATATCTGAGTTTGCAAAACAATATCGTCAATACTGCGGTCAATGCCACACTCGCCAATAGCGACCAATTGCTGGCGATGTTGCACAGTAAACTCAGTCAGTTTGGCTAAATGACTGTGGTGATATTCTGCTAAAAAGTAAGGATGTAAACCTGCACCGATGCGCACTGCAGAATGCTGTTTAGCAAAAGCGCATAAAGAAAGAGATTGTGCCAAAGTGATCCCCGGCACGATCAATTTTTCGATCCCCAGCTGCTGACATTGCTGAATTAGCTTGGTGCGGGTGGCATCAAATTCAGTAAAATCTAAATGGCAGTGGGAATCAATAAACGCCATAATAAACTATGGGTTTAAACGTGTTATTTGCCAGCTGTTATCAGCTTGTCGCTGATATATAAAACGGTCATGCAGGCGGTGTGCACCACCTTGCCAAAACTCAATTTTTGTTGGCACAACACAGTATCCCCCCCAAAAATCTGGCAATGGTATTTCGCCTTTAGCAAACTTGGTTTTCATATTAGCAAAAGTTTCCATCAACACTTTACGCGATGATACAGGACGGCTTTGCTTTGAAGCCCATGCAGCTAACTGGCTTTCTTTGGGACGTGACAAAAAGTACTTGGCAACCGCTGAAGTTGGCAGTGGTTGTGCTTCACCATAAACAATCACTTGGCGCTCCATATGGTGCCACGGAAAATGTAAAGAGATTTTATTATTGCCTTTAAGCTCTTGTGCTTTACGCGAGCCGGTATTGGTAAAAAACACAAACCCGTTATCATCAAGATGCTTTAACAACACAATACGTTGCGAAGGCTGACCGGTTTCATCAACCGTTGCCACCACCATCGCCGTTGGATCTGGCAGTTTACTTGCTACCGCGTGCTCAAGCCAGGTTTCAAATTGCTTGAATGGATCATCAAGTAAATTCTCTTCGCTCAGAGCATCTTGCAAATACTCACGACGGATATCTTCAAGTTTCATAAAATTCCCTCTAGGTTCTAGGTTCTAGGTTCTAGGTTCTAGGTTCTTCAAAAATTTATAAACAACTATCTGTGTATCAAACTATTCTTAGAACCTAGGGCCTATTTCTTCCTAGTACCTTGTCACTTTTGTATGTGACTTAGGCTAAATAAACTCATTAACGCAGCTAAAGCGAACTACACACAGCAGACGTTCACCTAAGTAGTTTAGTCTAAGATAAGGCGGACACTCGACTTATCCCTATGAGCATACGCTCTTGTATGTGATTAGGGTCAGTAACTAAGTGCCAAACTACACATCTGCAAGTGTAGGAGCGCTAGCAAGGCAGTGAGTTTATTTATGCCAAGGAGCATACGTATTTTGTATGTGACTTAGGCTAAATAAACTCATTAACGCAGCTAAAGCGAACTACACGCAGCAGATTACATTTGCTCCATGACTTCGATGCCTAGTAGATCTAAGCCTGTGCGCAGCGTATCCGCTACCAAATTACACAGCACTAAACGGCTATCGCGTACACTTGGCTCTACGCCTTCTTTAAGTACTGGGCAAGCTTCGTAGAAGGTCATGTATAGGCTGGCAAGCTCGTATAGGTAACTACATAATACGTGCGGTGTTGCCTCACTGATCATTTGATCAAGTACTTCTTCTAATTGCAGTAGTTTAAGTGCAAGGGTTTTTTCTTGCGGTTCAACAATAGCGACATCTGCGTTTAAGCTTGCTGCGTCTACGCCTGATTTACGGAAAATACTGCGTACACGAGTATAAGCATATTGTAAGTAAGGTGCTGTTGCCCCTTCAAAGCTAAGCATACTGTCCCAGTTGAAAATGTAATCACTGGTTCGGTGCTTAGAAAGGTCTGCATATTTAACTGCGCCAATACCTACTTTACGGGCAATTTCACTGCGCTCTTCATCAGTTAAGTCAGACTCACGTTCAGCAAGCTTAGCAGCAGCTCGAGTGATTGACTCTTCAAGTAAATCAGCAAGTTTAACCGTGCCACCTGTACGCGTTTTAAATGGTTTGCCGTCTTCACCCATCATGGTGCCAAATGGGCAAAATTCGTAGCTAGTTTCATCACGTAGTAAACCGGCTTTACGTGCAGTAAGCTCTACTTGATTGAAGTGTAGGCTTTGACGCGCATCAACAAAAATTAAAATGCGGGCTGCGCCTAACTTGTTTGAACGGTAATCACAGGCGGCTAAATCGGTGGTTGCGTATAAGAAACCGCCACCTGATTTTTGCACGATAAACACTGATGGCACACCATCTTTATTTGCCAGCTCATCTAAAAACACCACCTGTGCGCCTTGTGACTCAACGACAATATTCTTATCTTGTAATAACTTAATGATATTGTTCAGTTCACTGTTATAAGCACTTTCAGCCATGATGTCGTCTGGTGTAAGCGTTACATTTAAGCGTTTGTATACTTCTTCAGAATGCTTTACCGAGGTTGCGATAAACAACTTCCATAGTTTTTCACAATGCGCGTCGCCACCTTGTAGTTTTACTACGTAATCACGCGCTTTATCTGCAAAACCGTCTTCATCATCAAAACGCTTTTTAGCGTCGCGGTAGAAGGTTTCTAGATCAGCAAGTGCCACAGAATCTAAATCAACACCTTGGCTGATTTGATCTTCCAGATGCGCAATCAGCATACCAAATTGCGTGCCCCAATCGCCCATGTGATTTTGACGAATGACAGTGTCGCCACGAAACTCCAGTGCGCGTACTACTGCATCGCCAATGATCGTTGAACGTAAATGCCCAACGTGCATTTCTTTAGCAAGATTAGGTGATGAGTAATCAACCACTACTTTTTGCGGTTGTGCATGCTCAGCAACAGCCAGCTTTGCATCTTGGTTTGCCGCTTTTAAGCTTTGCGCTAAAAACTCAGGTTTTAGGTGAATATTGATAAAACCAGGGCCGGCAATTTCTGTTTTGTCTGCGATATCACTTACATCTAAGTGATCAATAATTTGTTGTGCAAGCTCTCGCGGGTTGCTTTTCATTTTTTTAGCAGCGCCCATTGCACCATTAATTTGGTAGTCACCAAATTGTGGGCGGGTACTCTGTGTTACCGCAGGGTTAGTATCTGCTGGTAAGCCAGCGCCAGTCATGGCTGCGATGGCTCTTTCAATTAGTAGGGTACGAATATTCATGTAATTTATTACCTTTACCAGCTCGCGTTAGCGGGCTTTAAATTAAAATTTGAGTCTAATTTTCACGCGTGTGGTTAAATGTCACTTCTGGATAGCGCTCAATTGATAAGTTAAGATTTACACGACTCGGCGCTATGTAAGTTAAGTTATCGCCGCCATCAAGCGCTAAGTTGCTTTCGCATTTACGTTTAAAATCTTCAAACTTTTTAACGTCAGTCGAACTTACCCAACGTGCGGTATTTACATTTACGCTTTCGTATAAAGCATCTACGTTATATTCTGCTTTCAAACGCGCTACAACCACATCAAACTGCAATATACCAACCGCGCCTACAATTAGGTCGTTATTAATAAGCGGTCTAAATACTTGTACTGCACCTTCTTCAGATAGCTGCACCAAGCCTTTTAATAATTGCTTTTGCTTAAGTGGATCACGCAGACGAATGCGGCGGAATAATTCCGGCGCAAAGTTTGGAATACCAGTAAATTTAAGCTTTTCACCTTGTGTGAAGGTATCACCTATCTGGATCGTACCGTGGTTATGTAAACCAATAATATCACCTGCAAAAGCATCACCTGCACGCTCACGATCACCCGCCATAAAGGTTACCGCATCAGAAATACTGACTTGTTTACCTATACGCACATGGTTCATTTTCATGCCTTGGCTGTATTTACCCGACACAATACGCATAAACGCAATACGGTCACGGTGCTTAGGGTCCATATTCGCTTGAATTTTAAATACGAAACCAGTGAAGTTCTCTTCTGTTGCAACAACAGTTCGGTCTTCTGTTTCACGCGGTAATGGCGTTGGTGCCCACTCAGTTAGGCCATCAAGCACATGATCAACACCAAAGTTACCAAGCGCAGTACCAAAGTACACTGGTGATAACTCACCCGCTAAAAATAGCTCTAAATCAAATTCGTGCGATGCACCAATAACAAGTTCTAACTCTTCACGCAGTTGCCCAGCAAGCTCATCGCCGATCGCTGCATCAAGCTCAGGATTATCAAGCCCTTTAATGCTGCGTACTTCTTGAATAGTATGACCTTGGCCGGTTTTGTATAACAAGGTCTCGCCGCGGTGAATATGATAAACACCTTTAAACTCTTTACCACAGCCAATTGGCCATGTGATCGGTGCACAAGCTATATTTAGCTCTGTTTCAACTTCGTCTAACAACTCCATCGGATCACGAATATCGCGGTCACATTTATTCATAAATGTGACAATTGGTGTGGTACGTAAGCGCGTTACTTCCATTAATTTACGAGTACGATCTTCAACACCTTTAGCCGCATCGATCACCATCAAACATGAATCGACCGCAGTTAAGGTACGATAAGTATCTTCAGAGAAATCTTCATGTCCTGGGGTATCAAGTAAGTTTACTAGCGCTTTATTGTATGGGAATTGCATAACAGAGGTCGTGACCGAGATACCACGCTCTTTTTCCATTTCCATCCAGTCAGACTTGGCATGTTGATTAGAGCCACGGCCTTTAACGGTACCCGCTTTTTGAATAGCTTGTCCGAACAACAGTACTTTTTCGGTGATGGTAGTTTTACCAGCATCCGGATGCGAGATGATCGCGAACGTGCGTCGCGTATTGATTTCGTTTAATAAATTAGACATGTAAGCCGCTTTAAGTCATAACAAGGCGCAACCAAAAACAAACCTAAGCACAGGTCTTCGCTACGCACTGTAAATATAAAATAGAATTAGTTACATTATACCTTGTTTGTCTTAGCCAAAAAAGCAACGATTGCAAGTAATTAGCCGATAACTTGGTTTAAAATCAGCTCAACCCGTTTGCTGCAGCGAACGCACTAAACTTGTGTAATTTTACGCTAACGCATACTATTGATAGATTACATGGAGGATATTTTGTTTGGGTATGAGAACAAGTAAGTTAAGTATAAGATTATTATGGTATATCACGCCTTTGGTGATTTTACCGTTATTGTTTTTAGGTGGCTTTACTCTCACCAACGTTACCAGCTCCACACAAAAACAAGCCGAGCTCATTGTTAGCCGTTTTGTTGAACAGCAACAACAAAAAATGTTTAATTACATCGATTCATTCCACTCTACTACAAAGTTACTCTCGGCCTCCCCTGTACTAAGTGACTTTTTAGCAGATGACTTACGCGATAACGGCAATTACACCCGTCGTCTAGGTGCACTAATGGATGTATTTGCAAGCTATTCAGAAGCTTACCCCGATATTGTTAGCGTAAATTTAGTCTCTCCGGATGGTCAAAGCGACGCCTATTACTCCAGTAATTTAAATACCGCACCAACCAGCTATCCATTTTTCTCACAAGTTTTACAAAGTAACTTACGCCAACAACAGTTTATGGTGCAAAAACAAGATGGCACTACCAGTTTGTATTTTATTCAACGTATTTACAGTGCTGATTACTACCTTAAACGTCCGCAACAATTAGGGTTTATTGTGTTGCATGTTGAGCCATCGATTTTAAATACCAGCATTTTAGAAGCGCCCTATAACAATACCTTAAATTTATTACTGACCAGCAATGGCAAAATATTATTTAGCTCAGACTACAATAAGCGCGGTCAATATATTAGCGAATATGAGCTGCAACAAATTCACGACTTAGCCGATCTAGGTAAGCTCTCAACAATAGAGTTATCGAGTATTGATAAGGTTGAACGGATGATTTACGCCATCCAAATGAGCGGCGGTTATTATTATGTCTCGACCATCCCCAAAGCCTTGCTTTATCAATCCGGCAAAGCGATCAGTTTGATCACCGCCTTGATTGTAATTATTTCAGTGATCACCCTGCCGATGCTGATTTTTATTGTGGTACGTAATTTACTACTTAACCCAATTGAGTTACTTGGGGCAGCCAGCCATCGAGTAGGTGACGGCGATTTGTCGGTATATTTGCCTGCCCATAATAATGATGAGGTGGGGGTATTATTTAATGATTTTAATCACATGGTGAACCAAATTCGTCATTATCAAGACGAACTTGAAGAATATAAACATCACTTAGAAGATAAAGTCGAAAGCCGTACCAAAGCACTTGAAACCATGAATAGTCAACTCGAGGTGGCCATTGCCCAAGCGGAACAAGCGAACCAATTAAAAAGCCGCTTTTTAGCCAATATGAGTCATGAGATACGTACACCACTAACCGCTATCATGGGCTTTACTGAGCAGCTATTACACAGCCAAAATACAACCGGCGACGCTTGGCACCTAAATACTATATTACGTAACTCTAAACACTTACTTGAACTCATCAATAATATTTTAGACTTGTCGAAAATCGAAGCCGAAAAATTAGCAGTTGAAAAAGAACCGCTAGATATTGTGCAGTTAGTTCATGATATTGATTCGATTATTCGTCCTTTATCACAAGAGAAAAAACTTAACTGCAATATCAATTTTCACTTACCATTACCGCGCATAATTAATAGTGATAGCACTCGTTTAAAGCAAATTCTCATTAATATTGCCAGCAATGCAGTGAAGTTTACCGAGCAAGGTTTAATTGAATTAGATATTACCTATAACAGTGATTTACAACTCATAGAATTTGCCATTAAAGATAGCGGTATTGGCATGTCAGAGCGAGAAGTTGAACGGGTATTCAAACCTTTTGAACAAGCTGATACAACAACAACACGACGCTTTGGCGGCACTGGCTTAGGCTTATGTATTTCTAAAAATTTAGCACAATTGCTCGGTGGTGATGTTTATGTAACAAGCACGCCAGGCCAAGGAAGCTGTTTCTGCGTGCAAATTGCCTGTAACTTACCTGCTGATAAACAACAAACAGTGCCAATGCTGACTGAGTTAAGCCAATTAACTCCCGCTAAGGACTTACAGCTTTCATTCGCAGAAAATAGCTTTGATGCCAATATATTAGTCGCCGAGGATAACCCTGACAACCAAGTACTAATCAAGTTATTACTGCAAACATGGGGGCTTGAGCCTGATATAGCCAATAATGGTGCAGAAGCTGTTGAAATGGCGCTGGTGAATGACTATCAATTAATCATTATGGACATGCAAATGCCGGTAATGGGCGGCTTAGAAGCCACACAAATGCTCCGCCATGCAGCCTACGATGGGCCGATCATTGCACTTACCGCGAATGTTATGAAAGATGACGTAAACACCTATTTGCAAGCCGGTTGCGACGAAGCACTGGCTAAGCCTATCGATAAAGATGCCTTAGAAAGTGTGCTTGTTAGCTATTTAAATATTGAAAAAGACAGCCAAAATAAATGGGATAGCTTGCTAAACAGCGAAAAATTTCAACAGATCAACGACAACTATCGCTTAAAACTGCCAGGTTATTTAACCGACGTTACGCAGCTATACAATAATGGTGAGTGGGAGCAGCTCAGAGCGCTGGCCCATAGTTTAAAAGGCAGTGCTGGTTGTTTTGGTTTTAGTAATATTCACCATGCGGCGGCCACACTTGAAGATAATTTACGTGGCCGTGATCACAACCGCCGTGATTATTTAGCACTGAGCTTAATTGAAGCGATAAAATATACCTTGCAACAAGAACAGTCATTAACCAAAAAGTAATGTCATTCCCATTAAGATAGCATCTTCATGGCCATTTTTTGATGGGTCACTACTTGGGTAGTAATTTTTACGTACCGACATTTCACTAAAGCCTGCCTGCTCATATAAGGCGATGGCACGAGTATTGGTTTCACGTACTTCTAAAAATAAGTTTTCAGCGTGGTGTTTTTCGCCGTATTCAATAAACGCTGCAAGCAATTGTTTGGCAATCCCCTGCCCCTGAAAATCAGGTGCCACGCAGATATCCATTAAAGTAAAATCAGGCCCTGCTTTTTCACCGATATAAAAACCAATAATTTGCTGCTCATTAAACGCAGCTAAATTAAAGTAACGTCCAGCGAGACATGATTGCATAGTGTTTACTGTCCACGGATGAGTGTGACACGCGTTCTCAACACGCATCAGCGCATCAATGGATAATTCAGTAACAGATTCAAAGGTTATCAAGGTGTGTGCTCATCAGCGCCCATAGCGCGCGTTTATTATCAGCATTAAGCTGCTGGGTTGGTAAGCTCAATTGACCATCATGCCATGCAAGCTTATCGCTTTGCACTACTTGGCTAATTTTTAATGGCGCAATAGCACGATTTAAATCAGCCAATAGCGTTGTACTTAGCTCTATATTTACCTGCGGCGCTGCACTTGGTGCATCAGAACGTTGTTCAGCGACTGGCTGCAATCGGAAATGCTGATTTAGTTCGAGGTTTTCTATACCAAAAATAGCTGCGTATCGTGGATGCATAAAAACTCAGTAGACTTAAACACTGGAACAATATAAGAAGTAATCAAGGCTATGTAAAGAAGAAGTGGCAGGGGCGGAGAGACTCGAACTCCCAACCATCGGTTTTGGAGACCGCTGTTCTACCAATTGGAACTACGCCCCTGCAATGACGAAGAATTATAGAGAAGTTTCGCTAAAGGTAAAGAAAAAAATCACTCTTTTAGTTTAACTGCTTTTTAAATAAACAAAACGGCGAATTAGTCAACTAATCCGCCGTTTTATAATCAGTTACAAAAACCTCTTAAAAGTTTATTCCCACTCGAATATCAACGAGCAGAAAATCCATCAAAATAACAGCTAGTTAGAAAGTTAGCTTTTCTCGATACCATCATCTATACCATGCGCAGAATTTTTTTGATTTTTTGCAGCCCGTCGACGCTTTAATTCGGCTTTCAGCCAAGCATAGGATTATCTGATGTGCATGCGGATCTGATCGAGTTCATTGGAGTATAGACTGGTCAGTTCTGGTCTAAATCAGTCCTTCCAACGCTTTGTCACAGACCCCTATTCATATCGAATGATTGGTACTTTTGAGCAACGGCGGTGTCTGTATACTCACCGTCTACGGAGTTTTCTATACTTTGACCGTCTAAACCACGAATACCATTTATAGATTCCACCCAAAGATCTCGATCTCGAGTACCACCTATAAACTGACATAAGTAGTTATCCAAAAGCCCTTTTGATGGGGACTCAATTTCAGCGCTTAAGGCTCTTAAGTAATCCGTTTTATTAGTTTTATGCCAATCAATTGAAAAACCTGCCCGATGACAAAGTTCATTATGAATAATTAACATAGTACGTCCGTTCCCATCAAGAAATGGATGCCCATACGCAAAAAAGCCCATAACCTCACCAGGACGCTGACGCATAGTCTCTGCATTTTGTCCGAGACGCAGACCCTGCTCAATAGCTAATCGAGCATGATGAGGATGGCAAAACATAGTACCCGACTTAGACACGGCACAGTTAGGAGCGGTAATTGCACGATCTTGACCTGCCCACGGATAGAATGCTTCGAATAATATCTTATGAACTTCCAAGAAATCTTCGTAACACAAATCCGCTCTTCCAGCTAAGTAAACTAAAGCTTCATCTAAACCAGCACGAAACATTGTATGCTCAAGTTGACGAACAATTGCAGGGTCTTTTACACCGTGATGGTTACGTAAATAACCGACTTGCTCAAAATCATCAAACGGATCAAACACTTTGTTTTTGTTCCCGCAGGTAATTGACAGATAACATCGCAACTTCTTGCTTGGTGATTTTACCCGCACGTTTTAGAGCTATAAGAAGATCTTCGACAGTATCATGCACCACCTCATCACCAGCTAAACGAGTTACAGCATCAGCCCACTGATCCATAGCGTTGTAGCAATAAGATACTTTGTAATAGCGAGCAAGCTCTGCTACATAACGAGCCACCCCTTTAGTAGGATGAGTCTTTGCTAATTTGAATGCTGTATTTTTAGTACCAGACTTACGGCCATAACTACGAAAGTAAATAGTCTTCCCATTGATGATAAGTTTTCGCTTAACTCTTGGTGCATCGACTTCAACAATAATATCACCTTGTGATGTATTTACTGTCTCAAAGCACAAGTCTTTTTGGCGAAGCTGGAAGCCTAATTTGTTGGCTGCTTCACGAATGATAACATCAAGACTACCCTGCGCTTTTACATCATTTCCCGCCCTTTTGGCTTTAGCGTAAACCCCTTGAGAAAGGCGAAGAAGTTCACCATTTTTCACTAGCACACGCAATGCATGTGTAACTTGGGTCTTACTTCCCAATGGAGCAAAATCAGAACGAGATAGTACAACTCCACGACGGTGTTGAATCGACTGGCGCATACGAGTTTCGAGTTTCATATAAACATCCCCCAGTAAAGCTACTAATATATTCTAACAAGAAAACACGATTTTTTCAATTTTCTCATTTATTTACAATCAATTAGATAACATTCAAGCACTTACTAACCGACATCTATTGTTAGTCGTTATTGAGAATCCTCGACCATATATAAGTAACTGTTTTAGTTACTAACTTAAATAGAAAATTTTTCCCCAAAACCTAACTCCAAAGTGACTCGTTTTTTGCGCTATGCTCGAATTCGTTCAAATTAATTAAACAAGATATCGTAATATTTATAGACTTTAATCTAATTAGTTGAAATTGTATCGGCGTAATCCATGGCATTACCAATGAATCATACCCATCAAAATACCACGGTCAAACCGTGCTTGGCATTGCCTGTCATTGCCAAAAATGACTAAACCAAAAACAAAAAAAGTCCGCAATTACGCGGACTTAATTAAGATTTAATGCCTGTTAGTGCCAGACGTTTCAGGCCTAAAAATTATTCCCACTCGATTGTCGCAGGTGGTTTGCCTGAAATATCGTAAACAACGCGTGAGATACCGTCGATTTCATTAATGATGCGGTTTGAAACCAGACCTAAGAACTCATACGGTAAATGTGACCAACGTGCAGTCATAAAGTCGATAGTTTCTACACAACGAAGTGAAACAACCCAATCGTACTTACGTGCATCACCCATAACGCCTACAGACTTCACCGGTAAGAATACCGTGAACGCTTGGCTTACTTTATGGTAAAGCTCAGCTTTGTGTAGTTCTTCGATGAAGATAGCGTCAGCACGGCGTAATAAGTCACAGTACTCTTTTTTGATTTCGCCAAGTACACGCACACCTAGACCAGGCCCAGGGAACGGGTGACGATAAAGCATGTCGTACGGTAAACCGAGCTCTAAACCAATTTTACGTACTTCATCTTTAAATAATTCACGCAGTGGCTCAACTAAGCCCATTTCCATGTCATCTGGTAAGCCGCCCACATTATGGTGAGACTTGATCACATGCGCTTTACCAGTTGCAGACGCTGCTGACTCGATAACATCTGGATAGATAGTACCTTGACCTAACCATTTTGCATTTTTAAGCTTTTTAGATTCGCTATCAAATACCTTAATAAATGTATGGCCAATCGCTTTACGCTTGTCTTCTGGGTCTGATTTACCAGCAAGATCCGCTAAGAATAATTCCTCGGCATCCACTTTGATAATGTTTAGGCCAAACTTATTGCCAAACATATCCATTACTTGCTGACCTTCGTTTAAACGCAGTAAACCGTTATCAACAAATACACAGGTTAAACGGTCGCCAATCGCGCGGTGAATAAGCATAGCCACCACTGATGAATCAACACCACCAGATAAACCTAAGATTACTTCGTCATCACCCACAGTATCTTTAATGCGCTCTATGGCGTCATCAATGATTTTTGCAGCAGTCCACAGTTTTTCACAACCACAAATATCAATCGCAAAGCGTTCTAGCAAACGTTGGCCTTGATGAGTGTGGGTTACTTCTGGGTGGAATTGTACGCCGTAAAAACGCTTTTCTTCGTTAGACATTGCCGCATGTGGGCAAGTAGATGTTTTAGCTGTGGTTTTGAAAGTATCTGGAATTTCCATTACTTTATCACCATGGCTCATCCACACGTCTAAAATGCCTTCACCGCCATCGGTAATGCTGTCTTCAATGGCATCAAATAATGCACAGTTACCGACTTTTTCAACTTGCGCGTAACCAAACTCTTTCTTATCAGAGCTATGAACGCTACCGCCAAGCTGAGTAGCCATTGTTTGCATGCCGTAACAAATACCAAGTACAGGTACACCTGCATTGAATACATACTCAGGGGCACGCGGGCTGTTTTCTAAGGTTGTTGACTCAGGGCCACCAGATAGAATGATACCTTGTGGATTGAACTCACGGATCTGCTCTTCCGTTACGTCCCATGCCCACAGTTCACAGTAAACACCAATTTCTCGCACACGGCGGGCGATCAATTGCGTGTATTGCGAACCAAAGTCTAAAATAAGAATTCGTGAATCGTGAATGTCTTTGCTCATTGAGGGTCTCGTTAGTCAAGAACTAGCACTCAGGTTACCTGAATGACTATAATAAATAAGGGCTAGCGAAGCTAGCCCAGTAATTTTAATAGATTTGAAGCTATTAACCTAAGCGGTAGTTAGGTGCTTCTTTGGTGATTTGCACATCATGAACATGTGACTCACCCATACCTGCTGAAGTAACACGTACAAACTGAGGTTTAGTGTTTAATTCTTCAATCGTTGCACAACCGGTTAAACCCATTGCGCTGCGCAGGCCGCCAACTTGTTGGTGAATGATTGTCGCGATTGGACCTTTATAAGCCACACGACCTTCAATACCTTCTGGCACAAGCTTGTCTGCTTGATTTGATTTTTGGAAATAGCGATCTGATGAACCTTCTTTTTGGTTCATCGCACCAAGCGAGCCCATACCACGGTATGACTTGTAGTAACGGCCTTGGTAAAGCTCGACTTCACCAGGCGCTTCTTCAGTACCCGCTAGCATTGAGCCAACCATCACACATGATGCACCAGCAACAAGTGCTTTTACAATATCACCTGAGAAACGAATACCACCATCAGCAATCACTGGAATGTCACGACCTTTTAGGCCATCAACAGCATCAGAGATAGCTGTGATTTGTGGTACACCACAACCAGTAACAATACGCGTAGTACAGATTGAACCTGGGCCAATTCCTACTTTAACTGCATCAACACCGGCGTCGGCAAGCGCAATCGCACCTTCAGCTGTTGCCACATTGCCTGCTACAATTTGTAGTTCAGGGTAAGTTTGACGAGTTTGTGCAACACGGTCGATAACACCTTGAGAATGACCATGTGAGGTATCAATTAGTAATACATCAACGCCCGCTTCGACTAATGCAGCAATACGCTCATCAGTACCTGGGCCTACACCAACAGCAGCACCTACACGTAAACGACCTTGTTCATCTTTACATGCATGTGGTTTGTCTTGTGCTTTTTGATAATCTTTTACTGTGATCATGCCTTTTAATTTAAACGCATCATCAACAACAAGGATTTTTTCGATACGGTGTTCGTGCATTAATCCTAAGATTTCATCACGCGCAGCACCTTCTTTTACAGTGACTAACTTTTCTTTTTTAGTCATCACTGTTGAAACCGGTTGCTCAAGCTTGGTTTCGAAACGCATATCGCGGCTGGTAACAATACCAACAAGGCCGTTTTCAGCGTCCGTTACCGGAAAACCTGAAAAGCCTTTTTCTTCAGCAAGTACAATTGCATCTGCAATGGTTAAATCCGCTGTCACAGTAACAGGGAAAGAAACAATACCCGCTTCATACGTTTTAACTTTACGTACGTTTTTGGCTTGTTCTTCAATTGTCATGTTTTTGTGGATAAAACCTAAACCGCCCTCTTGCGCTAGCGCGATCGCTAAGCGTGCTTCTGTAACAGTATCCATAGATGCTGAAACTAGCGGCAAGTTAAGTTTGATACCACGCGTTAAGCGAGTTGAAATGTTTGCCGTGTGTGGCAAAACAGTAGAATGACCGGGTACTAAAAGTACGTCATCAAAGGTAAGAGCTTCTTTAGCAATTCTAAGCATTTTGGCAACTTCTCACATGTGGATCTTGTTTAAGGAATTGCGGCCAAATTTTATCAGCGTTGTGGGCACGAGTAAATAAGATTTCACAATTATTTATGATAAAATACCCCCATCATCGCTTTTTAGAGTCGCTTTATGGCCGTAACATCCCAGCAGCAAACGATTTATACCGTTTCTAGGTTAAATAGAGAAATAAGAACCGTACTCGAACAAGGATTCGCATCGTTAAATTTAACCGGCGAAATATCAAATTTCATTACACCAGCCTCTGGTCATTGGTATTTCACGCTCAAAGATGATCGCGCTCAAGTAAAAGCGGCGATGTGGCGAGGCAACAATCGAGGCCAACGCTATCGCCCTGAAAATGGCGCACAAGTGACAGTTCGAGCCCGAGTATCGCTGTATGAACCGCGTGGTGACTATCAGCTGATTGTTGAACACATGGAAGCTGCTGGCGAAGGGCAACTAAAGCAACAGTTTGATGAATTAAAAATGCGCTTAGCCGCCGAAGGTTTATTTAGCTCCGCCCATAAACAACCATTGCCTGGGGTTGTGCATCGTGTTGGTGTTATTACATCAGCCACAGGGGCGGCTATCAAAGATATTTTAACGGTACTAAAACGCCGTGCACCACAACTTGAGGTGGTGATCTACCCAGCCATGGTGCAAGGCAAAGACGCCCACTTACAATTAATTGATAAAATCAATATTGCTAATGCCCGCAATGAAGTTGATGTAATTATTTTAGGCCGCGGTGGTGGATCACTAGAAGATTTATGGTGCTTTAACCATGAGCTACTGGCACGCGCTATTTTTGCCAGTAACCTACCAATTATCAGTGCTGTCGGTCATGAAATTGATACCACCATTAGCGATTATGTTGCCGATGTGCGCGCCGCAACGCCAAGCGCGGCTGCAGAGCTTGTTAGCCCCAATAGCAGCGAACTTTATAATCAAATCCAACAACAATTAAATCGCTTAGCCAATGCGTTTAAACATCAGTTATCTGCAAAGCAAAGCGTTGCAACAGCACTTGAGCACCGTTTAACATTATGTCACCCGCGTAATCAGTTAAATCAACAAGCGCAACGTTTAGATGAATTGACAGTAGCATTACAGCAGGCGATACAACATCGGCTCTATCAATATGAGCGCCGCTTAAATAATCTAACGCCGCGACTAATGCAGCGCTCACCAGATCGCAAAATTACTCAGGCAAGTCATCAATTACAGCAACTGCAAGGGCGTTTAACACAAACCATGCAGCAACAATTACACAGTGCCCAAAATACCCTCGCAATGCAGGCTAGCCGATTAGAATCTGTAAGTCCGCTCAATGTACTCGCTCGTGGTTATAGCATCACTAAAAATGAGCAAGGGCAAGTGATTAAGTCTATTAAGCAAGTAACTCAAGGTGATTTAATTGTAACCGAGCTTGCTGATGGCGTAATTCAAGCTCGTGTCAGCTGAGGCTCGTTATTCTGACTCAGTACTTAATAATAATGAAAAATCGCGATCGCTTGATTTTGAAGTACTGACTTTAAATTGCTGCCAAAAGTCTTGTTGTACCAACTTATCGTTGAGTTCGCGCCATTGGGTATGATCAAAATCATCTACATCCTTTGGCGCTGCAAGTTCAAATTTACATACCGAACTTTTACACTGCGCACTAACCAATTCAGGGGTGATGCCAAGATCAGCAATCTGTAAAAAGTCTTTCATGGCAGTCTCGGTACGATAAGCCCACTCTTCATTGCGACTTTGCTCAGTAAACTTGTCTAGCAAAGCTTGTTCAAAATCGGACGGTGCTTGCAATTGTTGTTCGTAAGCTTTTACTAATTTTTGCTGTTGCAGTAACTCACGCTTGAGCTGTTGCACTTGTTGCTCAAGCGGTTGCTCTTCTGCCGTTTGCTGTTGTGGTGCAATGGCCATTTTTTTGCTATCAATCGCTTGTGCAAAATTTGCTGCTTGATTAGCAACAGCTGTTTCAACGTCCGTCGCCATTATATCGCGTTGCTGCTCAACCTCGTGTGTTAGCAGTGTATGAACAGGTGTTGTCTTGCTTGAGGCCAACTGAAAGTAACCCCAAGTTAAAACCACGCCAGCAGCAAACGCCAGCACACGAGAAAACAAACCATTATTACTCATTTATAATTCCATTTATGGTTAATTTTGATTTATAACATTGCGCTGGTGTGCGATTCGTTTTCAGCTTCAACTTCTAAAAAGTTTTGATTCATGCTTTGCGCTGGACAGGGGCAATTTGGTTTACCAACAATTTTAGCTGGTACGCCTACAACCGTGGTGTGTGGTGGTACGGCGCTCAGTACCACTGAGCCTGCGCCAATTCGGGCGCCCTCGCCGACCTCAATATTGCCGAGCACTTTAGCCCCAGCACCAATTAAAACACCGGCGCGAATTTTTGGATGACGATCACCTTTTTCATTACCAGTACCACCTAGAGTAACTGATTGTAAAATAGAGACGTTATCTTCAATAACAGCTGTTTCACCAATCACTATACCAGTTGCATGGTCAAACATAATACCATGGCCGACTTTACAAGCAGGATGGATATCAACGCCAAATACTTCTGAGGTACGGCTTTGAATAAAGCGAGCGAGCTCTTTACGGTTTTGTAACCATAAGCAATGGGCGAGTCGATGTGCTTGAATTGCATGGAAACCTTTTAAATTTAATATCACAGTTAAATATGTATCGGCAGCGGGATCACGATCTTTAACGGCTTTTATATCATGGGCGACATGAGTAAGCATTCGATCACATTCAACAAAAGCCTGATCAAATAACTCCCGGATAGTAAATGCAGATACCACTGCGTCTGCCAGCTTATTAGCAACAATAAAGCTCAACGCAGACCCTAAGCACTCATGATTTAAAATGCATGAATACACATGACTTGCTAACAGAGGTTCACGGGTAACGACTTCATTTGCTTCGGTGCGGAGCTGTTGCCAAATTTCATGACGCATAGGACGGCCTTAAATTAATACGAAGATAAGCTTTTATGCAGTTTAACGGATTTCAAGTCAGATGTGTTAACGCTGCGATTATTTGTTATGGTTATTAGATATAACTAAATTTCAAAATCATTCTTTAATAATCTCATTATAGTTTTACACAATGAGTTACGACAGTAGATAAAATTAACCCGTCGCTATAAAAAATATAGATTTTAAAACTCAATAACTAAACATCAATGAAAGTTATCCTGTCATATGACAAAATAGCCTCCCTTGGCAGCTACTTCACCAGTGAAGAATAAGTCTATATAAATGATGAGTTGGTAAGTAAAAACCGTAATAGTAAAGTACAAAGTGAGCATATATTTTAGTTTGCAGTAAATACTTACATCGTTGAATTTACAATGAGAAATATACTGAAATGTAGACTTACATGTTCGTTTTTTATTCTGTCCATTGGTTTTTGTAAAATAACTTCAACTATTAATCGACTACCAGTATGAACAAAGTAACCACTACCGATAATTAATGAACTTGGTTATCGCTAGTACAACTTTCATCTACCGCCAACATGCCATCGCGGCCAGAATATTTCACTTCATAAAGTAAGGAGTCAGCCTTTTCAATTAATTTTGTTGGGCTGCTATTAGCTGTAGGTATCAGTGTGACTAAGCCAATACTAACAGTTAAAATATTTTTCGCATTTGCGCCATTATTACTAATTTTTAAGTGGGCTAATTCACTTTTAAAACGCTTCAGCAGCACGGTGGCTTCATCGAATTTAATATTACCAAGCACCAGTGCAAACTCTTCACCACCAAAACGTGCACATAAATCGCTGGTTCTGCGTGAAAATGAGTTCAGCAACTTTGCAACTTGCTGTAAACACTCGTCCCCGACTAGATGCCCTGCGCTATCATTAAGCATTTTAAAGTGATCAAGATCTATCATTGCAAATGACAATGGCAAAGAGAGTCGCTGACATCGATTCCACTCTTCGAGTAAGAAGTCATCTAAACAACGTCTATTCGCTATTTGTGTTAAACCATCAATACGAGCTAACTTATGTACTTGCTGCTCAGCCAATATGCGTTCGGTAATATTTAAATGACTGATCACAATGAAGCGTTGCTCTTTGATTTGCAATGGCACAACGCGCATCATAAACCAGCGAGGCTCAGTATCACTGTTACATGGATACTCCAAATAAAATTCATCTTGCTGTTTTGTGATAACACTTTTAATCCCTTTTAGTGCGGTATATGCATATTCATCATCTTTGGCTGCAAGTTCACAAACCCGAAGATAATTTTGGCTATACCAATCTAAGTTGCATGAGCCGTTATTTTGATTTCCAAACGCTCGCCAGCTTTGATTAATGTACTGAATATCTCCGGACTCATTTATCACAACAATATGTTCTGAAACAGTGTCCAGTATCAGCTTTAGAAACTCTTTAGTTTCAAACACATTAACTCCAAGATTATATTAGCAATTACTTGCCCAGCGATAGAATGTAGCATTTCTCTCTATCCCCAGCTACTTAAACAGCTAAGTTATACTAAGCAACAATAAAGTTACTATTTACTAACAACATAAAAAAGCCCGCATATTAATAATATGCGGGCTTTGAACCTTTAGACTAATTATTTATTGAAATATTTTATCTACAGCAAGTACTTCAATATTTTTCGCTGGTATTGCCAGTTTGTAATCAGCGATTACTTTATCCTCAGCAACTAATTCAGCTGGTTTCTCTGCGTTATATACCATAGGGGATGTTTGCTCTGACGCTAGGCGCTTTTGCATATCTTTTCCGTCGCCGGTGATAAACACATACTGAATATCATCCGTTTGTAAGTTCTCTTTTATGACACGATTTACATCAGCTACTGTCAGTTTTTCAAGCTTGCTCGTTACATACTTTACGAAAGTATCGGTGTTGTAAAACTCACTATCTAGCGCATACCCTAATTGACGGTTTTGGCTTGCTACCATTTGCGGCACAAAGTTAATTAAGAAGTTACGCGTTGCGTCAAAGTCTTTTTCTGTCATGCCATTTTTGATTAGCTTATCAAGTTCAAATAAAGCGGTACGCGTTGCAAAATGAGCGTCATTGTTCGAGCGCAGCGGGCGAAGCCATACTTGAAATATTTGCTCAGAGCGGCCTAAGTTTGCATCAGGCTTAGTCTGGAACATACCTCGTGGGAAATACTCAATATACGCGTAATCGCCGTAGTTCATACCGCGGGTTTGACGAATGCGCTCATAAAGATATGAGTTTGAACTGCGGTGCTCGCCAAAGTATGAGCGAACTAACCACAGTGCCGTCCAGTCTTCACTACTACGAATGGTATCAATTGGGAAGCCAAACGATACCGCAGTCGATTGCGCTGATTTTTCTACAATTGTAGCGTGATGACCTTTTAGCGCTGGTGCATCAGGAATCGATAAACGACTTTGCTGACCTTTAGGCAAAGCACTTAAATCGCTAAACATGGTTGCTTTAAGTGATTCAGGTACTGCGCCAATTAAACCGACAGTCAGTTTAGCTTGAGTAAATTCTTTCGCATAAAACGCTTTCACGTCATCAAGTGTTAATGCTTCTAAATCAGATAGATCACCGTAGTTATAGCTCTCATATGGGTGACCTTGATACAGCTTATGATAAAGCACTTCTTTACCTAGCTCTTCGTCATTTGAGGCTTTTAGGCCAGATTTTATACCGTCGATGAGCTCTTTCTTAAGGCGTTTAAAGTCATCTTCTCTAAAGCCAGGATTTAGTAACTGCTCACTAACCAGTGCATACCATTGTGTAGCGTTATCTTTATGGACACGCCCTTGTAGCGAAATCATTTCTTTATCTATCTGATAACCAAAGCTACCTGCCAATGGATAAAGTGCCTGTTTAATGTCGTTGTAGCTCTTCGCCTGTGAACCACCTTGAGCAAGCATGGCCGCAGTGAGTGCAGCTACGCCTTTTTGACCTTTAGGATCAGCCGCAGCACCGGTATGGAATAACCAGTTAATATCAATCAATGGCGAACTATTGGTTTTATCTAGCACTTTAAAATGACGCTGTTGCACAGTTTGCTTGCTAGCAACGAGAGTGTTTAAGTCCACTTCTTGCTCAAAGCCAGCCACTTTATCCAGTGCAGACATAGTCACAGTAGTACGACCACTGTCTACAAAATACTTATTAGCAATGTCTTTAATATCTTGCGCGGTGATGCTATCTGCCGTTGCATATAACTGATTGACGACTTCTGGATCGCGCTCAAAATGCATATAACTGGCAAGGGTTGAACCTATAGCTTGTGATGAGTCTAGGCCGTTAATAAAGCTGTATTTAAGATTGGATTTTAAATCAGCTAGCTTTTGGCTATCAACCAACTCAGTGCGAGCTTTTGCGTAGGTGCTATTAATTGCATCACGAGCAACCGCTAAATCAGCCTCATTTTCAACTTTCACAAAAACATGTAATAAGCCGGGATCTTTGGTATCAGGGTTATAGCTAAACATTTGGCTAGCAATTTGTTTATCAACCACTAACTCTTGGTAAAGCTCTGAGTTGGTTGAAAAATAAAGCTGTGACAGTAAATCAAGCGCGGCTCTGTCTTTTTGTTTTGGCTGCCAGGCTGTGCCTTTATAAGATACTAATAACCAATGCCCTGGTAAGCCTTCGTTTTGCTCATGTATATATTTCGCCGCTTGCTGTTTTGGTTCGGTTGGAATATCAGCAACGAAATCGCCTTTTTGCCATTGGCCCCAGTGTTTTTTAACCATAGCCATAGTTTCAGCTGGATCAACATCGCCTACAATCACTAATGACACATATTCAGGTTTATAAAACTTAGCAAAAAACTCTTTACCGTATGCCATTTGATCCGGCATGGCTTCAATATCTGCAAAAAAGCCCATGGTGGTATGTTTATAAGTATGTTTTTCGAATGCTTCATTACGTACTGCAGAAAGTAACTTACGAACCGGGCTGGCATTATTTTTAAGGTATTCGCCTTTAACTGTTAATGCTTCGGTACGAAATTGCTCTTCTGAATAAGTCAGGTTTTGAAAAATATCCGCTTCAATTTCAAGTACTTTATCAAGATGTTGCTTTGAAAAGTTTAAGTGATAGTTAGTGTAATCATTGGTTGTATAAGCGCGATTATCAACCCCAGAATTTTTTAGAATATCAGAATACACATCTTGCGGATATTTTTCAGAGCCTTTAAACATCATATGTTCAAAAAAGTGTGCAAAACCGGTTTTACCTGCTTCGACTTCATTACGAGAACCGACAGAGACTGGAATTTGTAGTGATACCACATCAGGGTAATCAGTTTTCACCACCATAACGCGTAAACCGTTATCAAGCTCTTCTAATAAATAATCTTGTGAGAACACCCGATCATTACTACTGGCAACCGTTGACTGCTCAATCTCAACCTCTTTGACCATGTTTGAGCCGCTGTTACTTGCACAACCGCCCAGTGCAAGCGTTACCGCAAGGCTGGTTGCTAATAATTTAAATTTCATTGCTATCCCTTGTTAGTTGAATAAATTTCTTGTTTTTAGTCATCCGATTATGCAACAAAGCAAGTCAATATAAGACCCCTGAGGCAATTAATTATGTAAACAGTTGTGTAACACAGAACTCTTCATTCAGAGCAACATGAATAAAACTCACCTTCGTTGAAAAAGTTTCACTAAAAAAATCTATCTAGACGTCTAAATGGCTGCTATATTATTTGCCATAGACACTAACTTAGCTGGAATGAGGATTATGGCTTTATCACTACAAGAGAAAATTGAAGACACCAATCAGGGTGTGTACTTAATTGGTACCACCCCACCACGTATTGGTACTGATAAAGCGCAGCTTGAAATTATCGCCCAAAAGCTCTTAGCTCGTTTGCATGAAATTGAATACGATGGCGTGATTATTTATGACATTCAAGATGAAAGTAGTCGCACTGAGATGCCTCGCCCTTTTCCGTTCAAGCAAACGGTAGATCCTCGAGAATACAGTAACTTACTACGTAATTTATCGCATCAAGAAGTGATCACTTATAAAAGTGTTGCACAGCGCGGTGTGGCCGAATTTAAACAGTGGTTAAGCGAAACTAAAAACCAGTTTAATTTAAAAAACCTAGTATTAGTCGGTAGTCCATCATCTGACGGGGATATTAAATTAAGCCTGCCTGATGCTTATAAAGTCTTAAGCGAACAGCCTCAAGACTTCTTTTTAGGAGGCGTTACCATTGCCGAGCGCCACGCAAGTAAACGTAATGAACATGAACGCTTACTTGAAAAAACCACGCAAGGCTGTAAATTTTTTATCTCACAAGCTGTGTATAACGCGCAAGCAACCGTGGATTTGATCACCAGTTATGCGCGCAGCTGTAAAGCTCAAGGTATCGAACCTAAACGTATTATTCTAACCTTTACGCCCTGCGGCAGTGAAAAAACCTTAGAGTTTATGCAATGGTTAGGAATTTCCGTACCTGATGCAACTAAATGGCGGATGCTTGATTCGCAAAACCCACTGAGTGAATCTGTACGTATTTGCCGTGAAAACTTAGATTTAATACTAAGAAGTTGCGCGCATTTAGACGTGCCACTGGGGTTAAATATTGAAAGTTTAACCAACCGTAAAGAAGAAATTGATGCATCAATTAATCTTTACCGCTTATTAAAAGCGACAATGGAATTAAACTTAGCTGAAAAACAGATTGCTTAGGTTCAAGGTTCTAGGTTCTAGGTTCTAGGTTCTAGGTTCTAGGTTCTAGGTTCTAGGTTCTAGGTTCTAGGTTCTAGGTTCTAGGTTCTAGGTTCTAGCAATAATAATACGCGACCTAGAATAAGCCAGCTCAAATAGTTAGCTTCGTTTATTTGAATAAGTCCTAACTTGATCTGTCAGATTTGTGCCATCTACAGACATTGACAAAACGGCCGCTTAAGCGGACAAAAATTGTTGGTTATAATGTGGAGCGAAGCGGAACCTAACCAACTGTTTTTGTTCAGTTTAAAGCGTTTATTATGTGCAATTTATAAAATTATATCTGGCTCATTTTTTTGATCTTGATACGAAGTAAATCCTATTGCACGAGCTGAAGTTCCTTTGTCAGTTAAACTTAATTCTTGGCATATAATTCTATAAATTTCTTTTGGAAACCCACCATCAAAGTCCCATTCTTTCTCTTCATCTGTCATGGTAACTATGCCGGCAATATTAGGGTATTTATGCCCAAGTTTATTGCTAGTAATGTACTTTGAAAGTTCACTACTAAGCCTAAAGTTCTTTTCTGCCATATCAATTAGCAGTCGCGATAATTCTTCAGATTTAACAAGTGATAAAGAATGTCTAGCGGATAGCCGCTCAGCATTTGTTACTTTCTTGGCTACGAAAGCAGGCTGTACTAATGTTCTTTCAATTATACGCTTTAATGCGCTTGGAGGAGCAGAAACTACTTTGGCGGGCATTTTATCACTTTTTATTAAAGTTGCAGCGTACTTTTCAACTATTGTTAAAGTATGCTCCAAGGGAATATTTTCAGCTTCTGACCAAAACTCAACAACTTCTTTGCCTTTCTTACCGTCTTTACTGGTAAACCAAAAATATAGGTTTTCAGTGGAACCATTTGAAAATTCTACTAGCTTACTTTCAAATTTCTTAACTGCTTTAATGTGGAAGAACACTTCTTTATTACACAATGCAGAATCAGTTTGAATGCACTTTATAAATCCAAAACCATTATCAAAATATTTAACAACTTTACCGAACTCTAACACTTTGGAGGCTCCATACGGTTATTTACCAACGCCGCGTTAAACGGCATAGTAATGCTTGCTAAAATGTGAAGCGAAGCGGAACCGAGCAAGCATTACGGTGTCCGATTTTTTTAAACGCCTTGTTAGCTGCAAACTGCCCCTAAGCCATGTTGAAATATATCCAAAAGTTGCCGTTCGCTGAAAATACGAGAATTGTACTCTCTTATTGTTGAAGCTCTAGTATTCTCGCTATTAGAGAAGTCGATCTCCACATGAAGAAAAGTATACTTGTCCTCTTCCTTCTTAATCCCTACAGTGTGATAACTAAGCAATTGCTTAAGCTTCCGTAGAGTTTGTTTATTTTTAGTAATGACATTTTCAATATCCACGTCGCATTTCAAAGGGTGTTGAGAATGCAAAATATTTCCACACAACTGATACATGGCTGAAAATTCACTCTGCGACAATGCGTTAGCGTAGCCTATCGGAATCAAGATAGGTTCACCACTTGATTCCTCTGGAGGGATAATGTGACTAGGAAAAGGGTAAAAAAGGGTCGCTTTCTTCGCTAAATTTTCAATGATATTTTTAGCATGATAATCCCCTCGCTCCTTGGAGTTTAATTTGTCGCCATTAGCCAGAATAGAGAGGTAAGCAATTAGCTCCAAAATTTTGCGTAACTGCAAAGAAGTAGACTCAATAAACACATAATTTCTATCGTCTGATAGCAATTCAGCAGACAAAATTCGTTCCCTAAGCTCCGCTATCATCTGAGTATACTTATCTTTGTCTAAATATATCATGCACTATCCGCTAACATTTAATAATGCGCTCATCGCGTATATTTCTGCGGACGTCACGCTCATTTCCTACTTTATATAGTTTTAACAAATAACCTAAGGTATTACTATCACTAAGTTTTCTAAAATATTTGAGTTAAGTTAAATAGATCAACATACGCGTGCAGCTCATTTCCATGAATATATGCGCAAAGAGCTATTTGACCTATCAATTAACTACAATATTTAGCCAATCTCAATAACAGGTTTTCGCTCTTATCTATCTGACAGCTGATAGCTAAAAACTGAAAGCTTTTATTTACGGCGTCTACTAGGTGCTCTTTGCCCTGTAATACGTTTTTTATCTCGGTCTTTTCGCGACTTATTAGAGTTTTTGCGATTATCTTTGGGCTTTTTATTTAGATCCGGTTCATAGCCCGCTAACCACTGCGGCGTTAGACGAGTATCAAGCAACACTTCAATTTCTTCAAGTAACCACTGCTCGTCAAGGCTGACTAATGACATCGCTAAGCCTTGCTCGCCAGCGCGCCCAGTGCGGCCAATACGGTGGACATAATCTTCAGCTATATAGGGTAATTCAAAATTAATCACATACTTTAACGACGCTATGTCTAGACCCCGAGCTGCAACATCGGTTGCCACGAGTACACGAGTGGTACCTTCTTTAAAATCTTGCAGTGCTCTATCACGTGCACCTTGAGATTTATCACCATGAATTGACTGTGTTTTTAAGCCATCTTTACACATTTCTTTGGCGAGTTGATCGGCCATTTGCTTTGTGCGAGTAAAGATCAGTACTTGGCGCCAGTTTTTCATGCCAATCATGTGCGAGACAAGCTCACGTTTACGGTCTTCATCAACCGCGTAAATGATTTGCTCAACTTCTACAGCCGCAGAATTACGTTTATTGACTTCAACAAGTTTTGGATCTTTTAATAACTTTTTACTGAGCTCAAATACACTATCGTCAAAGGTCGCTGAAAATAGTAAGGTCTGACGATCACTGGGAACATGGCGCAATATACGTTTAATTTCGTCAATAAAGCCCATATCAAGCATACGGTCTGCTTCATCAAACACCAGTGAATCAACACTAGATAGTTTAATGCTGCCTTTGATTATGTGATCCAGCAATCGCCCTGGCGTTGCCACTACAACTTGTGCATCTTTCATGGCTTTAATTTGCGGGCCAATACTGGCACCACCATAAGCAAGCGCGCCTTTAATATCAGTACCTTGCGCGTATTTTTCAAAGCTAGCAAAGACTTGCTGAGCAAGCTCTCGAGTTGGTGTCAAAATAAGTACTCGAGCAGTACCTGGCTCATCTTTACTTGGTGTATTAAGTAATTTATGTAACAGAGGTAATACAAAAGCAGCTGTTTTACCTGTTCCTGTTTGTGCACTCCCCATAACATCATGACCAGCTAAAATCAGCGGAATAGTTTTTAGCTGTATCGCCGTAGGGGTATGATATTGATTTTGTTCAAGTGCATTAAGCAGTACAGGATCGAGTTTTAACTCAGAGAAAGTAGTCGCAGACATAAGTTTAGCTTTGTGTAACAAATAATGGCGCTATTGTACGCCCAAAGCGAATAACAAAAAAGGCGCTTTGCAGCGCCTTTCTAAGCTTGCTAAATGTTCAAGCTGGTTTGAGGGTTTCTTTTCGTTGGTTATAGAAGGTAATTAGATCATCCACCGTATCTTGGCAATATTGTTGAATACCTGATACCAACATGTGCTTTTCACCACAGCCGACTTTTACACCATTTTCTAACAAGTTAAAGCGCAAAGTGATTTTCCCACGCTTGCCTGTATATTCAAAACTGGGCTCTGCGTATTCTAACGTCGGTGCATGGATCTCTAATGTATCGAGATTAATCAACATTGACTCATAGATAATCATAGGGCGAGCTGGGTTGATCATGACATCTTGTTTGCCCATAAGTGGAATAATAACATGCGGAAAAGTTGTACCTGAAAACTCAACGTAATTTTTTATTAGACTATCGGTGAGTGTTTGGCACTGGCTAGTTTTACCTTCGCGCTTAACCTTCAGCATGACTTTATCGCCACTGGTAATATCAAACTCATCTGCGCCCTCAGGGAAGTTGAGTTTGGTATTCTCATCAACCATGCCGGCAAAGGTAAATTCCATTTTTTCACTGATGCCATAACGACTTAATACCAATGAAAATAATAAATCTCCAGGCACACAAAAACGTTTTGCATCTTTATCATGAAGTGGATTGTAATCATCAGCAACGCACTTTGCGAAACGACACCCTTGTTCACGAGAAATAGAGACATAATCAGCATGTTGCTGATAAAAAGGACTTAACATAGTTGTTCACTGCTTAAACTGCTTATAACCTGCCTATTCTACCAGATAAAATTACAATAGAGGTCGAATCTGTTAAACTTTTGTTTCAGATACAAAAAAGCCGCGATATCGCGGCTTTTTTAATGATTTATTATAACTTATAAACCAGCACGTTCTTTAATTGCTGGTATTAATGCAGAACCGCCATGACCATTTGCTTCGGCCCATGCTATATCTGCTCCATCTTCTAAAGAGCTTTTAGATAAGTTTTTCACAATATATTCACCGGTATCTACGGCATTACTGGCAACTGCATGACGTAGCAAGTTAAGACCATTACATTGTACTGCATCATAAATATTACGAATTTTTACACGTGAGCTTTTTAACTTATCACGTAAACGGTTTTTATCGTCCGCAGCTATGTATTCACAGATTGAAACAGCTAACTGATCATCCGCTTTTACTGGCGCGCTAAAAGCAACAGAACCAGAAATAACAGCTGCAGCAATAACGAGTGTTGATAATTTTATCATTGTAGACCCTTGTGTAATACTTTATAACTACCTTAGTTGTTTAATATTGTATCAACCTATAAGCCTAACCGCAATAATGTTACTTAACTTTATCCAATGTGACAAATTTATAACCATAAATATTGTTATCATCCGGTTGATTATACAGCTCTTCTACAACTTGCCAGTTTGCTGATTGTTCGTAATCAGGAAACTGTGTATCTCCTGCAACATCAAGATCAATAAACGTTAAATAAAGTGTATCGGCACTTTTTAAAAATTGTTGATAGACATTTCCGCCACCAATCACCATTACTTCATCAGACTCACACACCAATGAAATAGCGGCCTCTGGGGATGCTACAACATCAATTCCAGCTGCAGTGTAGTCAGTGTTTCGGCTAATAACAATGTTGCGTCGACCAGGTAAAGGGCGACCAATTGACTCAAATGTTTTGCGCCCCATAATTACTGGTTTATTCATAGTAACCGCTTTAAAATGCTGTAAATCAGCAGGTAAATGCCATGGCATATTATTATCTTGGCCAATCACTCTATTTTTAGCCATAGCTGCAATCATTGAAATCTTCACATTAAAACCTAATACTTTTTTATTAAACAAGAAAAAAGGAGCACCAGCTCCTTTTAAAATAATTTACTTTAGTCTAACGTTCATAGACAACTTCAACGTCATAATCGTCATCATCCCAACTATCCCAGTCGTCGTCATCATTCTTCTTAGTGGCATCTTTATGATAAGTATCCCATTTGAATTCAACTTCTTCATCTTCAATTGGCACAAATTTTTCTTTTGGCATGCTATCGAGTAGCGTCATGATGTTATGAATTAATGGTTGAGTATTTAGCTTATTAATTGCAGAAATATGATAAATATTTTCAGTCTCGCCTAACTCTTCAGCAATTTGCTCACATAGCGCCTGAGCTTCATCTTCAGGTAATAAGTCTATTTTATTAAATACTAACCAACGTGGTTTTTCAGCAAGCTTAGGACTGTACTGGTGCAACTCATTGATGATTGCAAATGCATTATCTACTGGGTTTGAACCATCGACAGGCATTACATCGATAATATGCAGTAATACACGGCAACGCTCTAAATGTTTCAAGAAGCGAATACCCAAGCCAGCGCCATCAGAGGCACCTTCGATTAACCCTGGGATATCTGCAATAACAAATGATTTATTTGCTTCTGGACGTACCACACCTAAATTTGGAATCAGCGTAGTAAATGGGTAATCAGCTACTTTTGGTTTCGCTGCCGATACACTACGAATAAAAGTAGACTTACCTGCATTTGGCAAACCTAATAAACCAACATCAGCTAATAATAATAGCTCTAGTTTAAGGTTACGTACTTCACCTGGTGTGCCCAATGTTTTTTGACGAGGCGCTCGGTTAGTACTTGATTTAAAACGCGCATTCCCCAAGCCGTGGAAACCGCCTTTTGCAACCAAAATTCTTTGACCATGTTGAGTTAAATCACCAAGACCTTCTTGGGTATCAACATCCATGATCCGAGTACCTACAGGCACCATCACATATAAGTCATCAGCCTTTTTACCGGTACAGTTACGACTGCGGCCATTAGTACCACGTTCAGCTCTATGAAAACGCTCAAACTGATAATCGATAAGGGTATTTAAGTTTTCATCAGCTTGTAGATAAACACTACCACCATCTCCACCGTCACCGCCGTCTGGTCCACCATCTGGGACATATTTTTCACGACGGAAAGATACGATGCCGCTGCCACCGTCTCCAGCTTCTGCGCGAATTTCTACTTCATCTACAAACTTCATGATTACTCACTTTAGGGATTGGCTTGTTAATTTCACTATTATATACCTAAGCCAAGCTGATTGCAGGCTTGGCTTAGGTATATATTTATTTTCAAAACAAAAAACCCCGCAAAGGCGGGGTTTTTTAAGAACCGATTCTGATTACTCAGATACGATGCTTACGTATTTACGGTTTAAAGGACCTTTTTGTTCAAACTGAACTTTACCATCTGCTTTTGCGAAGATAGTGTGGTCTTTACCGATACCTACGTTTGTGCCAGCATGGAATTTAGTTCCACGTTGACGAACAATGATGCTACCCGCTAGAACTGATTCGCCACCAAAACGCTTAACACCAAGGCGTTTGCTTTCTGAATCGCGACCGTTACGAGTACTACCAGCTGCTTTTTTATGTGCCATTTCTAAGTACCTCTAATTAAGCGCTAATGCCAGTGATTTTAACTTCTGTGAACCATTGACGATGGCCCATTTGCTTACGAGAATGCTTACGGCGTCTAAATTTAACAACCTTAATCTTCTCACCGCGACCATGTGAAACAACCTCAGCTGTTATTTTACCACCGTTTACGAACGGTACACCGATCTCGATTTTCTCACCATCAGCAACTAAAAGTACTGAATCAAATTCAACTGCTGCACCAGTCTCAACGTCTAATTTCTCAAGACGAATTGTTTGACCTTCAGTCACACGGTGCTGTTTACCACCACTTTGGAAAACCGCGTACATAATTAACTCCGTCTGTGCGCCCTCAAATCGACGCAACTAAAATATTATTCAATAGGGCGCGAAGTTTACGCTAATGTGCAAAAACTAGCAAGCCTGTTTTATTAATTAAATGAATAAAAAATAGCTGCATTGAAGGCGATTCAATATTTTCACCTATTTTATATTAAATTGGCATTATGCCAAGCCTTTTTAGCGTTTCATGACAAATAAATTACACCACGAACAAACACGCACTAAGAATAAAAAACAACCATGTTGAATTAACGTAAATTTTCTCAAATAAAAAAGTTATCTTTCCAAATTAAGGCTAAATTAAGCTGCTTAACCGTGTTTTTTCAGCGAATCGTCACAAACTGTCGAGCAAAGCTGTTTTTTGTTGTACAATCAGCCCCGTATACCCATTAAAATTGGCTCGGAGATCAATGGATATAAAAGCTATCCAGGCGTTAATCGAAAACGATATGAATGACGTCAATCAACTAATTTACGCGCAAATGCGCTCTGATGTAGCATTAGTCAATCAACTAGGCTTATATATAGTAAACAGCGGCGGCAAGCGTGTTCGCCCTATGTTGGCTATTTTAGCGGCTAAAGCACTTGGCTATGAAGGCAAAGATCATGTTACTTTAGCAACTATTGTTGAATTTATTCACACAGCTACATTACTGCATGATGATGTCGTTGATGAATCAAATTTACGCAGAGGAACACCGACAGCAAATGCTGAGTTTGGTAATGCAGCCAGCGTACTTGTTGGTGACTTTATCTACACCCGCTCATTTCAGCTGATGGTTGGTATTGGTAAAATGCAAGTTATGCAAATACTCGCTGATGCAACCAACGTGATTGCCGAAGGTGAAGTGCTGCAATTAATGAACTGTAACGACCCTGATACCACCGAAGATAGCTACATGCAGGTAATTTATTCTAAAACAGCTAAATTATTTGAAGCTGCAACAGGCCTTGCTGCGATTATTACCGAAAAAGACGACTCGACACTGCAAGCGCTTAATCTTTACGGTATGCATTTAGGAACCGCTTTTCAATTGGTGGATGATGTACTTGATTACAATGCTGATGCTGAGCAGTTAGGTAAAAACATCGGTGATGATCTGGCCGAAGGCAAACCTACCCTGCCACTACTTTATGCTATGCGCCACGGTAATGCTGAGCAAGTACAGTTGATCCGTGATGCTATTGAGCACAGTAATGGTATGGATCACTTAGAAGCTATTCTAAGTACCCTCAATGAAACCAAAGCACTTGAGTTTACGATGAATAAAGCCAACGAAGAAGCTGATAAAGCGATTGCGTGTTTATCTGTATTAGATGAATCACCGTATAAAGAAGCACTCGTTAGCTTGGCTCGTATTGCCGTTGATCGTAATCACTAATAAACACCTAATGTATAAAAATCCTTCGAGCATAAAAAAGCCTGCAAATGCAGGCTTTTTTGTATCAATCGTCTTAGCAATTAAGCGTTGATGAAATCAACACCTTCTTGGATGTCTTTTTTCAGCGTATCAAGCATGTCGTTTTTAGCTTGCTCTTCAAATGCGCTTAGTTCACCGTAAGAAAGAATTTCTTCTACGCCGTTTTTACCTAAACGTACTGGGTGTGCAAAGTATGCAGCATCGCCATTTTCAACAGCAACGTAAGCGTAATCTACAACGTCTTCACCTTGTAAGCCTTTAACTAAAGACATACAAAAACGTGCAGCAGCAGCGCCCATTGATAATGTTGCAGAACCACCGCCAGCTTTTGCATTTACTACTTCAGTACCTGCATTTTGGATACGTGGAGTAAGCGCAGCAACTTCTTCATCAGTGAAAGTAACGCCTTCAACTTGAGATAGTAACGGAAGGATTGTTGTGCCTGAGTGACCACCAATTACTGGTACTTTCACAGTTGCAACGTCAACACCTTTAAGTTCAGCTACAAATGCTTCTGAACGGATCACATCAAGAGTGGTAATACCGAAAACACGTTTCGCGTCGTAAGTACCTGCTTTTTTGAATACTTCCGCAACAATTGGCACTGTGCCATTTACTGGGTTAGTGATAATACCCACTAATGCTTTTGGACAGTTAGCAACAATACCTTCTGCTAATGTTTTAATAATACCAGCATTAACATTAAATAAATCAGCGCGGTCCATACCAGGCTTACGTGGCATACCAGCAGGGATAAGAACGATATCACAACCAGTTAACGCTTGATCTAGTGCATCAACACCAAAGCCTGCAACTTTAACGTCTGTTGGGATATGAGAAAGATCAACAGCAACACCAGGAACAACTGGAGCAACATCATAAAGTGATAATTCAGAACCAGCTGGTAAGCCTGTTTTTAATAATAAAGACAACGCTTGGCCGATACCGCCAGCAGCACCTAATACAGCAACTTTCATTGGAATTCTCCGTAATTTGAGGTAGGAAATATTTGTGGCTCTAAAGATAATGAAATTAACGACTAAAGACAAATTTATCCTGCTTATTTCACATATAATTTAGACCATAGTTGTAAACTTGCTGGTTTACAGCACTAAAATCCATCGCAAAAGCAAACAACTACTGCATAAGTATGCAATATTGTGTACAATTAGCGCATCACTTATGAATAAGAACCTATAATATGCAACCACAAGATAAACAAGAAGCATTAGTAAAGGCCTTTAAGGCACTTTTAAAAGAAGAAAACTTTGGTTCACAAGGTGAGATTGTTGACGCCCTAAAAGAGCAAGGCTTTGATAATATTAGTCAAAGTAAGGTGTCGCGGATGTTAAGCAAGTTTGGCGCGGTACGCACTCGTAATGCCAAACAAGAAATGGTCTATTGTTTGCCTGCTGAAATGGGCGTACCTACAGCGAAAAGCCCATTACGTCAGTTAGTGATTGATATAATGCATAACGAAATGATGATCATTATTCGAACCAGCCCAGGAGCTGCACAATTAATTGCTCGGCTATTAGATTCATTAGGTAAAGCAGATGGCGTACTAGGCACCATTGCTGGTGACGATACTATTTTTATCGCTCCAGCTAAAGTATCTGAAATTGATGTAACTCTTGAACGCGTGCGTATTTTATTTGATACGGTATAAATCTACCGGTTCAAACTTTTTATAGCTGCTTTAAAAAGTTAATTGATGGGGCAAAAAACGCAGAACCCATATCGGCTTGAGTAAAATCAAGCCAATGATCGTAGCAATCGGCATCACCTAATCGACTTCGTAATACTTGCTCAAATGCATTTCCCTGTGCCGCATAACTAATCGCTAATATACCCTGTTCGTAAACGTCACCATAAGGCATGTTTTGATTTAATTGCAGTGGTTGCCCTTGCTCATCTTTTAACTCAGTGCGTACAGCATGACTATTTTCAGTCGCTGGCATAATCAAGGTATTATCTAAGCGAGTGCGTCCCATTATTTGCTCTTGCTCACTCAGAGGTAAGTTTTGCCACACACTTAAATCATGCTTATAGCGCTGTATATGTACGTAACTGCCTTGATCTTCAAAATGGTTGGGTTTATTGATTAACGCTGTGATGCGCTTTTGGCGACCATGAGGAGTGTCACCACCGAGTATAAAACCATTAAAATCGCGACCATCTAAAAATCGAAAGTTTCTCACTTGCTCAACCAATTCAACATCGGGGGCAAATAACTTGAGAATTTGCAAAGCAAATAAATGGTTTACATCTTCCCTATCGGAACGAATTTGGACAAATAAATCAAAAGGCTGAGCCCCCATAATATGATCATTATGAGTAATATTAGGAAAGCTCTGTAATTCACTAGGCAGAAATTCAGGCAGAATATGCGGCCAGTACTGCGCCCCTACTGCAACTAGGCTGGAGAGCATCGATTCAGAAAACTGATCTGAAAACTCATCTTGGATAGCGCTAACGTATTTTAATTTTTTGCGTAATGACTCATCGTGGCCATCAAATACATTAAAAAACAAATGTAAACCGTGCAAGTTTGCTTCAGCACAAATTCCAGATTGCGCTTGCGCCATGATATTTCCTTAACTCAAAATCTCATACACGGCGTTTTTAATGAAATTAAAAATACTAAAACACTTAATCTGCGAAAAAGTTAACCGTGTGTGGTGTTATTTTTATTGTCACCTACTCATTTGCTAAAATGATTGGCCCAATTAAACAGCAACTTCAATTTATTGTCCATCGATCATAACTTTATACACAAAATGCAGAGCAACAAAACGACGGTTTAAAATAGTCACCGTATTTGCACTACAGCCTTGTGATTGAAAAGGTATTAACTCAAGATGGTATGGGCGAACACAAAGTTACCCAACTTGCTTTACTCGACGATAAGTAACTAATGACTCAGCCCCCGTAAGCAGTACGATATTCAGTTGCTGTTAATACATCTGCACCCAAGTATATGCCCTGACCAAGAAATTCTGCAACTACCTTTGAGCTTGAAGCGCTAAATAGCGGCTCAAACGTGTCTTGTTGAGCAATTTCCCCACAATTCATAGCCGCTAATTTATCGGCAAGTCGCATTTATTTTAAAGAATTACAAAGCGCCTTAATAGATATTGGTTTTTAATCATTTAAGGGATATATGCAATAAACTTAAACCATATACGATTAGAAATCGTCTAAGCAACACTACAATTACATCCACTATTAAAGGCAACCACGCCCATAATGGAAATCACTTGTGCGATATATCTCACGGTTATGACAGCTATTGAGTATAAAGCATCATAAAAAAAGTCTAAAAACAAACTAACCACATGAAATATAATAACTATTATTAAATTTCAAAATAATGACTGTATTTTCATTACTATTTTTAGCCTATTTTGTTTGCCGATACTCTCTATACTTACTTCATCGGTTAAGCAGTGACGCTTAAATGAGTAAACGGACAAGGAATGATTACTCATAAACCTCGAATTAAAGGTTACGTTAGGAAAAAATGGATTCACGGACAGGCTCAGGATGAGTAGCACTAAGGATAGTAAATATACGGACAGCGTCAAGATGATGCGAAAAGGAATAACAACAGGGCTCGCAAGAGAGTTGTTAAACAGGATGTTATAAAAGCGGACAGATGGACAGGCCCTAAAGGGTATCGCAATGGAACTGTTAACTAAGGGATAGCATCAGGACGATGCGTAAAGGACCGGTAATAGAGATTACCAAAAAGGATCAAAAGGATCAAAAGGAAGCACATAGGACAGAGGCACGGATAGCCTATATCACGCAGAACGAATAAGTAACAGTGTGATCACATGGATTAGTAAAGTTTAGGAGTTGATTAAGTTCAATTGCAGGATGCAAAAAATTAGAAGATTCCGCAAGCGCGACTAGAGATAGTTCGCGCTTTTCTTTTGCCCAAAAATACCCTCAGCTTAACGACTACTTGCCAATTAACTCGCTCATTAATACTCTCGCGTCTAATCTAATACGTTATTGATTGTGTATAAGCGATGACTTCTCTAAAATAGCGCGCTCATAAATCATTGAGGTCGGCCGTGTTAATTAACTACAATCCTCCATTAGATCCGTATTTAACCATTTTATTTCAAGATGATGATTTACTGATCGTCAACAAGCCCAGTGAACTTTTGACTGTGCCGGGAAAAGATCCTAAACACGCCGATTGTTTGATAGCTCGCGTTAACCGTGTTTTTCCTACGGCAAAAATAGTTCACCGCTTAGATATGGCAACCTCTGGAATTATTTGTTTAGCAATGCATAAAGCGGCTCATCGTCATTTAAGTATGCAGTTTCAAGAACGCCAAACTGCAAAGCGCTATGTTGCACGAGTGTACGGTAAACTAGAGCCATTAACGGGATCAGTCAATTTGCCACTGATCTGTGATTGGCCAAACCGCCCTAAGCAAATGGTTGATCATGACAAGGGGAAGCCCTCTTTAACTCATTACACTGTACTGGAGCATGAGTTGCACGCCACTCGTGTGGAACTTACCCCTATTACCGGACGCTCACATCAATTACGTGTGCATATGTTGTCATTGGGGCACCCTATTTTAGGCGATAGGCTCTATGCTCACCCTGATGCCCTGGCTGCTGCCCCGCGCTTGCAATTGCATGCACAAATGCTACAGCTCACTCACCCGGGAACAGCACAAATTATGACTTTTGAAGCTGAGCCAGAGTTTTAATTACGAGCTTAAAATCACACTAAACTTTTTGCTGTACACGCCGATAACAACTTATTGATTCATCGTGGTGGTTTATATGGCTATCGGCAAACAGTTTAAAGTATGGCAATTAATTAGTTTGGTTTACGCGACTTTCTTGGCCATGCCAGCCCAAGCAGCCGACTTTATTGCACCCACACCATGGTCAACAATCAGCAGTAATGATTTATCACGCCTAATGCCGCAAGATGAACTAAAACCGCTACTCGCTGGTGATACTGAGTTTTTAAGTTTATATCGCCAACACATGAGTGCCCAGCAGCGCGGTGTGGTATTGATTATCCCTGATTGGCAACACTTACCTACCAATAACAACGGGCTCAACTTTTTACGCACGCAACTTAACGATTTAGGCTATGCCACAATTGCCATGACGGTACCCGATATTGATTGGCAGGCAGCGCCACCTGCGGATGAAAGTGAAACAACTGAACCTGCAGCGGCTAAGCAAACTACAAGTTCAGACAATGGCGAACCATCAGCTGACACAGCCACTCCTGTTGTACATGTTGATGCTATCGCTCATATAAGCAATGCGATAATAGATAATTATAAACTCAACTTAATTGCACGCTTTAATGCGTTGTATCAAAGTGCATTGGATGAAGATGGGAAAATTGTTGTTATTGCACAAGGTGCCTCTGCGGGAGTATTGCTCGAACACTATGGCGAATATCCAAATACCAACATAGATGCATTTGTCAGCCTTAGCAGTTATTTACCAAACAGTAAACGTAACCAACAACTTAACGCGATTATATCGACTATTAGCCCGCCGTTATTGGATATTTACTACAACATAGATAACCCGGACTTACTGCTGAGTGTGGCGGATAGAAAACGCTGGGTTAAACGTCACAGTAAATATGATTACCGCCAACGTGAGCTGTTTGGTTTGCGCTCTGAGCCTGAGCAACATGAGCGCTTGACCAAAGAAGTAGACGGGTTTTTACGCCGCCTTTTTTAAATATTCGTAAGCGGCTTGAATATCTTGGCTTTTCTTGACTGCCAGTTCCATCATATGTTTAGGTAAACCTTGAGAAACTAATTTATCAGGATGGTGCTGCGCCATTAATTTACGGTACGCTACTTTTACTTCTCGTTCACTCGCCTCATTATTTAGCCCCAGCAAAGCCAGCGCTTGAGTACGGCTCATGCCACTATTTGGCGGTACATGATGCCCTGAGCCTTCACGATAACTGCTGCTTTGCCCTTGTTGACGTTGTTGCTGCTGTTGATAGCGTTGTTGTTGCTGACGAAATGAAAATTCAGCTTGGTAACGTTTAAGTACAAATGCAAAGTGAGTTTTAGAGATCCCTAATAACTTACTTACCTCTTGGAGTAGCTCCTTTTCTTGCGCAGCTAACACCCCATCAGAAAACGCCATTTGGATTTGAATTTCTAAAAACAGTTGTAATAAATCATGGCGACGAGCAAAACGCTCTTTAAAATCGAAAACAGTTTCTTTTAATGAAAAATCAGCGTCTTTTCCCGTTTTAAACGCATCTTGTGCCTCTTTGCGATCATCACCAGTGAGTCCCATTTCATCCATAAATAAACTGGCAGCACGGATGTGGGTTTCGCTTACGCGGCCATTTGACTTAGCAATGTGCCCCATTACTCCAAAACAGCTGGTAAAAAATAACGCTTGGCGCTGATTAATATCATCATCGCCTTTAAATAAGCTTGAAAAGCCGCCGGCTTTATCAAAGTTCTGCTTTAAACTCTTGTCAAACATATGGCCCAGGTATAAGCCTATAAATAAGCCTATAATACGCCCAAACATAAAGCCAAAGCAGGCACCTAAAATTTTACCCCACATGAGGCGCTCCTATTATATGTGAATTACTTAATGAGTTTTTTGTTGCTCTATCAACAACTCATTCAATTGAGCTAATCGTTCTGGAGTTCCGATATCGTCCCAGTTACCTATGTACAGCTCCGTAGAGACAACATGCTCAGCCAATTTACTTTTTAATAATGGCCCTAAGCGATGAGTACCCGCTGTAATTCCTGCAAAAAATTGCTGATGAAAGCGACTAATACCAGAAAATGTATACTTGGGGCTATCTGCGCTTAGATGACGCAACGTAAAGTCACCATTTGGGTTGTGGGCTGGATTTTCAACCAACACAATATGTGCCTCGCCCGCATCTAAGTGAATATGCAGTAATGAACTAACATCATAGTCGGTAAATATATCGCCATTAATAACAATAAATTGCTCACCAAGCAAAGGTAATGCTTGAATAATACCACCTGCAGTTTCTAATCCCTGCTCAGGCTCTTGGCTATACTCAATATGTACTCCAAGCTGGCTACCATCGCCAAAGTAAGCACGGATCTTATCTCCTTGCCAAGCAAGGTTTATAATAAAATCAGTGATCCCTGCTGTTTTTAGTCGCTCAATATGATGCTCGATTAATGGTTTTCCTTGCACCTTTAACATAGGTTTAGGTAATTCTGCGGTAAGTGGCATCATTCGCTGACCGCGACCCGCGGCTAAAATCATCGCTTTCATTATTTAGTTGGCACTTTATTAAGTGCGACTAAGGTAGCAGGAATAATCTTACTGTTGATCCATTTACCCAGCTCCACCAACGATGAATGATCTTGCGCCACATCACTAATGTAGCGCAGTGTCGGTAATACATTATCCATATAACCGAGTTTACCATCGCGTAAATTTAACCGGCAAAAAATACCCGCCGCTTTTAAATGGCGTTGAATACCGGTTAAATCAAACCATTGTTTAAAGGTTGCAAAGCTGATGTTACTGAGCAAGCCCTGTTGCTCAAACTCAGCAAATGCATGCTCAAGTAAGTATTCAAGTTCATCGTGAGGAAGTTTAAAATAACAATCACGCAGTAACGATACCAGGTCATAACATACCGGGCCTTGCACGGCATCTTGATAGTCAATAATTGCCCATTGCTGTTCACTGTGCATAATATTACGGCTATGAAAATCACGGTGTACGGTGACGCTAGGTTGCGCGAGTATATTTTCAATTAATAACTCACAGCTCGTTTGCCATAAATTACGTTCTGCAGCAGTAACTTCTAGCTCTAAAAATCTCTCTACCAACCATTCTAAAAAAATACTTAGTTCTAATTCTAAAAATGCCCGATCAAAATCTTTCATGTGCTCAACAGGCGGCATTTTTGCCCATTGTGCACTAAGTTTTATAAGGTGTTTATAGTGATTGATACGTTCTTTATCATCCAGCATATCAGCAAGATGTGTGTTGCCTAAATCGCTTAATAAGAAGAACCCTTGCTTTTCATCAGCATGTAATATTTTTGGTAGTTTGAAACCATGCTCAGAAAAAACTTTGTTGAGTTCTATATAAGGAGTGTTATCGAGCTTAGCTGGATCTGAGTCCATAACTATATAGCTATCTTGACCGCGATTTAGGCGGAAATAACGACGAAAGCTGGCGTCTCCGGTGATCGCAGCTAGCTGGTATACTTCATCTTCGAAGTGCGGATTTAAAAACTGCTGTAAACTTTTATAACGATTCATTTTACAAGATATCTATTTTTCACTAAGTCAATTACTGTATTTGCCATTGTTTTCCTTTATTATGTCATTCTTACATCCAACGACAGCATATTAAGGTTAATAAATGAGCAAAACCTGGGGCATGATGATGCTAAGTGTGATCAGCGCACCATCGTTCGCCGAAACTGAACTGACACACAACTTTTGTGGCAATTCAATGCAAACCAGAGCTTGGCAACCGCTTGCTGGCCTTGACTTAGGCATGATCGATATCCGTTCAGATGATATTGAACTGCTTGGCACCCAAAGCGCAGAATTTACCGGTAATGTTGATATTAACACCCTTACTATGAGTTTGTCCGCACAAAGTGCGCTAATTGACAAACAGCGTGGGTTACTTAATGCAACTGGCCCTATTACTTACCGTGACACTATCAGTGAAGTAAATAGCTCAGGTCTTAATGCTGATTTAAATAGTTCTGAAATCAGCCTACTTGGTGCCGATTATAAGCTGACGGATCAACAAGCACACGGCGGTGCAGAAAAGCTCACCATTAATAAGTCTGGCTTAGATCTGCTGAACGCAAGCTTTACTACCTGTCCAAGCGATACGCCCGTGTGGGCAATTCAAGCTGAACAAATTTTATTATCCCGTGAAGAAGGCTGGGGCGAAACCCATGATATGGTATTACGTATTATGGATACGCCAGTACTTTATTTACCCTATTTCACTTTCCCAATTGATAATCGAAGAAAATCAGGCTTATTAACACCCAATATTTCCAGTTCAGATCGCTACGGCGTAGAAACTGTTACTCCATATTATTGGAATATTGCACCAAACTTTGATGCCACGATTACACCTCGCTATATGTCTAAAAAAGGCTTACAGCTGCAAACCGAGTTTCGTTATTTAAGTGATATCAATGAAGGTCTCGTAGCACTTGAATACCTTGACAAAGACGACTCCGAACCAGAACTCAAAGAGCGCTTTCTATTTCACTGGCAACAACAAAGTTATTTTGCCGAAAACTGGCGTGCAAATGTTGATATAACCAACGTCAGCGATGATAACTATCTCACTGATTTGGGTTCTAATTACGCAACACGTACTGACACCCAACTGTATCGTACTGGCTCGTTATCACACTTAGGTGATACTTGGCGTACAGATATTAAAGTACAAAACTTTGAAGTGCTCGGTGATCATCTTGAATCGTATGCGGCATGGCCACAAATTAGCTTTTCACAAACAGCACCATTTAGTTTTCAGGATATTGAACTGACCCTAGACGGTGAACTGAGCCACTTTACTAATGATACGGCAATCATAGAAAAAGCCACTCGGGTGCACATCGAACCCAAAGTAAGTTATGGTTATCAAGAGCATGCTTGGTCGTTTTTATCTGAATTTAGCGTACTGCACACTAACTATAAGCAAGAAGGTGATTTAGCTAATACCGATTATGCTAAATCAGTTTCACGTACCTTGCCTAAAGTGCGTTTATACAGCCAATTAAACTTTGAGCGTGATACCACTATCTTCGCTGATGATGGGATTCAAACCTTAGAGCCACAAGTGCAATATTTGTATACACCAAATAAAGATCAATCCGATATAGGTTTATACGATACGACAAAACTACAAGATGATTTTTTTGGTTTATTCCGTGATAGTCGCTTCTCAAGCGTTGATCGTATAGCCGCAGCGAATCAATTTACATTAGGTGCAACCACGCGTTTATTTAATAATAAAAGCGAAGAATTGTTTAATTTTAGTGCCGGTCAAATATTTTATTTAAGTGACTCTGCCAAGCCAACATCACAAGGGTTAAACTCAGATACCAACTATAATGCCTTGTTTGCCGCACAAACCATGTTACATTGGCACCGCCGCTGGTATTTATCAGGCGGAATTCAGTATGACACCGATGGAAAGCAGATTATCCAGTCAAATGTGACTTTAGATTATAAAGGTGACGATAATCAGCTGGTACAATTGAACCATCGCTATGCAAATGATGTCTCAGGCAATACAATCGAACAAGTTGGCTTTTTTACTAGCATTCCGCTCAGTGATCAATGGCAGTTTGTAAGTAGCTATCACCGCGATTTAGAAAGCGGTCGTAGTGTCGAGGTGTTCAGCGGATTGCAATATGAATCCTGCTGTTGGGCCTTTCAAATTACCGGTCGTCGCCAAATCGCAACTGATTTAAATCAAGCGATAGGCCAAGAACAAGCCACTTTTGATTCAAGCATTGGTTTTAATATTGTCTTAAAAGGGTTAGGTAGTAAAAGCCGTTATGATGCACAAAAATTATTACAACAAGGTATTTTTGGCTATCGTAGACCGTATTTTCTTAATAACTAGTATTACCGTACTATTAGCAAGAGTATTAGAAAAAGTATGAATTTAAAAAAATTATTAGCATCAGCATTTTTGACGCTTGGTTTATACCAAAGCGCTTTCGCAGCCCCTGTTGAAATAGACAAGGTGGTTGGTATTGTAAACCAAGGGGTTATTTTACAAAGTGAAGTTGACACCATAGTTAACCGTGTAAAAACCCAAGCCAAAGAGCAAGGACAAGAATTACCTTCGGATGATACGCTACGCATTCAAGCAATGGAGCGCTTAGTAAATCAAGCGCTGATGATGCAATTAGCCGAGCGTATGGGGTTAGAAATCTCTGATAGTCAACTGGATCAAACTTTGGTTAGTATGGCTAAAGAACAAGGCGGAACAATTGCAGACTTGCGCCGTACGATTGAAGCGTCAGGCGAGAGTTTCCAGTCTTATCGTGAAGAAATTCGTAAAGAAATTACTACTCAACAAGTGATGCGCGCAAACGTAGATCGTCGTATTTATATTAGCCCGCAAGAAGTTGATAACCTTTTAAAAATAATGGAAAGCCAAGGTCAAAATACGGAAGAGTATGACATTGGTCATATCCTCATTGATATTCCAAATAATGCCACTGCAGATGAAATTTCTGATGCAAAAACTCGTGCCGATAAAGTCATCGAATTTTTACGAGAAGGTAAAGAATTCAAACGCATCGCTATTTCATCATCAAGTGGTTCAAAAGCTCTTGAAGGTGGTCAGCTAGGTTATATGAGTATCAATGAAATGCCGTCATTATTTGCTGAAGCAGTTAAAGGCACTAAAAAAGATGCCATTATCGGCCCGCTACGCTCTGGCGCTGGTTTTCATATCATTAAAGTGCAAGATATTCGTGGTCGCCAGGTTGTTGAAACAACTGAAGTTCGTTCTCGCCATATCTTAATCAAGCCGTCAATTATCTTAAGTGAAGAAAAAGCCCGCAATATGCTAAATGGTTTTGCCAAAGAGTTACGCGCAGGTACAGCTGATTTTGGTGAGCTTGCTAAAGAGTATTCAGAAGATCCAGGCTCTGCACTTAAAGGTGGAGAGTACGATTGGACAGATCCTACAACCTATGTGCCACAGTTTAGAGACGCCCTACTATCACTTGATAAAAATGAGATCAGTGACCCGTTTAGAACCACATTTGGTTGGCATATAGTGCAGCTATTAGACAAACGCATTGCTGATAAAACCGAACTAGCTAAACGTAACCGTGCTCATGGCATGCTCTTTAATCGTAAATTTAAAGAAGAAAGCTTTAACTGGCAGCAAGAAATGCGTGAGCAAGCCCATGTTGAAATTTTCCCAATTGATGAATAACCAATGATTCTACGTATTGCAATTACTCCCGGCGAACCTGCCGGGATCGGCCCAGATTTACTGTTGCAACTTGCACAGCATGATTGGCCTGCGCAGCTGGTTGTGATTGCTGATAAGCAGTTATTACAACAGCGAGCCAAACAGCTTGGTTTAACAATCAATTTAATTCCATTTGATGAAAACGCAGCAGCAGTAATCGCTCCAGCAGGGAGTGTCTATCTGCACCAAGTTGATTTAGGTGCCGAAGTTGAAATGGGTGTATTAAATGATGCCAACGGCCAATACGTACTCGATACTTTACGTATCGCGTGCGAAAAAAATATGAATGGTACGTTTGCTGCGGTTGTAACTGGCCCTGTTAATAAAGGTATTATCAATAAAGCTGGTATTTCATTTAGCGGCCATACCGAATACTTTGCCCAGCAATCAAACACCCCTGATGTGGTGATGTTGTTAGCTACTGAAGGCTTAAGAGTTGCACTAGTGACCACGCACATCCCACTAGCTTATGTATCACGTGCTATTACAAGTGAGCGTTTAAGTAAAGTTGCGGGTATTTTAAACCATGATTTACAAACTAAATTTGGTATCGAAAAACCACGTATTTTAGTCTGTGGGCTTAACCCTCATGCGGGTGAAGATGGCCATTTAGGGCGTGAAGAAATTGACACCATCACCCCAACCATTGAACAGCTAAATAGTGAAGGTATGAATTTAATCGGGCCATTGCCTGCTGATACCTTGTTCCAAGACAAATATCTATCACAAGCTGATGCTGTGCTGGCAATGTATCACGATCAAGGTTTACCTGTGCTAAAATACAAAGGTTTTGGCAAATCGGTTAATATCACCCTTGGTTTGCCGTTTATACGCACCTCAGTTGATCACGGTACGGCGCTCGATTTAGCCGGTACTGGTGATGCTGATGTTGGTAGTTTTGAATTAGCGATCCGCGAAGCAATTAAGCTCGCCCATGAAAAAGCACAAAATCAATGACAGATAAAGTACATTTAGGACACCGCGCCCGCAAACGTTTTGGGCAAAACTTTTTATGTGATGAGATGATCATCGATAAAATCGTCACCGCGATTGATCCTAAACCTGAAGATAATTTAGTTGAAATCGGTCCTGGTCTAGGTGCTATCACTGAACCGGTAAGTGAGCTAAGTGGCCACTTAACGGTTGTTGAGCTAGATAAAGATTTAGCCCAGCGCTTAACTGAGCATCCTTTTTTAGGGCCTAAGCTTACTGTGCATCAAGGTGATGCAATGAAATTTGATTTTTCAAGTTTGATCAAAGCTGACCGCAACAAACTAAAAGTGTTTGGTAATTTACCGTACAATATTTCAACACCGTTACTGTTCCATTTATTCGAGTTTGCCGACAACATTGAGCATATGCATTTTATGCTACAAAAAGAAGTGGTAAAACGCATGGTAGCAGGACCTGGTAGTAAAACATTTGGTCGCTTGAGTGTAATGACACAGTATTACTGTAATGCAATGCCTGTCATCGAAGTACCACCAGAGTGTTTTAAACCAGCACCGAAAGTTGATTCTGCCGTTATTCGTTTAATACCGAAAAAGCCAGAGCAACGTACAGCAAAAAGTACTAAAATTCTTAACACTGTGTGTTTAGAGGCCTTTAATCAGCGCCGCAAAACACTGCGCAACAGCTTAGCTAATTTACTCACCGCAGATGAATTAACTAGCATTGGTATAGATATCACGTTGCGTGCTGAAAGCCTTTCGTTACAACAATTTATTGATATAGCTAATTGGATTTATGACAACAAGCAGTAATTTGGGCTCACCCATCAAAGTATCGGTAGAAACATTTTATGTTGAGGGTCAATCACAACCTGAACTTGATAAATATGTATTTGCTTATTCCGTTACCATTAAAAATCACAGTCTATGCAGCGCAAAGTTAATTAGCCGCTATTGGTTGATCACTGATGCAAATGGTAAAGAAATCGAAGTACAAGGTGAAGGCGTAGTCGGTGAAAAACCAACTATTGGTCCTGGTGAAAGCTATAAATATACCAGTGGTGCAGTGCTAGATACTCCCGTAGGAACGATGCAAGGTTATTACACCTTGAAGAATGAGTTCGGTACAGAGTTTGATGCACCTATTAATGTTTTTCGTTTATCACTGCCTAATATTTTACATTAAATAACCTGAAATCGGGTTAAGATATTTATTAACGCATTGATTTAATGATATAACTAGCCTTTAAGCTGTCCTGTCGGAGATTTTCAGAGATAACAAGGCGAATTTACGCGTCAATAGCTGGCCTATTGCAAGTAGATTCAACGCAGTTATCGTTGAAAATAGCCACAGGAGATAGATTTATTCTCCCGAATTTAGGTTAAATAATGGCAAATTATGCGATAGGTGATCTACAAGGTTGTTATAAAGAATTTCAAGCTTTGTTGCTGCAAGTTGACTTCAACCCAAGCAAAGATCACCTTTATTTAGTGGGCGATATTGTCGCCCGCGGCCCCGACTCACTTGCCTGCCTAGATTATATATATACACATCAAGATAGCATCACCGTTACCTTGGGTAATCACGACTTACACCTGATTGCCAATTACATGTTAGATAAACCCGCTAATCCTAAAGACAAGCTCACCGCCCTGCTTGATTCCACAAAGCTACCTGCTTATATAGCCATGTTACAGCAGCAACCACTTGCTTTATGGCTTGAAAAAGAACAGGTATTTATTAGCCACGCCGGCCTCAACCCTGCATGGTCAATTGAACAGGCTCTACAACATGCACAATTTGCTGAATCCTGCTATCAAGGTGAGAATGCGCGCGATTTTTTCAAACATATGTATGAGCAGCATCCTAGCCTTTGGAGTGAACAACTCAATGACTTTGAGCGGTTTCGTTATATTGTAAATTACTTTACTCGAATGCGATTTTTAACTCTTGATGAACAATTAGAGTTAAGCTATAAAGGTGGTATTGCTAACGCTACTGCAATGATCCCTTGGTTCAAGCACCCAAAATTTACAACTTTTAAACAACATATTGTTTTTGGTCATTGGGCTGCTCTTGAAGGTGTAACCGATCATGAAAATATCTACGCTTTAGACACTGGTTGTGTGTGGGGTGGAGCTATGACCTTGCTAGAATTAAAAAACAAACAATTATTCAGCATTAATTCAGCTAATTCTATCTAAATAACCTGAAAAAAAACTCATCTTCTGTTAGATTTAAAGTTATAAATGTTAAAAGTAATTAAATTTAATTACTTAACTTATCCGCAATAAAGCCGATAAAGTCTAATTGCTACTCTCTTTATGGAATTTTTATATGAACTTAACTGTCAGCCAGCGTATTTGGGGTGGTTTTATTTGTATCACCTTATTACTTCTTTTAATTGGGGGTAATTCACTGTTCAGAATCGCAAATATTAATAATTCAGCGCAGCAAGTAAATCAATTATCATTGCCTGCACTGGAACAAAGTTCTGAACTTCAGGTTGAGTTTATCTTAATGAGTAAAGCTGCCCAAGCAAGCTTTTATACCACTTCAGCTGCAGAGCTTGCGCCAATTGAAAAATCAGTGTTCGAACAAAAACAACGCTTTGATAAATCTTACTCGCAATTACGACAAGTTGTCAGTGACAATGCTCAACTAAATCAAAGTAGTCAAAGCGTGGAACGAACTTACAAAAGTTTTATTAAATTAGTAGAAGATTTATTAAAAGATAAAAAAACTCAATTAGAACTCAATAAATCATTACGAGCACAGTTAGAAACTATTGAGCTTGCTGCAGAAGATGCTAACTCTGTGGTTTTGGATATTATCGATATTGATGGTTTAGAAAGCAGTGATAGCAGAGCCTATCAAGCAGCTAATAAATTAGAAAATAACTTTTTATCTTTGGTGACTAACAGCACTGACATGCTGACAGTTAAAACCCAAAATACCTTAGATATCGTCAAAAATGAGCAGCTTTATTATTTAGAAGAAATTGAGCGTAGTTTAAAGCTACTCAAACCGGTTGTTGAAGCCGCTGAGCCAGGTTTATACAACGATCTAAACAACTACTTTGTCTCTATTCGCGATAACATTCTCGGCAACAATAGTATTTCAGCTAATAAAAAGCGTTTAATTGATGTGATCGCAATGACTGAAACGGAACTTACTGAGGCAGAGCAAGCTACGGCAACTGCATTAAAACAACTCAACGAGTTAGTCGCTCAAGCGAGTAATGTTGCTTTTGAATTACAAAAAGAAGTTAGGATCGACGTCGACTCAGCCAACTTATGGACTTGGGTTGGTATGATAAGTGCTACCTTACTAGCTATAATAGTGGCTTATATAACAGTTAATCGCATTACTAAACCACTTGCAGAAGTTAACCGCATTCTTGATATTGTTGCTAGTGGCGATATGACACAACGTCTTGATGATACGGCTAAAGATGAATTTGGTGAGCTATCGCGTAGTTGTAATACACTTATCGCCAGCTTACGCAGCTTGATCAAAGGCATTATATCTCGTTCCACACAACTTGCCGCAGCCTCAGAAGAAACGTCTGCTATTACCGGTGAATCAAGCCAAGCAATCCGTAATCAACAAGCTCAGGTAGAGCAAGCTGCAACAGCGACAACGGAAATGAGCAGTACCTCGCAAACAGTAAGCAATAGCGCACAACAGGCACTTAAAGAAATCAAAAATGCCGATAAAGAAGCTGAACGTGTTAAGGGGATTTCTAGCCAGAATAAATCGACCATTGAGCAGCTAGCTCGTGAAGTTGAATCAGCCTCACTAGTCATTAATAAGCTTCATCAAGATAGCGCCTCGATTGGTAGTATTCTTGATGTTATTCGTGGTATCGCGGATCAAACTAACTTACTAGCACTTAATGCAGCTATTGAAGCAGCACGTGCCGGTGAACAAGGTCGTGGTTTTGCCGTTGTTGCTGATGAGGTTCGTTCATTGGCTAGTAAAACACAAGCCTCGACTCAAGAAATTCAAGCCATGATAGAATCATTGCAAACAGGCGCGGAAGCAGCCGTGACTGCAATGTCTAAAGGCAAGCAACAAGCTGATTCTTGTGTTGAACAATCAGACCTAGCCAACGCAGCACTGGATTCAATCACCTCAGCGGTTGCTTTAGCACATGATGTGAGTGAAGAAATATCGACCGCAGCACAAGAGCAACAACAAGTCTCACAAGAGATCAGCGAGCGCCTTGAGTCTATCGTAGCCATTGCTGAACAAACCGCTGAAGGAGCTAATCAGACTAATATATCAAGCTCTGAGGTCGCTAAACTTGCCGAAGAGTTACGCTTGTCTGTAGATGAGTTCAAAGTCTAGGGCAAAGCAAATTAAAACAACAAAGCCGTGTTGATTTAAAAAACGGCTTTTTTTTCGAAAAAATAAACCACCGATACCCCACTTTTCACTGCTGAGCTAACAAATTGCGTGAGAACAGCCAACTGTTATAATTTCATCGTCCACACACTAGCTTTGCTTGTTGGCAATACTCCATTATTTTTCCACAAAAAAGCCGAACTCCACGTTAATAAAGTTCGGCTTTTAATGATCATCAAGCTTAGCTAGATTACTTTACCTATGCAGCAGGATACTCGCGATACGCACGCTCAATATTCTTCGCTTGCTTTTTAGAGATACCTAAATGCGCAAGTGCTACACGTAAACGTGCGCGCGATAGATCTGAGCCTAATATTTCCATTGCATCAAGTACTGATGTTGAAGACGTTTTGCCAGTAATAGCGACAAATATCGGCTCTAAAAAGTCTTTAATCTTCAGCTCATGGAAAGTAGACACCGCTTTAGCTATAGCAAATATTGCTGATTTTTCCCAGCTTCGTAAGCCCTCAAGCTCCCAGATAAAGAACTGTAAAGCTTGGCGAATTACATCTTCATCGGCTTTACCAGCGGTCAGTAACGCAGGGTCGTAAGTTGGAATGCCACCGACAAAATGACCGGCTAAATCAACCATATCTGATAGGGTATTAATGCGGGCTTTCGCCTCTGGTAATACTTTAGCAAGCATTGCCCCATTAAACTTCCAATCTACAAAGCGCTGAATTAGCTCTTCGTTGCTGAAGTTTTCGCGGATCCACATGCCGTTTAACCAGCTTAGTTTATCAACGTCAAATACTGGGCCACCGAGTGATACACGCTTCATATCAAAATGTTCAATCATTTCAGCAAGCGTGAACTTTTCACGCTCATCCGGCATTGACCAGCCCATGCGTCCAAGGTAGTTAAGTACCGCTTCAGGTAAGTAACCCATTTCTTTATAGTAATTAATAGAAGTTGGATTTTTACGCTTAGAAAGCTTTGACTTATCTGGATTACGTAATAGTGGTAAGTGACCAAGCACCGGTGCTTGCCAACCAAAATCTTCATATAATTTTAACAGCTTAGGCGCAGAGTTGATCCACTCCTCACCACGGAAAATATGGCTAATTTCCATATGGTGGTCATCAACCACATTTGCTAAAAAGTACGTTGGGAAACCATCGGCTTTAAGTAACACTTGCATATCAACGTTTTCCCACGGGATCTCAATTTCACCACGTAAGTAATCGTTAAATTTAAAGGTACCTTCGCTTGGAATATTCATACGTATCACGTAAGGCTTACCGGCAGCTAAGTTGGCTTTAATTTCGTCATCAGTAAGGTTTAAACCACGGCCATCGTATTTAGGACGCAGGCCTTCAGCCATTTGCTCTTCACGCATTTGGTCCAACTCTTCGCTGGTTGCAAAACAATAAAATGCTTTGCCATCATCAACTAACTGATGCGCATATTTTTTATATAAATCGCTACGCTCTGATTGACGATAAGGACCAAACTCACCACCGACATCAGGACCATGATCCCATTCAAGCCCTAACCAACGAAGACTATCCATAATCGCTTGTTCTGATTCTGAAGTGCTACGTACTTGGTCTGTGTCTTCAATACGAAGTACAAATTCGCCACCTTGCTGCTTAGCAAAACAGTAATTAAATAAGGCGATATAAGCGGTACCAAGATGCGGGTCACCGGTTGGTGACGGCGCAACACGTGTACGAATTGTCATGGTTATGTTCTCTTTCAATGGACAATAAAATATGCGCTAAATGCTAACACAGCAAATGCGCTTGAAAAATGAATATTAAGCTGCAGCTTTATTTAAGTAAGCAATGATATCGTTTGATTCATATAACCAAGTGACTTGGTTATCTTTTTCGATACGTAGACACGGTACTTTTATTTTTCCGCCTTGTTCGAGCAATTCTTGACGATACTGTTCATTACTTTTCGCGTCGCGCGTTTCAACTTTTAACCCTTCGCGTTTAATTGCACGGCGCACTTTTACGCAGAATGGGCAAGCTTTGAATTGATATAGTTTAAATTGTGCAGTGAGTTGATCAAGCTGAGCTTGCTCTCCCGCAGGACGTTTTTTACTACGTGGTGTAAAAACAAAATCAAAAAATAAGATCAAACTACCTAATAACCAACGAACTAATTTCATCAACTGGGCCCTGTTTACAACAATTTAAGGGCACAGATTTTAGCACAGAATATAAAGCTAAAATAGCATCAAAGAACGCGAATCCATCTCCTAAAAGGTAAAGCAATCCACGTTATTTTAAAAATATAAAGCAAAACTCAATACCGCAGTGAAAAGGCCGGCATCAAAGAATAAAAGCTTGAGTCTTGCTGTATTATTAAACTATTCATTTATATCCTCAAGGGATGACTTTAATGTTTTACAATGTAGTAGCTTGATAATCTAAAACAACACCAAATCATCTCGATGGATCACTTCACTACCGCAATCAAAAGCTAGTAACTTAGCTATTTCACTTGAATGACAACCTTTAATAGTATCGGTTTCTGCTTTACTAAAACGTACTAATCCACGGGCCACTAATTGTTGATCGCTGGTGACTAAATCAATCAAATCGCCACGTTCAAACTGCCCGCGCACACCGCGTACGCCTTTGGCTAATAAACTAGCGCCTTGTTGCTGTAAAGCATTTACTGCGCCATCATCAATCACTATTTGGCCACTACTTTTAGGTCCAGCTAACAGCCATTTTTTACGGCCATCTCTTGGCGCTGTTAGCTTTACAAAGCGTGTTCCTGGTAACTGTTCGCTCATACAATTAAGGATCACATTTTTACCAGCACCTTTGGCTATGATCACTTCCACCCCGGCTCGACGAGCGATATCAGCGGCTTGCAATTTCGTTGCCATACCACCAGTGCCTAGACTAGTTCCACTGCCACCAGCAAGCTGGCGTAACTCATCATCAATATGTGCCACTTCGTCAATTAATTGCGCATTAACATCAGTACGTGGATCACTGGTAAATAAACCTTCTTGGTCGGTTAGTAATAATAATTTGTCGGCATTAGCTAATATAGCGACCAGTGCTGAGAGGTTGTCGTTATCACCTACTTTAATTTCAGCAGTTGCGACCGCATCATTTTCATTAATGATTGGCACCACGTCATAACTTAATAATGCAGTTAAAGTATCGCGGGCATTGAGGTAGCGTTCTCGGTCATCAACGTCAGCGCGAGTCAGTAGCATTTGCCCTACATTCACGCCATATAAAGCAAATAAGCTTTGCCAAATGTGGATAAGCTGACCTTGACCAATCGCGGCAAGCATCTGTTTATCAATCAAAGAACGACCGCAGGGTTTTAATAGTTGCTCTCGGCCAGCAGCCACCGCGCCACTTGATACCAGCACAACTTGATGACCTTGCTTTTTTAATTCACAACATTGGCGAACTAATTCAACCATGTGTGCTTTGTCGAGTTTATCGGTTCCACCAGTGAGTACACTCGTTCCCAGCTTAACCACTATTACCTGTGCCCTTTGCATGCTTTTTACTACACAAAAATATTGAAGGATTTATTTATACCAGTTATCGATTTTTGAACAAGTTAAAAATATTCAATCACGGTGCTGACGTGCTAGGATCGTGTTTTAATTCACTTTAAAGCGACCTTCATGCCAGCCAGTTTATGTTTAATAATCGCCACCTTTTTATGGGGCAGTTCTTTTATCGCGCTAAAATACGCGATCGCCATTTATGACCCTGCACTGGTGATTTTTTTACGCATGTTAACCACCTTAGCCATGGCATTGTGCTTATGGCGTTACGTTATTCGCTTTAAATATCATCAAGGTGACTGGAAATATCTGGTGGGGATGTCGCTGGCTGAGCCCTGTTTGTATTTTTTATTTGAAGGCCATGCGATGGAATATACTTCAGCTTCTCAAGCGGGAGTTATTGTATCGTGCTTACCGATTATCGTAGCACTTTTAGCGTTTTTTATGCTCAAAGAGTACATTAGTAAGGCCATTGTTATTGGTTTCACTTTTTGTATTGGCGGCAGTATCTTATTAACTTTAATGTCGCCAAGCTCAGAGCAGGCTCCCAATCCATTGCTGGGTAACTTTTTGGAGTTAATGGCAATGGTCTGCGCTGCATTTTATACTATTTCAGTTAAACATTTAGTTGCTCGCTACTCACCATTAACCTTAATTGCACTGCAAGGTTTTAGCGGTAGTCTGTTCTTTGCGCCATTTTTACTGTTTATTGATTTACCCAGTGAAAATCAACACGACCTTGGCGCATTATTAAGTATTTTATATTTAGGCTCTTGCGTCACCTTAGGCGGCTATGGTTTGTATAATTACGCAATTAGTAAGGTGTCGGTGCTCACTGCCGCAGCCTATTCAAATTTAATACCGATTTTCACCCTAATATTATCAGCAATTATCTTGGGAGAAGTGCTTTCTCTTAGCCAATGGCTCAGCATTGGCGTGGTATTTGTAGGTGTAATGATAAGTCAGCGTCATCAAGAATTGGTAGTAGACATAGATAATACCGATGCAGGTGATGGCAATTTATCGGCAGAGACTAATAATCGTAATTCAGTCCCGGAGGCTAAAGAGTCAAACGGATAACAGGTTAATAAATACAAGCCTTTATGCGCTAAAAAATCGTACTGGGACTGATGAATAACCGCAATCCCACGCACTCGATAGCGATCAATTTGGCCATTTTGCGTTTGTAAGCTAAATTGCTCACCTACATTCACTTTTTGTAAGAAAGCAAAGTGAGTGTCATTATGTCCAGCAATTAACACGCCTGCTTGCTCAGAGCCTAGCTCTGCACTAGCTAAAAAGTGACTCGGAGCAAACGCTAAGTTACGGCCACTGGCTCCTGCTAATATTGTTAAGGTTTGCTTTTGGCTTGGCCAATTCAGTTGTGCAGTTACATAACTATCAGCATAGAACCAGGGTTTAACTTGTTGCTCTGGCGTTGTCAGTGCCACTTGCCAAGCCTGCTCTATAAGGTGTTGTGCCAGCCACGCTTTAGCTTGCATATAACTACCATGACCAAGCAACGCCAAGCCAACAATCAACAATATAGCGCCAATCACTGCTTTCATTTTTTCAGTCTCAACACTGCAAATCCAGCCAACAGCATGCAACCGAGTAAAATATGTAGTCTGCTTTGCCCATCAGTTTGTGGCAAACTCATTGCTAGACCCTGAGGTCGTTGATTAACCACTTGCACATTCTGCTCAGCAACAGTGCTCGATGGTGTCTGTTCAATCGCTACAAAGGCGGTAAACGGACTAAGTAATTGATGTTCAAGCGCTAGACTCTCAACCTGTGCTTTAACCTGCTCTTGCTCGTTATAAAGTAATAATGATTTAATTTTTTGCCGTGCCCACAACCTTGCAATTCCATGAGCCGGTCGCCCTTGTTGTGTATTTAACTTTATCGACAACGGTCCTTGCGCCGTTTGCCCCGCTAAAGTAACGCCGGCATTATTATCAAGCTTTATAGCAACCATCACCGGCTCTGAAAAATACAGGTCGGGTAACGGCGATGGCCAATATTCAAGAGCTTGATTTGCCAAATCACTGCTAAGCGCAAGTTGAGTAATTGCAGGATGAGCTAACTTATCAAATAGTTGCTGCATTTTTGGTTGCACGTCACTACTGCTGCCAATATAAGTAAACGTTCCGCGCCCAACATCTGCAGCTCGACGCATAAAGTAACTATTAGGCGCACTACCGATACCAATCGTAAACAAACGACTATCACCTAGTTGCGCACTAATATGTTTAAACAATGCATCTTCATTACTGACACTGCCATCGGTTAAAAATACCACTTGACGCACATACCCTAGATGCTCACGAGCATCTAGTACACCATCTAATGCCCCTTTAATATCAGTGCCGCCATCAGCTTGTAAATTATATACAAAGCGCTCAGCACGGCGTAAATTAAAATCATTAGCCGGCACAGGTTTATCGCTCATAGGCATAATTTGATCGTCAAAGCCGACAATATTAAAGCTGTCGTTACTATCAAGTAACGATAACGCATAATGAAGTGCACTTTTGGCTTGCTCCATTGACTGTCCGTGCATAGAGCCGGAAGTGTCGACTACAAAAATCATTTCTCTTGCTAGACGCTGAGTCTGCGTAAAATGATCATCCGGCGGCAGCAACATTAATAATCCATAACGCTCACCATTACTGAGCTGCTCAGTAAAAAATGCGGCTTGCGCTTGCTCTTTTTGCAGCGGTTTAAACTCCAGTAAAAAATCACGATTCACGGCACGTTGTTCATTTAAAGTAACTTGATACTGACCAAATGCCAGATTTTCGGTATTAATACGATGATATTTAGACTGAATATCCACCAGCTCTAGGCCAACATCAATATTAACCGTTAGCTTAAACTCGCCTTGAACCGCGCCTGCATTTTTAGTGGCCATGTAAATCGGTGCTATCCACCCCGTGGCAGCAATACTCGCTGATGATAACTCATTACTCTGCGAGTCAATCATATCCTCTGCTGTTTCATTTAATACCCCATTAATCGGATGGTAACGCGGCGTTATCGTGGTTGGAAATCGTAGTGCAAATGTACCACTGCGATAATCAATCACTTCTTGATATTGCAGCTCTATTTGTACTTCTTCGCCGGGGCCGATGTTTGCCACATTAGTGACAAACATGTTTGCACGCTGCTGGCGCACTAAAGCGGCTTGTTTACCCGCTTTTTGCGCCTGTTGAAAACGCAGCTCGGCTTGTGCTTTTTTATCAATTTCACCTTTGATCACTCGCTCACCAATGTGCATAGTCATGGCATGAACCGCACTTTCATCGGGCAGCGGAAAGACATAGCGTGCATTAACAGCAAACGGGTTTTCATTGCGATAATGTTGAGTTACCACGACATGGTTTATCAATCCGGTGACTGTCATGGTGGCATCACTTTTTAAGATAACGCCAGGCGCTGCCTTTGCACCATTGCTGTCGAACATAGTTAGTTCTGGCGATGTGCTGGCGTTACTCGCACAGCTAACAAACGCGATGAAGGTAAAAAGGCTTCCCCGTAACCATAAATGGCTACGGGTCAGCACTTTGCTTGGTTTACTCAACATAAAAATCACTCCCTTGGCGGCTACTTGGCAAAATGGCGATTAGTTACTCGCGGTTTGGTTATACGGCTGCGTGCTTGGACGAGTTGTTAACGTTACACGGCGGTCAAACATGTTTTCTTCATAATTATCGCTATCTGCCACAGTTTGTTGCTCACCAAATGCGGTAGTCGTTAAGCGGGTATGGCTAATACCTTGCTTTATTAAGTAGCTTTGTACATTTGCGACTCGCTGTTTTGAAAGCGCTAAGTTAGCGAGCTCATCACCACGTTGATCGGCAAAGCCATTTAAATCCAGCTGCAAGTCTGGCTGGCTTTGTAGTAAATTCACTAGTTGATCAAGTTGGCTGGCAAAGTGCGGGGCAATCTCACTTGAACCGGTTTTAAATTGAATGGTCATTGCCATTAGGTTGTGCATTTTGGCTAATGCAAGGCGTTCGTTATTACTCTCAAGCTTATCGAGCTGCTCACTCATTTGCGCATTTTGAGCAAGTACATGCTGGTAATCATCGGTTTTATCTTGCAGCACAACTAAAGCTCGTTGTTGCTCGGCAATTTTATCTTCTGCCACTTCTTGCTCGCCAATCAAGCCTCCGGCAAATGCACCAACAAAGGCACCAATTGGGCCGCCAACAATACTGCCAACAATTGCCCCCGTACTTAAACCTATCACCGTTTCTTTATGAGTTTCTTTTGCTTTAACTGCAACTGTGTCAGCGTGGGCTAAGTTAGGTGCTGCAAAAATAGTAGCGACAGTGCAAGCGATAATCATTTTTTTCATGGTGTAATCCTTTTTTGCTTAATTACTTAATAGTTGGCAACTCATGGGTTGGTAGCTGCCCGATTTGGTATAACGCCATTAAAGCAAGCTCAAGTGGCAACAAAGGGGAGCAAAAAAGGCAAACTGCTGAGCAATTGTGGCAAAAAAATGGCAATTGCTTTTTCGCCAGTGCGAAAGCAAAAAAATTAGGTATAGTGCAACTAGAATATAAGAAGGTGCTGTAAATGAAGAAGATTGCAATTATTGAAGACGAACCCGCGATCCGCGAAAATTACATGGAAATGCTCAGCGCGCAGGGTTATCTGGTCAGCGGCTATAGCAACCGTCAAAGTGCAGAGCATGCTTTTAATGACGCACTACCAGACTTAGCGATTGTCGATATTGGTTTAGGTCATGAAATTGATGGCGGTTTCTTACTATGCCAAACTCTGCGTTCGCTTTCTAAAACCTTGCCGATTATTTTTTTAACCGCCCGCGACAGCGAAATAGATACTGTGTGTGGCCTACGCATGGGCGCTGATGACTATCTCACTAAAGATATCAGCATGGCGCATTTGGCGGCTCGTATCGGTGCACTGTTTCGACGTATGGAAGCACTCGAGCAACCCGCTGATCAAAATGCTTTACTCAATCGCGGCCCGCTCACGCTTGATACTAAACGCATGCAAGTATTTTGGCAGCAGCAAATAGTCGATTTAACCGTAACTGAATTTTGGATGCTGCATTCACTGGCACAGCGCCCTGGGCATGTAAAAAGCCGTAACGAACTAATGAGTGATGCAAAGATTTACGTTGATGACAGCACTATCACTTCTCATGTTAAACGTATTCGCAAAAAATTTATCGCTTTAGATACTGACTTTGATTGTATAGATACCGTTTACGGTATGGGTTATCGCTGGGAGCAAGTGTAATGCTGCGCTTTGGTTTGCGCAGTAAATTTATATTGCTGTCGTGTTTTTTATTTTTACTGCCTTGGCTTGGCTATGAATACGTGTGGGAAATGGAAAAATTTCTGCGCCAAGGTCAAGAAAAAACCTTAGTCGGCACTACCCGAGCACTCGCCACGGCCCTGCATGAGCGCCCAGCATTATTTGACTCGCAAACCAATTTTTTAGATCAGGTTATAAAAGGCCGTGATCTCTACGCCTATAACCTTAGTAACCCCATTCAACTTGATGGCAAACTGTCGGACTGGCAGCCTTATCAAAGTCTTTTTTGGCATTACGACGAGCGCTATTTACAAACTAATAAACCAGACCATCAGCTTGAGGACTTATCGTTTGAGCATATGGTTGGTAAATATGAAAACTTTTTATATGCAGTATTTAAAGTTACCGATGACTCGGTGGTTTATCGCGCTAAAAACACCCTAAGTTTAACCCGTAATGATCACTTACAGATCATGTTAAAAACCCCACAAGGAGAATTTAAGCACTATATTGTTGCCGCTCGCCAAGATGGCTGGATCAACGCATTTGACGCACAAAGCAAAACCCCAATAACAAAAATTCAAGGCTATTTTGTCAGTACAGAGACTGGCTATAACATAGAGTTGCGGTTTCCGCTAACGATGCTTGGCAATAAGCTCGGCTTTGCAATTGAAGATTGGGATCAAGGCAAGCCTGAGCCACAGACTATGTCGACTTCAAACTTACAAAACCCCAATGATATTGGCTCAGTGCTGGTGCCCTCACCTGAAATAAATCGTATATTAAAAGGTATGGGTCACAGCGGCAGCCGAATTTGGGTGGTTGATAATCATCACCGCGTGTTAGCGCAGTCAGGATCAATTCATCATGCCGACGGCGTTTGGGCTGATGGGCTTAACGACCAGCCAGCAAAAACCTGGTGGCAACGATTTGAGAAAAACTACTTACATCCACTTTACTATAAAGTACTTACCCGCCCTGAAAATGAATTTTTAGATACCTTGCACGATGTCGCAGCGATGCAAGGCACACATATAGGTAAAGCACTCAGTGGCACACCAGCATCGTCTTGGCGACTCACTCCAGATAACAAAGCGGTTATTTTATCAGCCGCATATCCTATTTGGATCCAAGATAAGGTCATTGGTGCTGTAGTGGCCGAAGAGACTACCAATGGTGTTCGCACATTACGCAACAAATCGTTAGAGAAACTATTTAATGTGATTTTAGCAGTGATGCTAATAGGCACAGTAACGTTATTCTTTTTTGCATCAAGGATCTCCAGTCGTATTCGTCGCTTAAGAGATACCGCAGAGCAAGCCATTGATGCTCAAGGGCGAGTAACTGGCACTATTAATTACAGCGATTCAAACGATGAAATTGGCGATTTATCTCGCAGTTTTGCAAATATTGTAAGTCGCTTAGGTGGTTACACTAACTATTTAGAAACCATGTCGTCGCGATTATCTCACGAACTCAGAACACCCGTTGCGGTCGTACGTAGTTCCCTTGAAAACTTACAAATGCAGCCACAAAGTGAGCTGAGCCAAAAATACCTTGATCGTGCCAGTGAAGGAGTCGAGCGTTTAGGTAAAATAATCACCACCATGAGCGAAGCAACTCGCCTTGAGCAAAGTATTCAAAGCGCTGAAGCTGAACCGTTTGATTTGCGAAATGTGATCAATGGTTGTATGCAAGGCTACCAGCTAACCTATGCACAGCAACAATTTAGCCTTAATATTTGTCCGCAACCATTACTACTTAACGGCGCGCCTGAGTTTATTGCTCAGTTGCTAGATAAACTAATCAATAATGCCTTAGAGTTTAGTGTTGAAGATAGCGCTATAAGTGTCAGCCTTGATCAACATGATAATGAAGCCCTGCTATGTGTCAGTAATCTAGGTCCACTTTTACCCGAGGGATTAACAGAGCATATTTTTGATTCAATGGTGTCGGTACGTAGTCAACAACTGCAGCAGCAACCACACTTGGGTTTAGGGCTTTATATAGTACGTTTAGTGTGTGAATACCATAAAGGCACAGTTAGCGCGGCTAATAATCAACAAGCTGATGGTGTGACTTTTACCGTTCGACTGCCTATTAATAATAATTAAGGATTACATTTATACACATTTTGTACGGTTAATGTTCACTTACAATTCAGTCGCGCAGACATATGCTTACTACTTAACTAAGTTGATAAGATAGGAGGCAATATGCAAGCGATACTGAAACGTGAAGAAATTGATTTTATTTTTGATTTATACAGCTATGAAGATAGTGATGAGTTAAACAGTAGCGAACCTAACTCTGATACTGAAAAACATGACATAACGCAATCAAAAGTAATTTATCAGCCTAGTTGTTTGACCTAAAAGCGGTTTGCTCATTACAATGGCGCACCTTGTAAAAGTACTGCCTAATAATGAAAACTCATTCTGCTAAAAAAGAACTTATTTTATTACCGATCTTACTGATTGTTATTTTACTGTGTATTGCTGGGCATTTTTTACTACAAGCCAGCTTCCAAGATAGCAATGTTACCGAGTATATGCTTGCTGCGTTACCTTTTGCTATGTTTGGCTTAGTGATTATCGCTTTTAAAATTGCCAGTAACAGTGAAGACAAAGAGCGTGCAGAACAAAGTGATAACGGCTAACGCTTGCACCACACACTCTCTTGATTATTTATAATATATGGTAACCAAACCAATCGGGCTTAATCGCTTGAGATTGCTCACTCGGGGTTAGCTTGATATGTAATTGACTGTCGAGCAAGTCAATTGCAAAGCAATCATCTACATCATGTAAGTCATCTTTATGAATATGACTTAAACCTGCTAGTAAATCCTCTTTTGCTCTTTGTTTAGCTTCGTCGCTACTACTAGCTACATATAACGCAAAGTCATGCTGCTCAGCTAACCTATCAGCACGATACGCTCCTAAATTTACAAAGTATAACTGCTGCGATTGGGCCAAGGGTTCATCAACCACGGTTACTGCAAAGCCATCAATGTGATTTACCGCCATATAGCTGTCCATGTGCACGCTACTTTTATCACCGACCCACTGCGCTTTTAATTTTGAGTAAGTTTGTTCTATCGATTCCCCAACAACAAAACGAACATCATGCATTTCAATATGGCAGCCCTGAATACGCCCACCTAAATACACCATAAATAACTGCATTTTCTCTCCTAACAAATAGTATCAACGTCAATGTTGTGTTTTTTAATCAATTTATAAAAATCTGAGCGATTTCGCTTAGCTAGTTTTGCCCCTTCAGCCACGTTACCGCCAGCCATCTTTAAAGCATTAATCACATAATCACGCTCAAATTCTTTTTTAGCATCGTTAAGTGAAAGCGGCTCAACATTGTTGGTATTACTATTAAGCGCACTTTCAACCAGCTGTGCTGATATTACTTCACCTGGGGTAAGTGCGACAACCTGCTCTACTACATTTTGTAACTGGCGAATATTACCCGGCCAATCGTGACGTACTAATGCATGCATTGCATCATTGGCGAAACGCTTTTCTTTTTGATCCATACGTTTAGCAATGGTAGCGCTAAAATACTGCGCTAATAAACTAACGTCTTCTCTGCGCTCACACAGTGGTGGCAATTTAAGATTCACAACATTTAAGCGATAGTATAAATCTTCGCGAAATTGCTGATTAGCAATCGCATCAGGCAAGTTTTTATGAGTTGCTGATACAATCCGCACATCAATTGGAATTTCTTCTTCAAAGCCCACAGGGCGAATAGTTTTTTCTTGTAATACGCGCAGTAACTTAACTTGTAAATTAAGTGGCATATCACCAATTTCATCTAAAAATAAAGTACCGCCTTGCGCTTGCTGAAATAACCCTTGGTGGTCTTTAATCGCGCCCGTAAAAGCCCCTTTTTTGTGACCGAATAGTTCTGATTCGAGTAATTCACCCGGTACCGCACCACAGTTTATTGCGACAAACGGACCTTCACTAACATGGCTATGTTGATGAATAGCATTAGCTAGTAACTCTTTACCTGTACCACTGGCCCCCGAGATCAGCACATTGACCTGAGTCGGACCTAATAATTTAACTTGCTCAAGTAAATGCAGCATAGCACCACTGCGGGTCACGATATTGCTGTTTGATGCACTTTCATCGGCACTGAGACCATGAATTTCAATCGCTTTTGCTAAACTATCAAATAACTCATCTTTATCTACCGGTTTAGTAATAAAGGCAAAAATACCTTGCTTCGTCGCTTCAACAGCATCAGGAATAGACCCATGAGCTGTCATCATCAACACTGGCAGCGCTGGGTAGCGATTTTGTAACTGACGGTGTAATGCCATACCATCCATTTCATCCATGCGTAAGTCTGTAACCACAGCATCAAACACATTATTTTTTAATAACTGTAGCGCAGCGATACCGCTTTCGCAGGTAGTCACTTGATAGCCTTTAGATTCTATGCGAATAGCCAATAGTTTTAATAAACTTGCATCATCATCGACCAGTAAAATTCGCGCGCCTTGGTTTTGCTCTGTTGACATAATTACTGCTCCTTAGTTTCTTCGCGTAGTAATAGTTGCTGCTCGATGGCTGCCAGTGATGACAGGGTTTCTTGCATTTTATTATTCAGCGCTTGCTGCTGTTCTTTAGCGTTGATCTGCTGTTTTATTTGTTGTTTTTGCAGCCATAAATACTGTTTTATATCATCTGGCCAATAATAAGCTTGATCCAGTTTTAGCAGCTGCGTTAATACTTTTTCCGGTGCTAATACATTATTTTTACAACTAAAATCAAAATAATTCTGAAGCTCTTTAGCACCAATATAAACCGTTTTACTCGCTGCCACTTGAAAACCACCGCACGACTTTGCATGCCAACCAATAACCGTTTCGGCAGGTGCATACATAGGATCGGTTTTCGGCCTAGGTTTCGGGTTTGGTAAACTATCCCCTTGTGGTGTAGTCACCTTACCCGCTTGTTCAGCTTCAGGGTTGCTTTTATTTACTGGCTGCTCAGTTAACTCACACCCTGCGAGCCCTAAGGTTGTGATGCAAACCACTAAAATGGCATTTAAACGCACGCCCATGCTAATTAACTCCTTGGTTTTTATTGGTTGGAGGGATGATTGGGATTTGAATTATAAAACGACAGCCTTGTGGTTCATTATGCTCAACGTGTAAAGTACCCATCAATTGCTCAACAGACTCCTTTACAATGGTAAGCCCTAAGCCACTACCTTGAGCGGTTACATCTTTAGCATTCTTACCTTGATAAAAGGCACTGAATATATGTGATTTCTCTTGCTCTTTAATACCGGTGCCTTGATCGCTCACGCTCATAGTCAAAGTACGACCAGCTAATGACAGAGCAATATTGACCGCCTGTCCTGCTGGTGAAAACTTTAAGCCATTAGAGATCAACTGAATTAAGATCATTTCAACAAGCTCTGCAGCAATTTCCAGTGGTTGCTCGGGTAACTCACAATGCCAACATAAGCTTTGCTTACGCGCCACTAAACGATGTTCAAAATGGCTGTTTATCTTGGTTATTAATTGCGAGAATTCCAGCTCACTTAAATCTTCTTTGCTGCTGCGAATCGCATTGTAACTAAGTAAACTATCGATCATAGCGCGCAAACGCACCATGCTCTGGGTAATTAACGCCAACACCGCTTGCTGCTCTTTGTTAATTGGCCCAACGATTTCATCGGCGAGTAAGTCAGTACCCTCAACCATTGACGCTAATGGAGTTTTCAATTCATGGGTAACATGGCGTAAAAAAGTATCTTTTTGTTGCTCTAATTGATGCAACTGCTCTTGCACCCATTGTAATTTATTTCCTAGTTCAACCAACTCAGCAGAGCCTTGTACAGCTATTTTTTGTTGCCAATGACCTTGCCCAAGCTTATCAATAACCGACGTTAATCCTTTTAAGCGACCACTTATACGCCATAAAAAACCACCACCTACTAGTAAAGTTAATGGGATAAGTGCTATTAACCAATTGATAAATGAGCTTTGCAAAGCTTTTAACTGTTGCTGATTTTTAGTTATTTGCAGCTCATTTTGATCTCTTAGCCACACCGTTTGACGCGCAATTAATTCACTCACAGGAATAAACAATTGCGCATCTTGTTGTCCTTCAGTAACGAGTTGAGTATGCGCTAATTGCAATACCTGTGCGAGTTGCTGCCATTGCTTAATATACTCCCCCGTAGAACTTATAAAAGTTAGTTCATCAATGCTTTGTAGTGATGATTGCCACTTATCAACAATCAATTCATCGAGTGATTCGCTTTTCAGCACCCAGTTTTGTCGCGTTGCGCGCTCTAAGCTATTGAGGTCTTGCTTAAGGTTATTAAATGACTTGGTAATTTGATAATTTTCACTGACGATTTGCTGAGTTACTGCTAGCTGTTTATTCAGCGCATTTAAAAATACAATCACTACCAGTGATAATGGCAGCAGCGATAACAAAGTACTAAACAAAAACTGGCCTATTAAATTGGGTCGCCAACTAAGTAATGCACTGTACTTTTTAGCGAATGAGGCCACTATCGCCACTCCTTTAGTTAAAAGTCTGATTATGGAAGGTGTTACTTATACACTAGCTGAATCAATAAGAATAATGAATAAGGCGAACTGTGTAGCGCTATATAAAGCGACTGACGCTAAATTGAAACAACTTAACCAACTGTTTTTTAAAAACTTAATGAATACCCGTTAAAAGTTGTTGCAAAAAAGACACATTGCCCGGTCATTTTTTCCCACTCATGATCATGCCAAAACATTAAGCCACTGATATTTATACAATAAAAAAATTGGCATCGTTCTTGTAATATCCGTATCAACGACTGTTTATAAGGAAATAATATGAAAATATTAACACCGCTGTGCTTATGCATCAGCCTACTGCTTAGCTTTAACAGCTTTGCCATTGATGTCGAGGCCACCTTCGCAGAACTTGATAAAGACAGTAATGGCACATTGAGTGAAGCAGAAGCATCTGAAGATGCGGTATTACACGAAAGTTTTGAGCAAATTGACAAAGATCAAAATGGTCAAATTTCATTTGCTGAGTTTAAACAATTTTTGCAATAAATTTCCCAAAGGAAACACTGCTATGAAACAACTTATCGCCGCTTTTTCACTGATGTTTTTAGTCATTAGCGCCACTGTTTTAGCATCACAATTAAATGTTAAGTTTGCGCAATTAGATACCGACTCTGACGGACAAATTTCATTACTTGAAGCCAAGCAAAACAACACGCTATTAAAGCAGTTTACTGATCTTGATGATAATAACGACGAGCAATTATCTGAGCAAGAGTTCGCAAAGTTTAAATTTTAAAAGGCTTTAAAGTATTTGCCATAATCCCGGAGGGAATGTGTAAACGGATTTAATGTTGGGATTTAAATTATGGCAAATGCTTTATTCTTTTTGTTGGTAGGATGTAAATAATGAAAAGCATATTAATAATATTAAGTGTGTCGCTAGCCACTAGTTTTAGCGCAATGGCACTGGATGTAAAACAACGTTTTGATCATTTAGATAGCAATAAAGATGGCTATTTAACGCATAATGAGCTTGAACCACAACCACAATTGTTGAGTAACTTTAAACGTTGGGACAAAAACCAAGACAATAAAATTTCCCTATCTGAATTTAAGCGTTTTTTAACTAATAATCTAGATTAACGAGTTTCCCCAATGAAATTTTGTACACAACTGGGACTAAGTTTGTTATTTGTCAGTAGCTGTTGCAGTTTTGCAACAACTGATAATATAGCAGAACAATTCAAAAACTTAGACCGCGATAACGACGGTCTTATCACGCGTTCAGAGTCAGCAAAAGATCCTGCCCTGTGGTCTCGTTTTAAAAACTATGACCGCGATAAAGATGGTAGATTATCACTGTCTGAATTTACTCTATATGCAAATAAATGAATAGCTAATTCATCAGCATAGTTGAAATGCACAACGATAAATAATTTATTATATTTAATTTGCAGACTCAGTATTCTCTGTTACTGTTTAACTAACAAAAGCAGAAAAAGAATTCTAACAATGAAATGCTTACTCGCCTGTTTAATCACTTTATCTTTACCTGTGCTAGCTGATACCACGGTGATCTACAATGCTAATGGTTACACTCCAACTTACAGTGGCCAATTACAGCAATTTTCTACACTGGTTATTAAAGATGGCAAAGTAGTAAAAGTAGGAGACGATAAACTAAAAGCGAGTTTCCCTAATGCTGCAGTATTTGATGCCGAGCAACAAACCTTATTACCTGGTTTAATTGACGCCCACGGTCATGTGATTGGACTTGGTAATAATTTAGCGCAACTCGATTTACGTGGCAGTACGTCGATTGCAGAAATACAAAAAAAGCTTGCTGTATTTGCTAAAAATAACCGGGGCTGGATTATTGGCCGCGGTTGGAATCAAGAACTGTGGCCTAATAAGCAATTTCCTACTGCTGCTGACTTAGATAAAGTTGTCAAAGATGTTCCGGTGGTGCTTTCTCGTGTCGATAGCCACGCGATTTGGGTTAATAGCAAAGCGATGGAGTTAGCCAAATTAACACCCACAGTACAGTCACCAGCAGGTGGTGAAATTATTCGCAACCAAGCAGGTCAACCTAGCGGTATTTTTGTCGATAAGGCCGAAAGTTTAATTACTGCACATATTCCTACGCCATCTGATCAAGACGTAAATAATGCCTTAAATCAAGCTGGTCAACATCTGCTCAGCTTAGGTATAACCTCAACCCACGATGCTGGGATTGATAAACAAACATGGCAAGTTTACAAGCAAAGAGCTGAACAAGGCACCTTACCGCTGCGCATTGTTGCAATGCTAAGTGCAACAGATCCGTCCCTTGAAGATATGCTCAGAGCCGGTCGCTATAAAGATCTTAACGATTTCATGTCTATTCGTAGTGTAAAAATATATGCTGATGGTGCGTTAGGAAGCCGTGGCGCCGCACTACTGGCCGATTATGCAGATAGAAAGAATCACCAAGGTTTAATGCTCGAAACTCAACAAAAATTAGAACAGCTGTACACATTGAGCTTTAACCATGGTTTTAGCGCCAATACCCATGCCATCGGTGATAAAGCAAATCATATTGTGTTAGATGCCTATCAAAATGTATTTAAAAAAACCGGCGGGATTTTACTACGTAACCGTATAGAGCACGCACAGATAGTTGATCCAGCAGATATTCCTCGCTTCAAAGCACTTAAAATCATTCCATCAATGCAACCGGTGCATGCAACTTCTGATATGCATATGGCAGAGCAGCGCCTTAGCGATACACAATTACAAGGTGCATATGCATGGCAAACGTTTTTAAAGCAAGGCTCAGTAGTAGCTGCAGGCTCAGATTATCCAGTTGAACTGGCCAACCCCTTTGACGGTTTGTATTCAGCAATTACTCGCCAAGATCACAATCAATTACCCGCTAATGGCTGGCGAGTCACTGAAGCACTGAGCAGAGAAGATGCACTCAGAGCATTCACGTTAGGTGCTGCGTATGCCGCACATCAAGAATTTAAATTAGGTAGTTTAGAGCAAGGAAAGTGGGCTGACTTTATTTTAATCGACAAAGACTATTTTAAAGTGCCAGTACAAGAAATTTTTACCATTGTCGTAAATCAAACATGGATTGGCGGTGAATTACGCTACCAAAAAGCGCAAATTGATAACCAGAGTAAGGCGCAATAAACCACGCTATTATTGCGGTTTTTGTTGTTGACGTTTGAGCTTAATTAAATGATAAATATTTACGAAGGTTAGCAAACCATTAGTGATAGCCACAGGCCATGCAGCAATCGCAATACCGTAGGCTGTGAAAGCAATACAACCGGCAAGGTTAAACCAACGAAGTTTGCTCACATCACTCATAGTTAAAGAGGCAATAAGTAAAGCTGAGGCAAAATACCCCAAATATTCCCAACTCATTTGTTCTCTCCGGTACTTTAGGTTAGCATTGCAAATGTTGTAGTTTAGGCAAAGTTATTCCACAATATAGCAATAGTATAAAAAAGCTAACTTACTAAAAACCCAAAGCTGCTAAAAGCACACTTTAATAATCATTACACGGGATATCAGGTATTAAGCTTAATTAACCGAGTTAACTAAGCTAGTAAGTTAGCGTAAATTCTTAGAATCTTAATGCTAACGTCATTAAGATGTAATAAATAGGACAATTGTCCGAAGGGCATTGTTGATGTTTCAATATCATTTTTCTAGTTATCTCGTCGACCAGCTACTAACCTTTGCTGGCAGCCGTTATCAACAATCTAAAAAAGAAGTACTGATCCACCAAGATCAACCTCTTACAAAATTAGTGTTAGTCAGAAGCGGCACCGTATCGTTTAGTTATGATGTCGGTAATGGCCGCCGCTTACTGCTGGGCCAACTTGATTGCAACAACACCTTAATTGGTGAAATTGAAGCGCTAAACAATAACCCCTGCATTTATACAGTTACCTGCTTCAGTGACGTTAGCTACAACCTAATAGAACTAAAGCACTGGCGTGCCCTGTTACTTGAAAAGCCAGAGCTGAGTTTATACACAGCACAAACTATTGCCGCTAAGTTTCAAGAAAACCAAAAAATTAATTTAGATAAACTATTGTTGCCATTGGGTTACAATATCGCCAAAGACTGTTTATTACGTGCCGAAAATAATAACCCCACCCTGCTGCGCGCATACCCAACGGTAAATGCTGAAGCTGAGCGTTTTGCCACCACAGAGCGAGCCTATCGCCGCGTAGTATCGGAACTGGTGGAAAGAGGTTTAGTCGCACGCTCAAATGATGGACTCAAAGCGGTTGATTTAGATAAACTTAGCGATTACGTGGATAGTTTTTCGCAGCTATGAAGTTGACTCACATTAAAATTCAGCCGAAAAAAACAACGTTTAACTGCCTAAAATGCAACTATTTACATTTACAACCGCAGCCTACTACTTTAGCATAGTAAGCTAATAACGAAGCTGCGCTAAATCCGTAAAAATTAAATAAGAGATTTATTACATAACAGGGTAACAATTTTCTTATTTAATTAATAAAAGTATATATAATGTTCACTTGACGTATATATAATGTGCGCTTATCCTTGATGAACAAATTATTGTATTATAGGTGCAAGCCTGACCTGGTGCGCGCTTCGGTACATTTATAGAACTGCAATTAAGTCTGTTTACTTTAAAGAGAAAGGAAAGAAAGGTAACGATTATGGGAAATAATAAATTCAAGCTCACCAAGCTAGCTCTTGCACTTGGTCTGACAGCAACTTTAAGTGGCTGTTTTAGCGATAACGACAACAATGATTATGTAAAGCCACCAGTTCCACCTGAACCAACCGTTGATGTTGCTGTACCACCAGTAGCAATTGAAGCTCAAGCAGGTTCAGTTACTGTTAATATCGTAGATGTAAAGGGTGCTGCTTTAGCTGATACGGTTACAGCAACGATTAGCTTTACTTCTTCTGAAGACGGCCTTTTAACAGCTGCAGGCAACGCTTTAGCTGATACCGACAAATCATCAACAGCTAGTTCGTTTGCATACACAGTAGACTCTATCCCAGCTGATGGTGTTAGCTATGACTATGTTATTTCTGCTGCTGGATATTTAAACAACTCTGGTACTTTAACGTTATCACCAACTGATAACGTTGTAGCACAAGAAGTTCGTTTAACACCACGTACACTTGCAGATTCTGATGTAGCGATTGTTGCTGACACCAAAGAATTAACTGCATTAGTACCTGAAGGTGAAAATACCACTGTGTCGTATGACCCAGCTTCAGGGTTATCAATTTCTGGCGATAAAACAGAGATTACATTACCACAAGCAATTAACAAAGCAGGTGTTGCTGTTGGCGGTTCAACCGTTAAAATCAAAAGCGGCACGCAATTTTTAGATAAAGATAATCAACCGTTAACGACAGTTCCAAAAATGACTGTTGCCTACTTTGCGAATGAAGCAACACGTAATGATGAAGAAGCCGAAACTGCAGCTGCAACCTCGTCGTCATTAGATGCGTTCCCTGGAGGTTTAGCTCTATCTGTAGCTTCTGATCCTAACAGTACTGATCAAGTGCAAGGTTCATTTACTTCAGGTGGCTTTGTTGCTATCGAGCTAGTTGATGATGCTGGTAATAAAGTGAAATCTTTTGGTGCAGGCAATTCAATCACTGTTGCAATGCAGGTCGACAAAAAGACTTCAAACCCTTGTCCTGTAACTTTACCTGCCGGTACTACTGATATCAAAGCATACGCCGAAGCAAATGGCTTCAAAAATGGTGTATGTACTGTTGCAGCTCCTGTAGCTCGTAAAATTGCGGTTGGTGATATCTTCCCAGTTTGGAGTTACGATGAAGAAGCTGGTAAATGGGGATTCGAAAGCTACGGTGAAGTAACTGATAGCGGTAATGCATCAACATTTGATGTATCAGTAGATGTAAATCACCTATCTTACTGGAACCTTGATTACTTCAACAACAATAAATGTTCAAGTGTAAAATTTGATATTTTAGATAGAAATGGTGACGCTAATATAGCTGAAACAACTATTTTACTTGAAATTAATGGCTATAGAAGATCTTTCACTAGCCGTAACGGTAATTATGGATCAGCAACGTTTAACAACCCTCCAGGTTTCCCGGTTAAAGTTAAAGTATTGCGCAATGGTGTTAACGTTTTAGATGGCTTGTCAACTGACACTGATAGCACTGCATCGGCATTATCTGTAAGCAATATCTGTGACTTAAATGATAAAGATCTAACACTTACAATTGCTCCGCCAACAATTGTAACTAAAAAAATAACAACACAGCTAGTGTGTAGCAATACCGGAGATTTTGAAATAGGTACTCCACCGGTTGCAACACCTGCGCTAGTCAGATTGTTTAAAGATGGCAACTTCAAGCAAACTATTTACTCGAAAGGTACTTTCAACCTGAACTTAGAGCAAGGTGGCACTTACTCTGCTAGTTACCTTAACTACAACACTAATGTGTGGACATCTACTCCAGTAGCGGCAAACACAACTGCAGCTACATTTGATATCCCAGTAGTGTGTGAAGTTGATACTGTACCAGTATCTGGTTCTGGTTCTGGTTCTGGTTCTTAATCTGAGGTAGAACTGTACTTCCTAAAGCCGCGCATTTGCGCGGCTTTTGTTTATCTCGTTATTAAGTTATTTTTGGTTTATAGTATTTATAGCTAAAATAATTATCGGGTTTTAAAAGTTTAAAACCTAACTCTAATCTAAATTGGTTAATCACGTGACTTATAATAAAACAACCCTCGCGACACTTTGCGCACTCAGTGCCAGTACCTCCGTTTTTGCTGATCAAAACATTAATCATGGTATTGCATATAATGGATTTACCGGTATTTTCAACACTCCTACCGCTGTTGTAATCGACAAAGGTAATATTGATATAGGTTACAGTAACCAGCTAGAAGCTAGAGGAAAGTACACCGACGGTCATAACTTTACATTTTCAGCTGGACTTTTTGAAGGTTTAGAAGTCAGTGGTAGGATTACCTCATCGTCGATGCACGACATAACATTTAGCTATGAAAATAAAGGCCAAATCCGCGACTTATCATTTAATGCCAAATACCAAATTCCATTCATTCCAAAAGACTGGTTTAGTGTCGCTGTTGGCGCTAAAGATTTCGGTGGCGCAGCCAATCAGTATGAAGCGTTTTATGCTGTTGCTTCTAAACAGTGGTGGGATTTTCGCTTTAGTGCCGGTATTGGCGCATCTGACACGCTTACAGGGCAACTAGACGGCGCGTTTGCTGGTATTGAATATCAACCTTACACTTGGCTTTCAGTACTCGCTGAGCATGATGCAGAAGCATTTAATTTAGGCGCCCGTATTACGGTGCCAAAAGAGTGGCTTTATGATATTGCCACGGTTTCATTTAATAGCCGCTTTTACTCAAATACAGAACTTGCTAGTGATGATACTTATTGGGGTGTCAATATTAGCATGCCGCTCAGTGATGAAGCACAAGATAACTACCACAATCTAAAACCAGCACCTCAACCAGTTGCAGCGGCAAAGTTATCTAAGAGTTCAAATCAGCGTACGAGAGCAACTCTTGCTACATCCCCAAATCAAACGGAAGAGTCTGTTAGTCGAGTAGTATCTGCGGAACCAGTAAAAGTATTAACAGCGACCAAACAAAATCAACAAGTTTCCACTGCACAAAATAACAATCAACAAATTCACAGCTTAAAAAGCAGCTTAGTTAACGATGGTTTTGAAAATATCCGTGTTGGTATTAGCGAGAGCAAACAAATCATTGTTGAATTTGAAAACTCAGTATTTAATCGTAATGAAATTGATGCGTTGGGGCTTGTTTTAGGCCGCATAACTGAAAGCTTTGCTACTGGCAATAATGAATTTATTGTTCGCTTGGCAAAACAAGATATCCCACTGTTACAAGTCAATGGGTATTTAGATAATTACCGTCGCTTTATTGATGAAAATATCACTCCTGATTTAATGGTCAGCACTCAATTTAGTGATAAAGATGCTGTGGGTGTAAAATGGGCCGGAAATACCCAAAGCACGAGCCCTTATTTTGTACCTAGAGTTTCATTTTCACCATCGTTATCATCACGATATGCAACTGAATTAGGTGTTTATGATTACTCGTTAGCTCTACAAGCCGATTTACATGTACCATTATGGCAAGGTGCAGGTGTAAATATTACTGGGCAAGTTAATGTAGCTAATACAGATCACTTTGAAAAAGGTAGTGTATTTAGTAATTCACGCCAAGAAACGGGGATTAAACGTGCCGTTGTATATCAAACATTCGCTTTACCGTTTAACATATATAACCAGACTCAAGTCGGTTTATTCCAAGATTACTTTGATTATACAGGTATTACCAACGAAACTGCATGGCAAAGCCCCGCAGGCCGCCACAAGATACAAGCAAAGTTAGGCTACTTTGAGTATAAAGATTATGACACTGATAAACGCGACTACTCGGTTTATTCATACCGTTATTTATGGGCTGAAAAGGATGTCTCTTTCCATATCTCTGGTGGACAATTCTGGAATGAAGATACCGGCTATAAACTTGAAACTAAGTTCTGGTTTGGTGATGCAAATATAACCGTAATGTATAGCGACACTGACGTAGAGAAAGTGGGGATTGGTTTTAGTATTCCATTATCACCACGCAAAGATATGGATGCAGGTAATTGGCAAGTTACAGGGACTAAAAGCTGGACACATAGCGTAAATACTATAATTAATCAAAAAGTAAATTTGATAAACACCAGTAGTGCGACAATACTCAAATCGTCAATCGACCTCGATAATACTTTCTTAAACCAAGATCGTATGTCAAGCAGTTACGTATATGCTCATTTAGCACGATTAAAAGAAGCGTTTGAAATCTATAAATAATATTAGTTTAGACAGCTAATTGATAAATAAAAAAAGGCCTAGTTAAGGCCTTTTTTATTTTTACTCGATAGATTTATTTTGCTAATAAAATATCGTGTATTTTTACTAAATCTGTCTTACCAGCGATGATCTCATCAGGTGTTAAACCCGATAATTCATGCGGGAATACTAACCACTCTTCTGATTCATGAATGTAGTAGTCAGGCTTCATATCTACTTTAGAATTTTTTGGTTTGTAATACGGGCATGCAATGCGGATATCTTTAGGTAAGTTTAAACGCATCAATTCCGAAAGCTTTTCTTTCAGTGCAAAAATACTACGCCCTGAATCAAATACATCATCAACAATCAATAACGAGTCACCTGCGTTAGCATTTTCAATAATGTAGTGTAAGCCATGTACTTTAATTTCTTTCGACTGCTTATTAATACCGTAATATGATGAAGTTCGCACCGCGATATGATCTGTCTCTATGCCCTTATAATCATAATACTCTTGCACTGCAATCCCAATTGGGGCACCACCACGCCAAATACCAATAATAAAATCAGGACGAAAACCATCTTGGTATACTTGCGCCGCAACGCGAAATGAATCTTCAAGCAATTGTTGCGCTGTGATGTAGCACTTATCTGACATAATTAGAATTCCCAGTGTGAGTTGATCATTCAAGTATAGTTTATGAATAAGACTTAAATAAAAGCAGCGCTTTTAATGTAAGAAATATAACTTCAAACCTTAATCACTTGAAATGCAAAAGTGGGGCGAGATTTTAGCGCAAATAAACTAAAAAAGCTTGTTTCTGTTTGTAATTACATTTTTATAGCCAACAAAAAAGCGCCTAAAACGGCGCTTTTTTAAACATATTCAAGATTACGCTTTTTCTAGTAAAGTACGTGCAACTGTGCGCATCCCGACTGTTGTCGCGCCCGCAGCCCATTGACTCGTGCTACCCATATTAAACGCTGCCGCTAAATCCATATGCACCCAGCCTTTGCCGTCGTTTGGTACAAAGCGTGACAAGAAACCAGCAGCATTTGATGCACCACCATAACCACCGCCTTTTTGGGCACGGCTGTTAGCTGTATCAGCGTATGGTGAAGGACAGTTTTGTTGATGCCACTTTTCAAGTGGTAGTGGCCACGCGCCTTCCATTTCTTGTCCAGCAAAGCCTTCAACTTCACGTACAAACTCTTTATCAAGTCCAAATAAGGCATTGTACTCTTGACCAACAGCAACTAGCGCAGCGCCTGTTAGTGTCGCCGCATCAATAATTAAAGGAGCACCTGTTTCAGCTGCAGCCATTAAGCCATCAGCAAGTACTAAGCGTCCTTCAGCGTCAGTGTTAACAATCTCAACTGTCGTGCCGTTTTTATAGGTAAGGATATCACCCAGCTTATATGCATGGCCTGAAATAAGGTTCTCAGCACAGCATAAAAACAGTTTAATACGTTTATTAATACCGCGACTAATAGCCAATGCCAAACCTGCGGTAACCGTTGCAGCACCGCCCATGTCGCACTTCATACCTAACATACCTTCGCTGGCTTTAATTGAATAACCGCCAGAGTCAAAAGTAATCCCCTTACCAACAAGCGCTGCATCCACAGGCGCATTTTCATCGCCAGTTGGATTGTAATCAAGTGCAAGTAATACAGGCGGGCGCTCACTACCGCGACCAACAGCATGGATACCAATCCACTGCTGCTCAAGTAGCGCATCACCTTTGATGATTTGATAGCTCACGTGTTCAGGAGCTAGTGATTGAATAAATTCAGCAGCTTTACCAGCTAAACTTTCAGGGAAAATGTCATCCGCCGTGCCATTGATCATTTCACGCGCCCAAGTAGCAGAACGAAGTAATGAAGCAAGCTCTTGGCTATCTGTTTTAGCATTTTCAGCAAATTCAACACCGTGTAATGACTTAGGCGATACAAACCCTTGATAAAAAGCCCACTGTGTTTCTGTACACCAGCAATCACCAGCTAGCACGACATTTTTAACGCCTTGATTGGCAATACTGCGCGCGGCTTTTTGTACATTTACTAATGTTTCTTGTTCAGATAAATGAACCGTTGCACCGTGCTCATTAAAAGATAACGTGGCGGTTTCGCCCCAATGCGATGCAGCACCCTGCTCGCTTAATTGAACAACAAATTTTTCAGACATGTTAGAATACTCTTTGCGCTAAAATTGTGACGATGAGTTTACTATAGCCACAACAACTTCCCAACTGCTTGAGACCAAATAACTAAAATAATGAAATATACAACACCACTCCAACACGCTACTTTGATCAAACGCTACAAACGTTTTTTAGCCGATTTACGCCTTAGCGATGGCTCAGAGTTTACCGCCCATTGTGCCAACACAGGTAAAATGACTGGTTGCGCGGAGCCTGATTTTGCAGCCTTTTATTCCACCAGTAACAATCAAAAAAGAAAATATCCTCATTCATTAGAATTGACGCAAAACCAGTTTGGCCATCTGATCTGTGTCAATACGGCAATCGCGAATAAAATCGTTGCAGAAGCACTGCACGCAGCGCTAATCAGCGAGCTTAGCGGCTACATTAAAATACAGCCAGAGGTTAAATATGGTGATGAAAATAGCCGTATCGATTTTTTACTGACAGCTCCCCAACGCCCAGACTGCTATGTAGAAGTAAAATCTGTCACTTTACTCAGTCAAAATGATCCACAAAGTGGCCAAGGTTACTTCCCTGATGCCGAAACTCTTCGCGGTCAAAAACATATTCGTGAATTAATTGAAATGGTTGCACAAGGCCACCGTGCAGTGCTGCTGTTTGCTGTATTACATCAAGGGATTAAGCAAGTTAGTGCGGCGCGCCACATTGACGAAAAGTACGCCCAACTAGTTGATTTAGCAATAACTAAAGGTGTCGAAGTAGTTGCTTATAAAGCCGATATTTCGAGCGCTGAAATTACACTAACAGAAAAGCTTACTTTTAATTAAAAGCGACTTGTTTTTAAGGTTTTCGCCCATATAACAAGGCAAGTTTTTAAGCACTTATTTAAAAGTAATCGGTGTAAAAACCACTTATCGTACCTTTTTTAATTTTATTGATGCGGTTTAAGTAAGACTAATTAATGAAAAATAAATTTGCCTAGGCCATAGGATTCTGTTATTTATAGCCGCCGGCTCATGCTGGGCATTATATTAAGGATTTAGGAGAAAGTTATGCCAGACCAAAAAAAATTAGGGTTATTGGCTCAGGCCGGATTAGAACCATACCAGGAAAAGCCGGGCGAAGAGTATATGAATGATGCACAACGCACTCATTTCAAAACTATTTTGGAAGCATGGCGCAACGATTTACGCAATGAAGTTGACCGTACTAAATCGCATATGCAAGACGAAGCAGCTAACTTCCCTGATCCAGTTGACCGCGCAGCACAAGAAGAAGAGTTCTCTTTAGAACTTCGTACTCGTGACCGTGAACGTAAACTGATCAAAAAAATTGAAAAAACGATCCAATTAATCAAAGAAGATGATTTTGGTTTTTGTGATTCGTGCGGGATTGAAATTGGTATCCGCCGTTTAGAAGCACGTCCTACAGCTGACTTATGCGTAGACTGTAAAACGCTTGCGGAAATCAAAGAAAAACAATCTGGACGTGGTTAGTTACTAGTAATTAATCAATGTCTACCACAGCCGTTACTGCGCCTATGCGCAACTATCGCGGTCGCTTTGCGCCGTCACCTTCTGGACCACTTCATTTTGGTTCTCTTGTGGCGGCTGTGGGCAGCTACCTTGACGCGAAAAGCAACCAAGGCACTTGGTTAGTCCGTATTGAAGATATCGACACCACACGTGTTGTAGACGGCGCCACTAAGGATATTCTCAATACCTTAGAAGCCTATGGTTTGTACTGGGATGAAGACGTAGTCTATCAAACTCAACGCCATGACTTGTATGCGCATACCATTAATAATCTAAATAACCAGCACCTAATTTATGCTTGCCACTGCTCGCGCAAAGAAATTAAAGCGCTTGGCGGTATTTATCAAGGCCATTGTCGTCATTTAAAGCATAGTCAGAACAGCAGCGCACTACGGTTAATTCAGCAACATGCTACATGCCAATACCATGATCTCATTCAAGGTGAGATAAATGTAGCTCATGATCTCGCCCACGAAGATTACTTAATAAAGCGCAGTGATGGGCTATTTGCTTATCAACTAGTGGTGGTCGCAGACGATATTGCCCAAGGTATCACTCATGTCGTACGCGGCGCAGACTTGCTTGAACCAACCGCACGCCAATTGAGTTTATTTAAACAATTAGCTGCCACGGCCCCCCATTACGCACATTTACCATTAGCAGTCGCTAAACCTGGGTTTAAATTATCAAAACAAAACTATGCCCCAGCTATTAGCAAAAGTAACCCCAAACCGGCTTTGCTGAGTGCATTCGAATTTTTAGGATTGGCGCCCAAAGATGAATTACTTGAACTAAATATCGAGCAAATGCTAGCTTGGGCAGTAGACAATTACAACTTGCAAAACGTCCCTAAAATGACACAAATTCAAATTTCGCAAAACCCGCACAGCCATACAATCGCCTTTACGCATTTAAACAAATAAAAATTCACTAAAAAAGGCTAATTTTAAGGCCTTCAACTTAATTTTTAAGCTGTGCTGGTATATGATAGCCCACCTTAAATGTGCAATTCATTTAATTAATACCAATTGCGTTAAGGTTGTACACGATTCAGCAGTCAAGTAGCCCAATAACAGGATAATAATTTCCAGCATCGTGATGCTAGAAAATTTTAACCCTAGCAATGACTGTTTAACTGACTAGAATAAACAAGACTCTAATACCATAGGTATTACCAAGTAAACGCAACACATGTGCAGTTAATAGTAAAGTGAGGCTATACTTGGTTTGATTTTTGATGGCGTCCATCAAATAACCGAATTCTGTAGGAGACAGATTATTATTTCCAAGCTTTTTCAATTTTGTCGGCAAATTATTGGCCCAACCGCCTCTGTAACAGCCGAACATACCCAAGTCTCTGCGCAGCCTTTAATAGTTGGACGCAATGAGCATGGTATTTCTCGCAAACAATTTAGCCCAAATGCAATCAAGGTATTATATCGCCTGAAAGACGGAGGCTTTGATGCCTACCTTGTTGGTGGTTGCATTCGTGATATTTTGTTAGGTCAACAACCAAAAGATTTTGATGTGGTCACCAATGCCACTCCTGATCAGGTTAAAAAGCTATTTCGTAATTGCCGCTTAATTGGCCGTCGTTTTCGTTTAGCACACATTGTTTTTGGTCGTGAAATAATCGAAGTGGCCACCATGCGTGGTCATCACGAAGCGCCTGAAGATAAAAACCAAATTAGCCAATCGAGTGACCAAGGACAACTGCTGCGCGATAACGTTTTTGGTAGTATTGAAGAAGATGCTGAACGCCGCGATTTTTCAATCAATGCGTTATATTATTCAATTAATGATTTTTCAATCCATGATTATGCTAATGGCTTAGCCGCTATTAACGCTCGACAAATCGAGATGATTGGTGATCCAGCAACCCGTTACCGCGAAGATCCTGTGCGTATGCTACGCGCAGTTCGCTTTGCAACCAAACTCGATATGTCGATTGCACCGGCAACCGAGCAACCATTAAATGAATTAGCAAGCCTGTTAGATAATATACCTGCAGCGCGGTTATTTGAAGAAACACTGAAACTGTTTTTAAATGGCAAGGCCGAAGCAAACTTTTTAATGCTACGTAAATATGGCCTTTTTAAATCATTATTTCCAGCCCTTGATAGTATTTTAGATAGTAATCCTGATGGCTTAGAGTTCGCTTTAATTCAACAGATGTTCCGTAATACAGATGAACGTATTAATGCGGAGAAAAAAGTAACTCCAGCATTTATTTTTGCTGCATTGTTATGGTTCCCATTATTGCAGATCACTAAAGCACTGCAAGAACAAGAGCAACTATCTGAATACGATGCCTTCGCTCAAGGTATGAACAAAGTACTCAGTGATAATGCCCAACATATTGCCGTACCAAAACGCTTTACTCTTGGCGCTCGTGATATCTGGCATATTCAACACCGCTTAGATAAACGCTCAGGACAACGTGCATATCGCCTTACACAGCAACCACGTTTTAAAGCTGCGTATGACTTTTTACTCTTGCGCGTACAGGCCGGTGAAAAACAGCATCAGCAATTAGTTAACTGGTGGACTGACTATTTAAAACAAGACATCAATGGTCAAAAAGAGCTAGTTAAAGCGTTAGGTACGCAAGGCGCAACAAAAGGCCGTCGTCGTACTCGCCGACGCAGCCCAAAACCAGCGGCTGAATGATCATGGAAACCGTCTACCTTGGTTTAGGGGCTAATTTAAACGCCCCTCGTACTCAGCTAGATCATGCTGTTGCAGCACTGCGTGCATTGGCTGATTGCGAGTTTATTGGTGTATCGCATTATTACGCGAGTAAACCGATGGGCCCGCAAGATCAACCTGACTACGTTAACGCTGTTGCGGCGCTAAAAACCACGCTATTACCTGAGCAGTTGCTTGATTTAACACAACAGATAGAACTTGAACACGGCCGAGTACGAAAAGCACAGCGCTGGGGGCCGCGCACCTTAGATATTGATATTTTATTATTTGGTGATCAAGTCATTAATAGCGAGCGTTTAATTGTGCCACATTATGGTCTAACTGAACGCGAGTTTGTGGTTTACCCGCTACTTGAAATAGCCCCAAATATTACGCTGCCAAATGGTACATTACTTCACAGTATTAGCACTAATTTGGCACTAAACGAATTACAACAATTACCTCTGTAATTAATTTCAGGCTGTTGCCTACGAGGATACTATGTCTAAAATAACCGTTTCTACGCTCAATAAAATGAAAGCAGACCAACAAAAAATTACGGCATTAACGGCCTACGATGCCAGCTTTGCAAAGTTATTTCACGATAACGGCGTAGACGTTATTTTAGTCGGTGATTCGTTAGGCATGGTGTTACAAGGCGGCGACGATACACTGGCTGTTACCAATCAAGATATTGCCTATCATACTCGCAGCGTACGCGCCGGGAGCCGTGATTTATTCGTCATTGCAGATATGCCATTTATGACCTATTCAAGCCCAGCCGAGAGCTGTAAAAATGCAGCAGAGTTAATGCGAGCTGGCGCTAACATGGTCAAACTTGAGGGGGGCGAATGGCTGTATGACTCAGTTGTTGCGCTGACTCAACAAGGTATACCGGTATGTGGACATTTAGGCTTAACACCGCAATCAGTACATGTGTTTGGTGGTTTTAAAATCCAAGGCCGTAGTGAACAACAAGCACAAAAAATGATTAGCGATGCTCAGGCGCTTGCCGCGGCAGGCGCACAAATGCTGGTTCTTGAATGTATTCCATCTGAACTTGCCAAATTAATTACTGACGCGGTTAATATTCCTACCATTGGTATTGGTGCAGGTAATCAAACTGATGGCCAAATTCTAGTCATGCATGACTTAGTTGGCATTTCAGCAGGTTACATCCCTAAATTTTCTAAAAACTTTTTACTCGAAACAGGCAATATGCCGGATGCGGTTAAAAAATATTGTAGCGACGTTAAAAGTGGTGCTTTTCCAAGCACGGAACATGAGTTTAAATAATGCAGTCGATCACTGAAATAAAATCATTACGTAGTCAAATTAAAGCATGGCGCCAAGCCGGGCTTAGTGTAGCACTAGTGCCAACTATGGGTAATCTACATCAAGGGCATTTTTCACTCGTTGAGAAAGCCAAAAACATGGCTGATAAAGTCGTGGTTAGTATTTTTGTAAACCCAATGCAATTTGGTGTCAACGAAGATCTTGATAACTACCCGCGCACCCTCATTGCGGATAAACAAGGACTGGCAGAGCTTGGTACTGATATTGTATTTACCCCAAGTGTGGAAGCCATTTACCCTAACGGTTTAGATGCGCAAAGCTTTGTCGATGTACCAAATATATCAATGGGTTATTGCGGCGGATCACGTCCAGGTCATTTTCGCGGTGTAGCAACGGTGGTTACTAAATTATTTAACTTAGTACAGCCTGACTATGCGTGCTTTGGTGAAAAAGACTATCAACAGTTGCAAGTGATTAAAACCATGGCTCATGACCTGTCAATTCCAGTAGAAATTATTGGCGTTGCAACCAGCCGTGAAGTGTCAGGGTTGGCTATGAGCTCTCGCAATGGCTACTTATCAGAAGCTCAAAAAGAAACAGCGACAGTGCTATTTAAAACCCTTAATTGGAGCGCAGAACAGTTAAACTCGGGGCAGCGTGATTTTGACGACATATGCCGACAAGCAAAGCAGCAACTAGAGCAAGCAGGGCTCAAAATTGACTACTTTGAAATAGCTCAGCGCGATACCTTAAAAAAAGCTACACTCAATGATAGTCAACTAGTGATTTTGGCGGCAGCCTTCTTAGGGCCAGTAAGGCTAATAGACAATCTGCTCGTTGATATTACATAACAATAATTGGGATAAGCATGAATTCATTATTAAAATTATCAAGCATTTCGCTGTGTATAGGCATATTAGCTGGGTGTCAAAACCAAATAGAAAACCCAGAAATGCAGCAATGCGCACAACAGAATTATCAATGTGAAGTGAACTGCGAACAGCAAAGTACCGGCGAAGGCATGGTATATAAAGTATGTAATACCAAATGTATTGAAGCCTATAACCAATGCAAAGAAAATGCTCAAGCTTTAGGTAATGTGCAATAACTGATATTAACTTGCCAATTATCATGATTGGCAAGTTTCCTCGCCCCTGCGCCTACTTTAGGCAAACTTTCTACATCCAACCATCGTGATTTTTCTGCCATTCACCTTAGAGCAAGGTTTAGTTTAGTAATATCTACTTATATTAGTAAGAAGTAGTCATACATTGCGTGTAATTATTTCCAGCTTACACAAAGAAAGTACACCCTCTACGATACTAATAAATATAAAGTCATTGAAATATATAAGTTTATTTTAGGTTCGTTTTTTGAAAACTTGAATTCAACTAACTAAAGCATTTTAAAATTAACCAGATAACGGCTAAAGGAAAAAACCTCATGGAAACGATAACGCGGGCAGCTCTGTATCCATCATTTAAAAAGAGGGCATTATTAAGTGCATTATTAGCCTTGTGTGCATGTAATGTCAGTGCGGCAGAACAACCAATAACAAAATCTGATGCGGATACTGCTGATGCTGTACCAACTACACAGCCAACTTTGCTTACAATCCCTTCTGAAAAATTATTTGCGGTGGTAACAGCTAGAGCCAAACAACTGGCTGCCAAAGACTACGTAGCAGCTCCCGTAATTGCTGTTGATGCGTTAAATAATATTAATTATCAGGACTATAGAGCGATTCGTTTTCGTCAAGATCATGCGATCTGGAAAGATGAAAGTTTATATGAGGTACAGTTATTCCATCCAGGTTTTCTCTATAAAAACCCTATCGCGATTAACACAGTTGATGCTGATGCAAAGGTAAAAAATCTACCATTTAAAACTGATTACTACCTCTATGATGGCACCGCAGCACCACTTGAGCAGGAAATTACCGCGGCTTTAGGCACCACTCAGTTGGGGCATGCCGGTTTTAGATTACACTTTCCTCTAAACAATAACGACTACAAAGATGAAGTTGCTGTATTTCAAGGCGCTTCATATTTTCGCATAGTGGGCCCTGATCAAGTGTATGGTATTTCAGCACGTGGCCTAGCGATTGATACAGCACTCAGCTCTGGTGAAGAGTTTCCAGTATTTAAAGAGTTTTGGTTAGTTAAGCCAAAACCTGAAGACACACATATTGTGCTATATGCATTACTTGATAGTCCTTCTGTTACTGGCGCATATCGTTTTGAGATCAGTCCATCAACAGCAACTGAAGTAACAACTAAAATGCAAATATTCGCCCGAGAAGATATCAAAAAACTAGGTATAGCACCGCTTACAAGCATGTTTTACCACGGCGAAAATAGCACTAAATTCTTTGATGATTACCGACCAGAAGTACATGACTCTGATGGTTTACTAATGCAATCACAAGACAATAAATGGGTGTGGCGTCCGCTAAATAACCCTAAACAGCTTAGTGTAACGTCATTTGGTTATGACAATCCAAAAGGTTTTGGACTAGCACAGCGCGACCGTGAGTTTAATAACTATCTCGATACTGAGGCACATTATCATGCCCGCCCAAGCCTGTGGATTGAACCACAAGGACAATGGGGAAATGGTCGAGTTGAGTTAGTAGAAATACCGACTGATACCGAGACCAATGACAATATCGTTAGCTATTGGGTACCAGAGCAACCACTTAAAGCAGGTGAAACACTTAGTTTTAGTTATAAATTGTCAACATTTAACGCGGCGCTTGCAAGCCAAGATAAAGCCCGAGTTTTACGCACTCGCATTGGCAGTGCTGCATTACCCGGTGAAGAAAATCCACCACCAAAAAGTCATCGCCAATTTACGGTTGACTTCACTGGTGACAATATTAACAACTTGTCAGCCAAACTAAAATTGCTTGCTAATTTGACCCTAAATTCAGGTGAAATAAGCGATAAAACAGTTCAACAATTACCAAATAATGAAGGATGGCGTGTTGCTTTTAAAGTCGCGCCAGAGGGCGGTAAGCCTGTAGACATGCGCTTATCATTAACACTACGTGACAAAGAAGTTAGCGAGGTATGGAGTTATGTCTGGTATCCAAATGACGTCGAGTAACAGTACAATGCCTTTTAAAAAGACTCGTGTATGGCTTTTTTCACTGTTAGTGTTAGCCATCTCAGCTTATGGTATGTGGATCATGTTTGATATTTTAAATTCAAATGGCATGACCCCGCTAGAGTATGCATTACTTGCGCTGTTTTCAATTACCTTTACTTGGATTGTGACCGCATTTTGCAGTGGCTGTATGGGATTTATTTTACAATTATTTAGAATTGACCCGCTGACACTGACGCGCCAAAAAGCAATCGAAATTGATCAGCAAGCATTGAGTAAAACCAGAACTGCTGTCGTTATGCCTATCTACAATGAAGATACACAGCGAGTTATCGCAGGTTTTGAAGTGAGCTTACGTTCACTGATAAAAACAGGCCAATTTGCGCATTTTGATTTCTACTTATTAAGTGATACACAAGATAAAGAAATAGCTAACAATGAGCTAAAAGCGTGGCATGCCTTGACCGAACGCCTAGGTGATTTTGCCAAACAAACTTTTTACCGCCGCCGTGAAGATAACAAACACCGTAAAGTAGGTAACTTAACTGACTTTTGCGAGCGTTGGGGCAGTAAATACGAGCACATGATTGTACTTGATGCAGATAGTATCATGACGGGTCAGTGTATGCTTGAGCTCACCAGCAGCATGATCAACAATCCACAAGCTGGGCTTATTCAAACGATTCCGATCCCTGTTAGGCAAGATACCTTCTTTGGTCGCTTTCTACAGTTTGCGTCAGTACTTTATAGTCCAATGCTAGCAACCGGTTCAGCTTTTTGGCAGACTAATCACGCTAATTACTGGGGACACAATGCCGTCATTCGGGTTAAAGCGTTTATTGATTGCTGCGGTTTACCGGTGCTCAAAGGTAATGCCCCTTTCGGCGGCGAAATTTTAAGCCATGACTTTGTCGAAGCATCGTTGCTGCATCGTTCTGGCTGGGATGTATTATTACTCAGTGATATACAAGGTAGCTACGAAGAAGTACCGAGTAATATTTTAGATTACGCTATTCGCGACAGGCGTTGGGTGCAAGGCAACATTCAACATTTAGGTTTGTTACCTGCGTCGGGTTTAAAAATAATCAGCAAGCTGCACTTTTTATTAGGTGCAACGGCATATATTTCATCATTAATTTGGTTATCAATGTTAGTGCTAAGTACCATAGATGCGGTCACCCGCGCACTAAACAGTAATGTCTATTTTAATCAGGCGTATCAATTATTTCCGACTTGGCAAATAGCAAAAACAGAATTAATTAACTCGTTGCTTTTTGTCACAATTGTGTTGTTATTATTACCGAAATTAATGGGGATTATTGTCACACTGATCCATCGTAATAAACAATTTGGCGGCTCATTTAAATTAATTTTAGGCTCAATCATTGAAACCGTGTTTGCCATTATTATCGCCCCGCTGATGATGGTTTTTCATAGCTACTTTGTGGTGTGTGTATTTTTAGGTAAAAAAGTAACGTGGGACGCCCAGCCTCGATCAGGCCGCATGGTTCCGTGGCAAGAAGCGATAGGTTACACATTACTATCAACCTTAATCGCCTTAGCTTGGGGCGGTATTGCTTATTACTTTACGCCTGTATTCTTTTGGTGGTTATCGCCGATCTTAGTTGGATTGATCTTAGCAGCCCCAATTGTACGATATTCAAGTAGCATAGGCTTAGGGGTTAAATTACGTAAAATGGGCATATTTATTTGCCCGAGTGAAGTTGATAATAACGACACCCTTGCAGCCTTACGTGTACATGAGCAAGAAATAGCATTACCGAATGATGATGTTGCTAACTTTACAATCCCTACATTGGGGCAAGAGCAACCTAGCGTAATGCCAATTCAGAGCTTTAAGCGCCAAGGTTTAAGTAAACGTAAACGCGTTTTAAATGCCCATCAACAGCTCAAAAAGAAGCTGTTTAACTAACCTGAACCTAGTTGATATAAAAAAACCGCGCAATTTACATTGCGCGGTTTTTTATTAACTCATAGTTGGCGTTAAGTTTAAAGAAGACCTAGCTTCTTAAGTTCGCCCATTGCCATCTTGCCAGAAAGTGGTACATAACCATCTTTCTCTACAATTTTTTGGCCATCTTGTGATAACACCATTTTTAAAAACTCTGCTTCAATAGGTGCAAGCGGTTTATTCGGGTGTTTATTCACATAAACATATAAAAAGCGCGACAGTGGGTATTTACCTGTTGCTACATTTTCAAGTGTTGCATCAACAAAGTTATCGCCTTTTTTCGCCAGTGGTACAGTACGTACGCCTGATGTTTTATAACCGATACCTGAGTAACCAATTGCATTCACTGATGAAGAAATTGATTGCACTACCGATGCTGAACCTGGTTGCTCGTTCACGTTGTTACGGAAGTCACCTTTACATAGCGCTTTGTTTTTAAAGTATCCGTAAGTACCAGATACAGAATTACGGCCATAAAGCTGAATGTCTTTTGCAGCCCAATTCCCCGTTAAACCTACATCACTCCAACGAGTCACATCTGCATCAGCACCACATTTACGAGTTGAAGAGAAAATCGCATCGATTTGGTCGATACGTAAACCTTCAATTGGATTGTCTTTATGAACAAATACTGCCAATGCATCAATCGCTACACGTACTTCAGTAGGTTTATAACCGTAACGTTTTTCAAACGCTTCGATTTCTTTTGATTTCATTCTGCGGCTCATCGGGCCAAAGTTTGCTGTGCCTTCTGTCAATGCCGGTGGCGCAGTAGATGAACCAGCCGCTTGAATTTGGATGTTCACATTTGGGTAAATACGTTTATATTCTTCAGCCCAAAAGGTCATCATGTTGGCTAAAGTATCAGAGCCCACAGATGAAAAATTACCTGAAATACCACTGGTTTTTTGATACTCAGGAATAACTGTATCTACTGCCATTGCTTGTGCAGATACAAATGTTGTTACTGCCACACCCATTGCGGCTACTAGGTTTTTAAATCTCATTAGGTTGCTCCGATTTTGTTCGTCCATTTCTTAACTGTCGTCTACTCTAAAGAGAATAGATGACAGTTAGATTACTCTAAAATGACACTTTTATGACTTTGGCTTTTTGGCTCAATTATTTAATAGCACTGTTTTTTCACGACTAAAAGCAAACGAAAAACATGATCCTTCGCCTAATTTACTTTTAATTATCAATTGGCTATCGTGACGAGTTAATACATGTTTGGTGATGGCTAAACCCAGCCCTGAGCCACCGGTGGTACGACTACGTGCTTTATCAACCCGATAAAAACGCTCAGTTAAACGATTAATATGCTCTGGTGCAATACCATCGCCATTATCAACTACTGAAAAGTACGCTTGATTATCTTTTAGCTTCCAGCTTACGATTATTTTACCGCCCGCCTTGGTGTAATGAATAGCATTAAACACTAAATTAGAGAAGGCACTGCGCAGCTCCTCTTCAGCGCCTTTTATATCGACGTTAGCATCAATATCAAATATCAACTCATGCCCTTTGTCTTGATTCAATGATTGTGCTTCAGTCCTAATATAGCTAAGTAACTGCGGTACATTGATCGCTTTATCATTATCTTGACGTCGAGCGCCTTCAATACGTGATAACGACAATAGCTGATTTACCAAGCTATCCATGCGTTTACACTGTTCAAGCATAGTACCTTGTGCTTTATTCCACATTGCCGGTGGTGGCACCATATCGCCATCAAACATTTCTAAGTAACCAGTAACAACGGTTAATGGCGTACGTAGCTCATGAGATACATTGGCAACAAAGTCTTTGCGCATTTGCTCAAGTTGCTTCAGTCGCGTGACATCACGCACAACAACCATTAATTGTGAGCTGGCATATGGCATTACCCGAAACTCTAAAACTTGCTCAACACTGTGACCACTTTCAAGTTCTAATGCTTCATCAAACAATTCCGTTTGCATGTATTTTGCAAATTTAGGATCGCGAATAAGGTTGTCAAGCCGTTGACCATGATCCGCTGGCCACTGTAATCCAAGCACTTTCAAAGCTAGTTGATTACACCAAACAATACTTAAATCACGTTGTAGAACAATAACCGCATCAGGCACTGCTTCTGCGCCATCGCGAAAACGACGGATCAAATCAGCTAATTCATTACGTTTTTTACGGTTGCGATGTTGTAAATGGTAGATCCCTTCAAATACTTGCTCCCATGCCCCCTCGCCTTCAGGTGGATTAAAACTACGTTGATTCAATAGCCAATCACTGAGCCGATAGAGTTGATGATAATGCCAAACAAGCAGTGAAAAAGATCCTAAAAATAAAAGCAAAAATGGCGCACCAATAAGCACGCCAATTAATAATAAAGGTAGGAAATAGATAAACAGACGCTTTGCTAACGCCTGCTTATTAACAACTCGATACATACACTCACTTTACCTTAGAGTAAGTAAATTTAAGCCAAAATTAATTATTGGCTTGGTCATCTCCATGACACTTATAATTTACTGGAAAAACGATAGCCTGCACCACGTACAGTTTGTACTAAACGGTCATGACCAAGCGGTGCAATCGCTTTGCGTAAGCGACGAATATGCACGTCTACGGTTCTATCTTCAACATAGACATTAGTCCCCCATACGTTATCTAGTAGCTGTTCACGGCTATAAACACGTTCAGGATGAGTCATAAAGAAATGCAATAAGCGAAATTCTGTCGGTCCCATATCCAACTCGCTACCTTCAGAGGTAACACGGTGTGAAATAGGATCAAGACGTAAACCATGTACATCAATCGCTTCTTCCAATGAAGTAGGCGACACACGACGAATAACGGCTTTAATACGCGCCATTAATTCTTTTGGTGAAAATGGTTTAGTAACATAATCATCAGCACCGACTTCAAGACCGCGAACTTTATCTTCTTCTTCGCCGCGAGCAGTCAGCATAATAATAGGAATTTGGCGAGTATATTCACTTTGCTTAAACTTTTTAGCAATTTGAATTCCACTACCACCTGGTAGCATCCAATCTAATAACACCATATCTGGATAAGGCTCTACCATCGCTGCAATGGCTGAATCGTAATCTTCCGCTTCAATTGCTTGAAAACCATTTTGCTCTAATACAAAAACCAGCATCTCTCTGATCGGTGCTTCGTCATCGACGACAAGTACTTTACGTGACATTCCAATTTATCTCTTTCGTTATCGAACTAGTTTTCATTATTATGACTAAGTATGACATTTTTATGAAAGTGTAACGTGTAAATCGAAATGCGGGGTAAAAAATGCAAAATAAACCTTTTTAAGGTACATAATTAGCATGCATTATCAAATTTCACATTTAAAAATCATACTTTATAATTGCTACATTACTACTTTGTATTAAATTCCCCTTTCAATAATCAACTATACAGTATCACGATGTAAGCCACGAAAGCATCTTCATACTCTAACTCAATTAAAACGCCTATTAACATCGGCGATCATTAACAGAGATCAAAATCCTACCAAGTTTCATTTCAGGGATCATTCGTTTACCAACCGAGTTAGATCTGGGATCAGTGTTTTACCTAGCTAAAGCCATAAGTTGTTGATCATTTATACAACAAAGCTTTGAAATGGCTATTTTTATAACAAAACCTCTGCCAATCAAGCTGATCCTTAGTAAAAATCTGATCTCAACAAAGCACAGTTAGTAAAGCAATGATCCCAAAGCCCCTGCTTGGTAAAATAATGATCTTTTACGATCAGGCATAAAAAAGCCAGTAGCTTTAACACTACTGGCTGTTTTATAACTTAATAAATTAAATTATTTAATTTTCGGATCTAATTCACCCGTTAAATATTTAAGGTGCATCTCATCAAGTGAGATTGGTTTGATCTTACCTGCTTGACCCGCTGTACCAAATGACTCATAACGTGCAACACAGATCTCTGTCATTGCTTTTGTCGCTTCAGCTAAATACTTACGTGGATCAAAGTTTGCTGGATTAAGCGCAAGATGGCGACGAATAGCCCCTGTAGATGCTAATCGTAAGTCTGTATCGATATTTACTTTACGCACACCAAACTTAATTCCCTCAACGATCTGCTCAACTGGCACACCATAGGTTTCTGGGATCTCACCACCATATTGGTTGATGATTTCAAGCCATTCTTGCGGCACTGATGACGAACCGTGCATAACTAAGTGAGTGTTAGGAATACGTGCGTGGATCGCTTTAATACGATCAATCGCCAAAATATCATCCGTTGGCGGACGTGTAAATTTATACGCGCCGTGTGAAGTACCACACGCAATCGCTAAGGCATCAACATGGGTTTTACTTACAAAATCGGCCGCTTCTTCTGGATCGGTTAACATTTGATCTGTGGTTAGTTTACCTTCAGCACCAACGCCATCTTCTTCGCCAGCTTCGCCAGTTTCAAGTGAGCCTAGCACACCTAACTCGCCTTCAACAGACACACCACAAGAGTGTGCAAGTTCAACAGTTTTACGCGTTACATCAACGTTATACTCATATGATGATGGTGTTTTACCATCGCTCATTAACGAGCCATCCATCATCACTGATGAAAAACCTAATTGAATTGAACGTTGGCAAACGCCAGGTGAGGTACCGTGATCTTGATGCATTACCACTGGAATATGTGGCCACTCTTCAATCGCAGCTAAAATCATATGACGTATAAATGGGGCACCAGCATAGGCACGAGCGCCAGCTGAACCTTGTACAATTACTGGGCTGTTAGTTTTGTCAGCCGCCATCATAATAGCGCGGATCTGCTCTTGGTTATTAACGTTAAATGCTGGTACGCCATAACCATGTTCAGCTGCATGATCAAGAAGTTGTCGCATACTGATTAAAGCCATTTGGTATTCTCCAAATTGTCGATAGCTGCGCACGCGCAAAACTACCTAGTTCGAACGGAATAGTTGAGTTCGGTGCAATCACTGCACCTCGATAGTATTGGCTCTTGCCAAATCTACCGTTATACAAAACCAGCTATTAAATAAGGGTGAGAGGTATTTAATATCTGATCACACTCAGTGTAGTTAGCAGCCTAAACTAACGATTGCTAACTACATTGAGTAAACGCTAATTACTTAGCGCGTTGTTCAAGCATAGCAACTGCTGGTAATTTTTTCCCTTCTAAAAACTCAAGGAAAGCACCACCGCCAGTTGAAATATACGAAATTTTATCGGCAATGCCGTATTTATCAATCGCTGCTAACGTATCACCGCCACCAGCTATTGAGAACGCATTTGAATTAGCGATTGCTTGAGCAATAGCACGGGTGCCATTACCAAACTGGTCAAATTCAAATACACCTACCGGACCATTCCATACAACAGTACCTGCATTAGCAATAATTTTTGCAAGTTTGCTCGCTGTATCTGGGCCAATATCAAAAATCATATCTGTGTCTGTTACTTCGCTAACATCTTTTAATGTTGCAACGGCTGATTCTGAAAACTCATTGCCAACAACCACATCAGTAGGTACTGGTATTTCACCATTATTACTTTTAGCAGCCGCACTTAGCTTATTTGCTTCATCAATTAGGTCAGCTTCGTATAATGACTTACCAACCGGGTAGCCTGCCGCAGCAATAAAGGTATTTGCAATACCGCCACCAGTGACTAATTGATCAACAATCGTTGAAAGTGAATCAAGTACTGTTAGTTTAGTTGATACTTTAGAGCCGCCCACAATCGCCACTAATGGACGAGCTGGGTTATCAAGTGCTTTACCTAATGCCTCTAATTCAGCCGCCAATAGTGGGCCTGCACAAGCAACATCTGCAAATAAACCAACGCCATGGGTAGACGCTTGAGCACGATGGGCGGTACCAAATGCATCCATTACATACACATCACATAATGCAGCAAGCTTTTTAGATAACGCTTCGTCATCTTTGCTTTCGCCAACATTAAAGCGTACGTTTTCAAAAACGACCACTTCATTATCAGCAATTTCAACGCCATTTAAGTAATCTTTTTCAAGACGTACATTTTGTTCAAGTGCTTCATTAAGGTAATCAACAACTGGCGCTAAAGAAAACGCTTCATCATATTCCCCTTCCGTAGGGCGGCCTAGGTGTGACATAACCATTACTTTAGCGCCTTTTTCAAGGGCTAATTTAATACTCGGTAATGCAGCACGAATACGTGCATCTGAGGTCACTTTACCTGCTTTTACTGGTACATTTAAATCTTCACGAATTAACACGCGTTTGCCGTTTAAATCTAAATCCGCCATATTTATGACCGACATGGACTTCTCCTTAGTTAACGATACTGACTTGAAATATATAGGTTTTATTTTTAGGTTTGAACTTTTATATTAATTACTTGCTGCCATCATCACTCGTGCTGTATCGAGCATTCTATTAGCAAACCCCCACTCATTATCACACCACACTAACAACTTTATCAGTCGTTTATGACTGACTCGTGTCTGTGTGCCATCTATAATACAAGAATGTGGGTCATGATTAAAATCAACCGAGACCAATGGCTCTTCGGTATAACTTAAAATACCTTCTAGGCGGTCTCTCGCTGCTGCTTTTAATACCTTATTCACCGCTTTTAAATCAACATCGGCGTTGACAGTCACACTCAAATCCATCGCAGTAACATTGATAGTAGGTACTCGCACCGAAATAGCTTCAAAGCGGCCATGGAACTTAGGTAAAATACGCTCAATACCGCGCGCTAATTTAGTATCAACGGGAATAATCGACTGACTCGCAGCGCGGGTACGACGTAAATCATGATGATAAGCATCAATTACTTGCTGATCATTCATCGACGCATGAATAGTCGTAATCGCCCCTGATTCTATACCAAAGGCATCATCAAGTACTTTAATCACCGGTACTATACAGTTTGTGGTACATGATCCATTAGAGACAATCGTATGCTCAGCGAGTAGTTCATCATCATTGATACCATAAACAATAGTGGCATCAACATCCGCATCTGCGGGCTGAGAAAATAAGACTTTCTTTGCGCCAGCATCAAGATGTAACTGCGCATGTTCACGAGAGTGATACACACCAGTACATTCTAAAACCACATCAACATCAAGTAACTGCCAAGGTAATTCACGCGGGTTTTGTTCTGCAAATAAAGCAATTGTATCGCCCGCTACCGATAAGGTGTCTTCACCTAAAGTAACTGGAAACGCAAAACGGCCATGAGACGTATCATATTTAAGAAGATGAGCGATCCCTTGAGGATCAGCAAGTTCATTAATCGCAACAATTTTGATCTCGTCGCTTAAGCCCGATTCATAAAGAGCGCGAACAATATTTCGACCAATTCGACCAAAACCATTGATTGCAAGTTTGATTGCCATGAAGAAGAAAATCCACTCTAGTTGCTTGCAGATAAAGGCAACCTGCCTTTTAGATGCGCGTATTGTAATCGACCTTTGTCTTGATTATAAGAGGGAAAGTTAAATAAATGTTTTAAGCCCGCTTTTGATGCTGCAATTTTGGTAATCGACCTTTGTCTTGATTATAAGAGGGAAAGTTAAATAAATGTGTTAAGCCTGCTTTTGATGCTGCAATTTTGGTAATCGACCTTTAATCTGAATATAAAAGGCAAGATTAAATAAATGTTTACTCCCTCTCCTTTCTTCCTGATATCTACTCATAACATAGAATAAAACAGCGCTTATAGGTTCATTTTCACGAGTGAATTTTAGTCAATTTATGCTATTTAGGTTTATTATTATTGAATTATTTTATAATAGCGTTACTTTATTCAAGACAACGAACACTATTCAATCAAAAAACAATTGATGAAACTAAAAGATCATTAATCTAAACATTAGGTTAGAAATAAAATGACAACACACACAAAAATCTTAATTGCAGATGATCACCCGCTGTTTCGACAAGCACTATTACTTATGCTGGAATCAAGCTTTAATAATGCTTGCCTACTTGAAGCCGAAACAATTCCCGAATTAGAGCACAAATTAGCAAACACCACAGATGTTGATCTGATCTTACTCGATCTTGATATTCCGGGTGCACAGGGTTTTAATACGCTGAGTAATATACGTGAGCTGTATCCTGAAATAGGGGTGATTGTCGTATCAGGTTTTGAAGAGCCTGATACCATACGCAAAGCGATGAGCCTGGGTGCAGCAGGCTTTATACCTAAATCAACTCCCGTCCCTGAGATGATAAAAGCAATAGAAGATGTGCTACAAGGCAAACTATGGACACCCACCGATGATCACAATAAAAATACGCCAGAGCAACAGCAAGCAGAAAAGTTAGCAACATTAACGCCCCAACAGCATAAAATATTACACATGTTTGCCGATGGTTTGTTAAATAAACAAATCGCCTACGAACTTAGCTTGTCTGAATCTACAATCAAAAGCCATGCCAGCACAATATACTTAAAACTTGGGGTAAAAAGTCGAACTCAAGCCGTGATTTTATTAAACGAGCAGCAACTGGCACAAGCATCACTTTCACCTTTTCATCGCCATTAACTATTATAATTTTTTTCTAGCTGTTTAGTTAATAAAGCACTCATCAACGCCCGTAATGCGACGGGCTTGATGATTTTCCGCAAATAGCCAATATCGGCTTGCTTTGCCTGTACTTGCACTAACTCATCAGTTGTTGCGGTGATTAAAATCGCAGGTAATGGATACTGGCTGATTGCTCGAATACGCTTGATTAATTCAATGCCATTACAGCCATCAAGATGCTCCGAGTGAGGCTTTTGCTCCTGACGCTCAGAGTAGTCTACTGTTACAATATGCAAAGGGTTAGCGGGGAACATTGGTTCAGCACTAAGTTGATAATCAACTAAGAGAATATCAATTTCATCTTCATGTGTTTTATAAAGTGCAGACGCCTCAGCTGCGGTTGTCGCGGTAAATACACGACATTTCCAGGCTGTTAAAAGCTCGGTCATACCTGCAATAACATCTTTTTCGTTATCAATACATAGCACCCCAACTCCTTGCAAAGTCATATTCTTAGGGGCAAGTGTCGGCTTTGTTTGCTGTACACGGTTTACAATCGGTACTTCAACGCTAAACAAGCAGCCATGCTCAGGCTCTGATACCAAGCCAACCTTATGCTCAAGAATATTAGCCAGGCTTTGTGCAATATTTAAACCCAACCCCAAGCCTTTAGGGCCAATCATTTGCGTCGATAATTGTGTAAATTGTTCAAATACTTCTTGCTGCTTATCTTCGGGGATGCCAGGTCCGTTATCAATTACTTGAATACTTAAGTAATTGCCCTTACGACGACAACCCAGCAATACTTTACCGTTATTTGCATAGCGAAATGCATTACTTAAAAAGTTTTGCACAATCCGCGTTAGCAAAGTTAGATCTGTGCGGATAAATAATTGACTTGAGTGACAGCGAAAATCAATTTTATAATCTTTACTCAAGGCAGAAAACTCCGAATGCAACATACTAAATACCCGCTCCAGTGCAATGTCATTGAAAACAGGGGTGATATTGCCACTTTCAATCCGCGCAATTTCATTTAAATCAAGTAATAGGTTATTTGCTATCTCTAACGAATTATCAATTTTCTTAATTTGCTCACGCTCTTGTATTGACACTCTAGGGCTCAAACATACCGCAGAAGAAAACAACCGAGCAGCCGACAATGGTTGCAAAAGATCATGACTACAGGCTCTTAAATATTGACTCTTTTTCAAATGAGCCTGCTCTGCTTTTAACCTTGCATCAGCGAGTTCTCGATTGGCTTTTTCAAGCTCTAAGTTTGCTAGTTCTAATTCTGTCGTGCGCGCAAGAACACGACTTTCAAGATCGGTGTTTTCTTCTTTTAAATAATTTTCTGCTCGGCGAAACTCCGTAATATCTGAGAAAATCATCACAAATCCTCCACCAGGTATTGGGTTCCCTTCAATTAACAGCACCTTACCATTGGCTAACTTTCGCTCTGATTTATGCTTACTACCGGCTTTTAAGTACTCAAGACGTTTATTAACCTGCCCCTCAATATTATGTATATAGCGATTTTGATTGCTAAGGTTGAAGCGGATCAACTGGCTAATTGGGCAACCAATATAGATTAAATTTTTAGGGTAATTAAAAATATCTAGATACTGCTTATTCCATGCTACTAAATTCAAATTAGCATCTATCACAGAGATCCCTTCACTGGTATTTTCAATCGCTCCTTGCAATACTGAACGACTAAATTCAAGTTGTTGAGTAGAGTTATCCTCAACAATTTTAGCAACTTGATCAAATGCGATATCACGACCAGCCAAAGCAAAAGAAATCACCAATTTGGCTGATGCCGAGCCCATTACACTCGCTAATGTCTGCTCTGCATGCAGTAATAAAGCCTCATTATAGGTTTTATGCTTTTTAATTTTATGTGATTGATTAAATTCAGCAAAGCACTCGGCTGCTTTGTCTTGACCAATAAAGCGAGCAATTAACAGCTCGAGTTCCTGACGATCTATTTTTGGTTGTTTAGGCAGATGTGAATCTTGTTTATTATCGGTTTCATAGAAATATTTACTCTGCATTTCTTCGCGAATATTTTGCCGAGTAAGCTGTGAAACAATAAACAGCACAATAAGGTTAATAGCCAAGCCAAACAAGGTAGCCACCGTTGTAGCAGGCCAATTTGTATTGCTTAACGGGTGTGCATAAAACCCAAGCTGTGGTAATAAATTAAACAGTGCCCAAATAGAGAAACCACAAAACATGCCCCAAAAAACGCCCTTTTGAGTTGCTCTTCGCCAAAAAAAAGCAGCAACCAATGCAGGCCCTATTTGCGCAATCGCGCCAAACGCAACCTCCCCAAGTGATGCCAGCGTATCAGGGGGAGATACCAGTAACATGCAATAACTAAGTGCAATAACCACCACCACTAATATTTTTCGGATCAATAATAATCGGGATTGAAAGTGTAAAAAGTCGTGGTGCTTACGAGGTGCTAATTTAAAAATTAATGGAAAAACAATTTCATTACTGAGCATAGTACTCAAAGCAATGGTCGATACAATTACCATTGAACTTGCCGCAGAAACCGCTCCTAAAAATGCAAATAGCGACAACCACTCTTGGCCGTTATAAGCGGGCAAAAATAAAACATACGCGTCAGGGTCTAAAGAGTGACCATAATTTAATGTGCCAGCAAGGCCTATAGGGCCTGCAAAAAATGCGAATACCAAGATATAAATAGGCAATAACCAACGTGCTAAATTACTGGTTTTTTGCTCTTTAATTTCAACAAACATAACTTGAAATTGCCTTGGTAAACATAAAAAAGCTGACATAACGATGATCAATAAACCCACCATACCTACTAGGTTATAGCTTTCAAACTGCTGCGATAAGGACACGTAATCTTGTGACTTTTGCCAAATATCAGCGGGGGAATCATAAATAACAAATGATACAAATAAGCCAACAAGTAAAAAAGCGATCAGTTTAACTAACGATTCAAAGGCAATCGCTATCATGACGCCGGGATGACGCTCTGTTACATCGATAGTTCGAATGCCAAAGATAATGGTGAATCCAGCTAAAATCAGGCTAACGATTAAACCTAATTGCCAAATCGGAAAATCTTGGCTTTGCTGTAAAATTTTATAAGAGTAAACAATCGCTTTAAGCTGCAAAGCAATATAAGGCAAGGTGCCAATCATGGCCACTAACGTTACCAACAAGGCTAAGCTTTGTGATTTACCAAACCGAGCCGAAAGTAAATCAGCAATGGAAGTACTTTTGAGTTTGAGGCAGGTTTTTATGATCCGCTGAATAAAAGGCCAAGCAAATATAAATAATAAAATAGGGGCTAAATAAACCGAAATATAAGAAAAAGAGCTATTTGCCGCCTGCGCTGAAGTACCTAGAAACCCCCAAGACGTACAGTAAACCCCTAATGATAAGGCATAAATAATAGCATGCTGTTTGGCAACTAGCTTATGTCGATACTTGCCCCCAAGGTGGGCAATTAGAAATAACAAACTAATGTAACCAATACTTACACTAACCAACAACCAATTAGAAAACATCGCGCTCTTCTTTGTATCAAATTGTATTTATTATTATTTTCAATGCTTACTTTGCCCGTAAAACACAGCATATAACATTGGACTAAAGGACTAAGCGCAAGGTACTAGCCCTTATTTACAATTGTTGATTTTTTCGACTCACCTAGTATGAATCACACATAATAACAAAGGAATTTGGTCGATGTTCAACACACAATATAAAAAATTACTGCTTACATCTGCTTTTCTTACTGCCAGTACATCCGCACTGGCAGGCTACGAGATCAACATAACTGAAAACGATAAATTAACCTTCGGTGGCTACATTAAAATTGATGCACGATACGTTGACGGTGACATTGCCTATCGTGATTACTGGATTGGTGATGGCATTGCTTTAGAAGAAGACGCATCCCAGTTTCGTATCTTTGCTAACGAAACCCGTTTCAATACTAAATACCAACACGGCGAGATAACAGGCTTCATCGAAATGGATTTTTGGGGCGGCGGCGGTAATGAAATTGTCTCTAACTCAGCTAACCCGCGCATCCGACATGCTTTTATAAACTACAAAGATCTCACTGTTGGCCAAACTTGGTCAACCTTTATGAATACTAGCGCAATTCCTGAAACTGCCGATTTTGCTGGCGCAACAACAGGTCTAGTATTTATTCGTCAAGGACAAGTACGTTATAACATGGGCAACTTCCAAGTATCCATTGAAAATCCTGAGAGCTGGGGGGGCGATACCGCAAACGATAATATTCCTGATTTAATCGCACGCTATAACATCAAAGGTGATTGGGGCAATGTCTCTATTTCTGGCTTAGCACGGCAATTACATACCTTATCAGGTAACACTGAAAGCGCCTTTGGCGCATCTGTTGCGGCACGAATTAAAACAACAGGAAAAGATGACTTACGCCTACAAATTCATAAAGGTGATTTAGGCCGCTATGTAGGGGCTGCGGCTGTTAAAGATCTCTATGGTGAAGAAGTTGAAGATATTACCTCTGTATTAGTTGCCTATCGTCATTTTTGGAATGATTCACTGCGTTCAAGCGTGCTGTACGGCAAAGTTGATGGAGATGTATCCAATCGTGAGCGTACGCAATGGGGTATAAACCTCTTTCAAAACTTAACTAAAGAACTCGAAGTGGGTATTGAAGTCGGTAACTTTTCAATTGATGAGTTAGATAAAGATTCAAATTACCTACAAGCCACAATGAGATACATCCTCTAGCTGACAGAACACTTTCTAATGTTTGTTGTGTGTAATAACGACCCCAACCGTTAATACATTTTAAAGAGGGTTCACCCCCTCTTATTTTTCAACGCATTCGTTATTCATTTTTATTCTCAGTTAAATTTAGGAGTATGAGTATGACAACATCGATACTCAATATAGAGCAAATATCGCTAGCCTTTGGTGGTGTTAAAGCCTTAACAGATGTTAGTTTTTCGGTGACTAAAGGCTCTGTATTTTCAATTATTGGCCCAAATGGGGCTGGTAAAACATCAATGCTCAATTGCATTTCTGGCCGCTATCAACCTAACAGTGGAAAAATCACCTTTGCAGATCAAGATGTTACCCACTTAAAACCCAATGACCGCGCAGACTTAGGTATGGGCCGTACTTTTCAAAACTTAGCCTTATTTGGCCATATGTCAGTGCTCGATAATATTATGGTTGGTCGCCATCACTTATTAAAAAACAATTGGTTAACAGGGCCGTTATATTGGGCTTCTGGGGCGCAAAAAGAAGAACTCGCTCACCGTAGAAAAGTAGAAGAAGTGATCGACTTCCTTGAGATCTCTCATATCAGAAAATCCATCGCTGGCACCTTGTCTTACGGGCTTCGTAAACGCGTTGAATTAGCTCGTGCAATGGCTCTAAACCCAAAACTGATTTTACTTGACGAACCAATGGCTGGAATGAATCTGGAAGAAAAAGAAGACATGGCCAGATACATCCTCGATTTAAATGAAGAATTCGGTATTACGGTCGTTATGATTGAACATGATATGGGAGTTGTAATGGATATTTCTCATGAAGTTATGGTGCTGGATTTTGGTAAAAAATTAATTTCTGGTTTACCACACGAAGTCATGGCTGACCCCTATGTTAAACGTGCCTACCTTGGTCTTGAAGACGACGCAGAGCCAGCCACCTTAGAGGAGGTAAGTTAATGACTAGCCAAATCAATCAAGATTTTGAGATGGGTGAACTGAATACCTTCCCCAAAATTCTACAACACAATGCCACGCATTGGCCTGATATGGTGGCGATGCGAGAAAAAGAGTTTGGTATTTGGAACGAGTTCAGCTGGGCCGAATATAACAATAAAGTAAAGTGGTTGTCGCTCGCGTTGAGTAACAAAGGCGTGAATACAGATGATACCATTGCCTTACTTGGTGATAACCGCCCAGAATGGATATGGGGCGAAATTGCTGCTCACGCTTTACGTTGCCATTCATTAGGTATTTATCAAGATTCAATGCATGACGAAGTAATCTATTTACTCGCTAGCAGTGGCGCAACCGTTGTGATTGCTGAAAACGAAGAGCAATGCGATAAATTACTTGATTTAGGTGATGGCATAGAGCAAGTAAAATTCATTGTTTATTGCGACCCAAGAGGTATGCGCAAATACAACGACTCGCGACTTATAGATATCAATACCCTATACACACTGGGCCAAGAACTCGAACAAGCATACCCTGATCGTTATCAAGCCATGATAGATGCCTCAGCCCCTGACGACATTGCTATTTACTGCACCACTTCAGGTACCACATCAAAACCCAAAATTGCCCTACTCAATGGTGGCAATTTTATTAAGCACTGTAGTTCATATTTACGTGCTGACCCGCGTCAAGCTGGCGACAACTATGTATCTGTATTGCCCTTACCTTGGATCATGGAGCAAGTCTATGCAATTGGCCAAGCACTGATCGCCCGTCAAATTGTAAATTTTGTTGAAGAACAAGAAACACTCATGGCTGACCTACGAGAAATTGGCCCCAGCTTTGTACTATTAGCACCACGGGTATGGGAAGGCATTTTAGCTGACGTACAAACCCGTATGATGGATTCAACACCTTTTAAAAGAAAGCTATTTAATTTTGCCATGAAGCTGGCTGAGCAAAGCCAAGTAACAGGCAAAAAATCATGGCTAGCTGAAATTCTACTGCTAAAAGCACTTCGTGATCGACTCGGTTTTTCATTCTTAAAATCGGCTGCCACCGGCGGAGCTGCGATGGGGCCTGACACCTTTAAGTTTTTCCAAACCATTGGTGTGCCTTTACGCCAACTCTACGGCCAAACAGAAATGTGCGGAGCTTACACCATCCATCATGAAGCCGATGTTGACTACGACAGTGTTGGCGTCGCGTTTGATAATGCACAAATTAAAGTCATTAATCCCGATAAAGCCGGTATTGGCGAAGTTATTGCTAAAACAGTCGGAATGTTTAGTGGCTACCTTAATAATCAACAAGCCTATGATGAAGACGTGATTGACGGCTGGATGCAAACAGGTGATGCCGGTTACTTTAAACCGTCTGGCCATTTAGTGGTGATTGATCGGATCAAAGATCTCGCTTGCACCAGCGACGGCGCACAATATTCTCCTCAATATATAGAAAACAAACTTAAGTTTTCTTCATTTATTGGCGAAGCCGTTATTTTAGGTAAAGCAAAGCCTTATCTATCAGCCATCATTTGTATTCGTTTTAGTATTGTTGCGAAATGGGCTGAGCAACAAGGGCTGTCGTTTACCAACTACACCAACTTATCAACCCTGCCTGAAGTGTACGAAAAAATTGGCGAAGAAATAATGCGCGTCAATGAGTCACTTCCTGAATCACAAAAAATCCATAAATTTTTATTACTTTACAAAGAACTTGATGCCGATGATGGCGAATTAACACGAACCCGTAAAGTTCGCCGTAGTGTTATTGCGGATAAATATGGCGACATTATTTCATCCATTTATGACAACAAGGAAAATGTTGATATTGATACCATGGTGGTATTTCAAGATGGTACTAAAACCCGTATTCAAACCCAGCTTAAAGTCACTTCGCTGATCGAAACAGCCTGCACGGCTGCTGATAACACTATCAACATAACACGGAGAGTCTCATGAATTTTGAATTGCTAATTCAACTAATCGTCAATGGTTTAATTGTCGGCTTACTCTATGGCGTCGTTGGGATGTGCTTTGTATTAGTGTACAAATCAACGCAAATTGTAAACTTTGCCCAAGGTGAGTTTTTATTAGTGGGTGCCTGGGTATGCTGGGCAGTACTGATTTATTTAGAGCTGCCTTTTGTAGTGGGCTTTTTACTGACAATGGCCTTTATGGCAATCTTTGGTGTGCTGCTGCAAATGATTGTTTTACGCCCGATGATAGGTGAACCTATAATCTCAGTGATCATGATCACCATTGGCTTATCAATCTTTTTTCAAGCCTTGATGAAATGGATTTTTGGTGTTTCAGCGCAAAGTTACCCGCAAGTATTTACCACTAATAGCATCCAAATATTTGGCTTGAACATTGAAGCCGCTTACTTAATGAGCACCATAATCGCCTTAATAATTATGGTTGCCTTCTATCTATTCTTTAAACATTCAAAATACGGTTTAGCAATGCGAGCCACAGCCTTTGATCAACAGATTGCACAAAGCTTAGGTATTTCGGTAAAACAAGTTTTTGCTATGAGCTGGGGTATTGCTGCTACGGTTTCAGCCACAGCTGGAATTGTTATTGGCATGGTAAACGGGGTTTCAAATTCACTGTCATTAATTGGTATCAAAGTTTTCCCTGCAGTTATTCTTGGCGGTTTAGATTCTATCATCGGCGCTATTGTCGGTGGTTTGATCATTGGTGTATTAGAGAATGTCGCTGAGTTTTTCGACAGCCAATATCTGCATGTTGGCAATATGTATGACATCGCACCATTTTACGTGTTGCTCGTCATCCTTTGGTTCAAACCATACGGTTTGTTCGGCACAAAAGATATTGAACGTATTTAAACAAGCCGATTTAGGTGCATCAATAGCGCCTAACAAGTGCAGATAAAGGTAAATTTTAGGAGTTTATTATGTCCAGTTTAACCATGAGACCCTGCGGCGATTTCCGCACCAGTTATAAACAAGATAATACAATTTTTGAAACAACAACCATCAAAAATGTGGCAATTTTCGCAATTGCCCTATTATGTGCAGCGCCATACTTAGTCGATGCATATTACCTAACCCTATTTATTCAAATTTCATATTTAGGGATAGCCGCACTAGGGCTCAATATTTTGGTCGGTTACACCGGACAAATTTCATTAGGTCATGGCGCATTTTTTGGCTTTGGTGCTTTTGCATCAGCATGGCTCAATATCTCCTTTGGTATTCCTGTATTGCTGTGTATTCCACTGGCTGGTTTTTTAACAATGGCTGTAGGCATGATGTTTGGTTTACCGGCCTCAAGAATTAAAGGCTTGTACTTAGCTATAGCCACACTGGCTGCGCAGTTTATTTTAGAAGACTTCTTTGCCCGTGCTGACTGGTTTTCTGGTGGTTCTGCCGGCTCATCTGCCGACCCAATTAGTATATTTGGCTTTGTTTTTAATAGCGATGAAAGCTTCTTTTATATCGCCTTAGCAGCCTTAGTTATTATGTATATTTGGGGCTGTAATCTGATGCGCAGTCGTGATGGTCGCGCCTTTGTTGCAGTACGTGACCATTATCTATCAGCTGAGATCATGGGTATCAAGCTCAATAAATATCGCTTACTCTCTTTTGGTATATCGTCTTTTTATGCCGGTATTGGCGGTGCCTTATATGCCCATTACTTAGGCTATGTTTCTGCCGAAGGCTTCACCTTATTTATGTCGATTCAATTTTTAGCCATGATCATCATCGGCGGCTTGGGTTCAATTAAAGGCACCTTAATGGGTGTGGTATTTATGGTGTTTTTACCTGAAGTGCTCGAAAGCGGCGTAGGTTTAATGAAAATGACCGACTGGGGCAATATTCCAATGGTGGTTGATGGCCTGGCCTATATCAAAGAAATGGCCATTGGCTTAGTGATTATCTTATTCCTTATTTTTGAGCCGCAAGGCATGGCACACCGCTGGGCACAAATTAAAAACTATTGGAAGTTTTACCCGTTCTCGTACTAATCAATAGACACTAACTTAAGCATATACAACACACATGAGCATCATTAATGCGTAAATAATTGGCAATCTAGCCATAAAAAGAAAAAGGAAATAGTTATGCACAATCATAAGGCAAAATTAACGTCTCTATTAATAGTAAGCGCGCTGTGCACCAGCCAACAAACATTCGCTGAAGACTCAGTCTTTGTTGGTCATCTAGCTGATATGAGTGGCCCGACAGCTTTTGTTGGTAAAAATTACGCTGACGGCGTGCGTGATTCCCTAGCTTACATTAACGAAAATGGTGGCATCAATGGCACTAAACTCGAATATGAAACAATTGATTACGCTTACAAAGTGCCGCAAGCGATTGCCGCTTATAAAAAGTGGCATTCGCGTAAAAACATGGTTGCCATGCAAGGCTGGGGCACCGCTGATACCGAAGCACTGATCTCATTTGTAGCCAAAGATAAACTACCAGTATTTTCAGCGTCTTACTCTGGCCACTTAACGGATCCTATGGGTAAAAACCCACATACAAAGAAACCAGCTCCTTATAACTTTTTTTACGGCGCATCCTATTCAGATGCGTGCCGCGGTTTAGTCCAGTGGGCAGCTGAGGACTGGCAAAAAAAGGGGGGCAAAGGCAAACCTAAGTTTACTCATATTGGTGCAAATCACCCCTTCCCTAATGCACCGAAAGAAGCCTGTGCAGAGTACGCCACCGAATTAGGCTTTGATGTACAACCTGCGGTTGTTATTTCGATGAAACCAGGTGATTTTAAAGCGCAATGTTTAAGCTTAAAAAGCTCAGGCTCAAATTACGGATATATAGGCAATCTAGGTGGTTCAGTATTGTCTTTAGTTAAATCATGTAACACCGTTGGTACCGATATTCAGTTTATGTCGAATATATGGGGGGGCGATAAAAAAATATTCCAAGCTGCGGGCGAAGGCATTAAAGATTATGTATTTCCAGCTATGACGCCGTTTTGGACTGATCAAGTACCTGGCATGAAACTCGTTAGGGAGATTTCAAAACAATCAGACCCTTCAGGCCAAGAAGAGCGTGTTCATCATTACATTCGTGGCGTGTGCTCAACATTCTTTATGAAAGAGGCTATGGAATGGGCAAAAGATAACGGCGGAATAACCGGTGAAAATATTAAAAAAGCCATGTATGCCCGTAAAGATTGGGTACCAGCAGGACTTGAAGGCGTATGCCTTGCGGGCAACTGGAGTGAACAAGATCACCGTGGCACTAACCAAGTTTACATTTACAAAGGCAACTATAACGAAGGCAATGTCGTCGTTGAAGAGTTATCACTGGTAACCATTGAGCGCCGTGATGCGTGGTTAGGTTTTTAATAGCTCGTTAAACATAGCAGCGGATGAAGCATCTCGTTATTTTCATCCGCTGATAAATTATTAATTTTTCACGGAGTTAGCTATGTCACAAGCAGCTATAAAAATACAACCTGCATCACCAATTCTAAGCGTTAACAATATTGAAGTTGTTTACGATGAAGTCATCCAAGTTTTACGTGGTGTTAGTTTAGATGTGCCAGAGGGTGAAATAGTCACCCTACTTGGGCCAAATGGCGCAGGAAAATCAACCACCTTAAAAGCCATTTCTGGCTTATTAAAAACTGAAAATGGCGAAGTCACTAAAGGCGACATTACCTTTATGGGCGAACGAATAGACAATAAAAATGCCGAAGATGTGGTGCGCAGTGGATTGTTTCAGGTTATGGAAGGGCGTCGTATCATCGAAGATATGACCTCTCTAGAAAACTTAAAACTCGGCGCCTTTACCCGCAAAGACGCACAAATAAATCAAGACATTGAAATGGTGTACCACTATTTCCCTCGCTTAAAAGAACGCACAGGCTTAGCTGGATATTTATCAGGTGGCGAACAACAAATGCTGGCAATTGGCCGTGCATTAATGGCACGTCCAAAGATGATTTGCCTCGATGAGCCATCGATGGGGTTATCGCCATTATTGGTTAAAGAAGTGTTCGGAATCATAAAAAAGATTAACCAAGATCAAGGTATTACTATGCTGTTGGTAGAACAAAATGCCAACTATGCACTGAGAGCGGCTAATTATGGTTACATCATTGAATCAGGGAAAGTTGTATTAGATGGCACACAAGAGCAGCTTTTAAACAACGAAGATGTAAAAGAGTTTTACCTCGGTGGAGGTAACGAAGAACGTAAAAGCTTTAAAGATCTTAAGTCATATAAACGTCGCAAACGCTGGTTGTAATCAACCTATCTATCTCTCTACTTTTTCTATGTTACTGGAGCTATTATGAGCCATTTTTATCATGCCAATGAACATCAACACTCTGAAACCAGAGAACAAAATTTATTGTCCCGTTTAGCTGACTTTATTACCTATGCAAAAAATAACAGCCCCTATTATCAGGCTATATTAGCGAACATTGATGCCACGAATATCACTACTCGCTCACAACTAGCGACTTTGCCGATCACCAGAAAATCTGACCTTTTAGACATACAAAAGCAACAGCCTCCGCTTGGCGGTCTCGCATCTAAAAGTGGCCATATAAATCGAATTTTTCAATCACCGGGGCCTATTTATGACCCTGAAAATTGCCAGCAAGATTGGTGGCGAATGGGCCAAGCCTTTCATGCTGCGGGGTTTAGAGCAGGTGAGTTAGTACAAAATTGTTTGTCATACCATTTGACTCCTGGCGGTTTTATTCTTGATTCAGGGGCGCGTGCGTGTGGCTGTGTGGTTATACCCGCAGGCCCAGGGCAAACAGATCAACAACTTGACGTAATAGAAGATTTACACCCGCAAGGTTATTGTGGCACTCCCTCTTTTTTAAAAATATTACTGGATAAAGCGCAGGCAACTAAACGTGACGTTAGCAGCCTCAAAAAAGCACTGGTGACTGGAGAGGCATTATCTCATGAACTGCGCGAGTCGTTTAAACAACAAGGTATCAACACCTTACAGACTTACGCAAGTGCCGATGTAGGCTTAATTGGCTATGAAACCATTGCTGACGATGGGTTAATTATCGCTGAAGATTTAATTGTCGAAATTGTGCGCCCAGGCAGCCTCACTCCAGTCGCAGATGGTGAGATTGGTGAAGTGGTTATTACAAGTTTCAATACTGATTATCCGTTAATCCGTTTTGCAACCGGTGACTTATCGGCTATCAAGCCAGGGCAAAGTGCGTGTGGTCGGACTAACATGCGCATTCAAGGTTGGTTAGGTAGAGCCGATCAAACCACGAAAATAAAAGGTATGTTTGTTCATCCTCAACAAATAGAGCGAATTAGACTCAGTGTTAAGGGGATAAAGAAAATGCGCTTAGTGGTCAAGCTACAAGATCATCAAGACAAAATGCAGCTATTGTGTGAATACGATCAAGACCAATCAGAGCTAACTAAACTGGAACTCACCGGCGTATTGCTAGATAACTTAAAACAATACACAAAATTAAATGGCAGTGTTGAGTTGGTCGAGCTAGGCAGCTTAGCTGATGATGGCAAAGTGATTGATGATCAACGAGTCATCGGATAACCCAATTAGAACTAGGAGTTTTAATGAACAATATAGCCTTTCAAGATTATTACCCCGATGAGCTCAGCCATTGTTATGGCTGTGGCAAAAACAATGAGCAGGGTCACCAATTAAAAAGTTATTGGTATCAGGATGAGCAAAATCAAGGCAATATCGATAAAACTATCGCCCACTTTACGCCGCAACCTTGCCATACAGCAATCCCTGGCTTTGTTTATGGTGGGCTGCTTGCGTCCCTGATTGACTGCCATGGTACAGGCAGTGCCGCTGCTATAGCTTATCGATATGCAGAGCGAGAGATGGGGACTCAACCTGCATTTCGTTTTGTTACAGGGGCTTTAAATGTTAACTTTTTAGCGCCGACTCCAATGGGGGTAGAGCTGCAGCTAATAGGTAGCTTCATTGAAGTAAAACCCAACAAAGTGATTGTCGACATCACGCTATCAGCGAACAACGTGATCTGTGTTAAAGGCAGCGTAATTGCTGTGAAAATGCCAGCGAGCTTTATCAGTTAGCATTCAAAGTTAAGAGCGAACTGCCGTGTTCGCTCTTCAATTCAAAACTTAGCGCTTACCTAGCTTTTTCAGCAGTACACTGACTGATAGCGACAAAGCCATAATCACCACACCATAAATAACTAACATACCTGACGGTGTAGCAAGTTCTATTATTTGCTCGTTTGCGCCCACGCATAAGTTTGTTTTATGATTAATAGCTCCACCACTGTCTAAACAGCGGTCAACCAATAAAAACCCATGTAGCCACCATACAACAAACAAGCTTACTAAAACGCCAGCTAAAGATGGCAGTAAATTATTTTTCATAGATAAAAAACCAAACGAGAAAGTAAAATAACAGCCTCCTATAATAGCAAGCACAGTACCGAATAACCGCACTATAAGAGCCTATTTTTGAAAATAAAAATTAATACTTATGAGTTGATTTAGATGCTAATTATAGCAGTCATTCAGCTACGATAAATTACGACAATACTCAAGCTAGCATCACTTTAAACCAGCGCAGCCAATTTCAACTTCTTACCGCAGCTTATTTGATGGCATTGTGCTAACAGTAATTCAGCGGTAGCCATGGCATCGGTAAGTGCATGATGGCAACCATAATGAGGTAGCTCATACCGCGCCCTGCAGGCACTGAGAGTTAAATCGTCTAAGCCTATTTCATAGCCTTGTTGGTGCAGGCGCTTTTTTTCAATCTGAAAAGTATCAATAATCAATAAAGGCTGCACATCAATATTATGTGCTTGAAATGCCTGCTTTAAAAATCCCCAATCTAAAGTAGCATTATGAAACACCAAAATAGCATCCGAAAAATGAGCGCTTAGCTTAGCTAAAATAGCCGCTAAGCTTTTTCCATTAGCGACATCTTGCTGGGCAATTCCATGATAAACAGGACTTTGCTCAAGGCGCAGCACTTCTTTATTTATGGCGTGCTGAGCTTGGCTCAATTTAATGCATTGCTTTTCTATCAACACCCACGCAATCGAGACGATTTCATGCAGTTTTGGATCCAGTCCAGTCAACTCTAAATCAATCACTATATAGCGCTGTACTAGTGCGTTTTGAGCAAGTAATCGCTTACGTGCTAAATAACGACTCAACCAACGTTTAACCACTTAGCTTGTCACCTTATTCATAGCAAAACACATATTTATAAACTTCCACGAGCAAACTTAAATGCCGCAGCTTGTTGTGCGAGCTTGAGTAAATAAAACGCTTCTTTTAATTGATGGCGCTCTAGCGAGTTTAACCTATCTGGATTAATACAGTTACTCGGTAGTCCTTCTTCATTTATTTGTGTACGTAAACGTAATTGAGTTAAAAATCGCCAGCAGTCTTTCAAATTATATACATCGTGATTACTTAACAATGAGTGTTTCAGCAATGCATCTAAGCGCTCTTGGGTGTTTGCTCGGCGTATGCCTGCTTTTAACGCATACAAGCGCACAATGTCATTGATGATAACCACACCACGCTTTTTCAAATCAATGTATCTATGTTGCTTAGCATCTTTTTCTAACTTGAATTGATTAAATAACCCTATCGGCACAGAATTCGATTTAATATCCGTTGCCATTGCGGCGTAAAATAATTCGTTGCGAGAAATTCGGGTTAGTTGCTCACAAAATGCAGTGTAAAGTGCCGTTGAGCCTTCAATAAAACGTAAATCAAAAAATATTTTACAGTTGAGCATTGCTTCAGGTGTCGGGCTTTTGATCCAGTTAAAAAAGCGCTCACACCAATCCGATATACTCATTCTGCATAATTCGCTGCTTGCCATAATATTACCTGGGCAGCGTTTAATACCGCACTCAACCAACTGTTCGCAAACAAACTCCCCCATGCGGCGATAGTAATCTTGATGTTGCTCGCTTAAGTCATCAGGTAGTAATAAGCCGTTATCTTGATCAGAATGTAAGGTTTGCTCTTCACGCGCTTGAGAGCCAAAACAAATAAAACTAAAGCTAGTAGGAGCGGCACCGCACTCTTCTTGGAATAAATATATTAGTCGTGAGGTTAACGCATCAGTTAAGCCACTGAGTAATTTACCTATTAAAGATATATCATCAATATTATGAGAAAAACTACGCAGTAATTCTGGTACTTCTGCCGCATAACGCTTTAAATCGGCGACACTGCGAGCTTTATAAATACGGCCAATCAATTGAACGGGATCGCTCTTTTGCTGACGTAATAAGTCAGTGCTGGTGATCATGCCCAACGCTTTATGGTGTTCATCCAACACTGGTAAATGGTGAATATTATGTTTGAGCATTAAATGCAGCGCTGAAAAAACACGGTTATTTTCAAAAATAAACTTGGGTTTGACACTCATGATAGTGCTAACCGCTTGTTTGGGATCGATTTCATCGGCTAATACCCGGTTGCGTAAATCGCGATCTGTAACCACACCAACCAAGCGTTCAAATTCTGTCACCATAATCGACGAAACGCCGTGCTCTTTCATTTTTTTAGCTGCTTGGCGAATACTTGCATCAGGCGACAAAGTGACCGCTTTACGTGACATCAGTTCAGATATCTTACGTTCAGACCAACTATCGTTTTGGCTTTTATAATGTGAAGAAAGCAGCCGATTTGCATGCGCGCGAACAAAATACTGCTCAAACGTTTTATATTCACGGCGTAAGTAGTCGAAAGCATCTTGGTTGAGCATATAAACTATGCCCTCTTTTTGCACTTCTAAACGGTTTTGAATTGCCTCGCCGGTCAGCAGTGAAGGAAAGCCAAAATAATCGCCTTGTGCTAAACGAGTGATCACATCGCCTTTTGCATCCACTAAGTCATACAAACCAGAGCGAATTAAAAACAGCTTAGGTGAGGCTGATTGCAGCCATTGCGTTTGGTTTTCACGGGTTAGATAAATAACATCGAGATGTTTTATAAAGTAATCTGTTGCGCTGCTATCAAGGTCGCTAAATGGCATTTGTGCTAGCACAAACTGGGCGACTTCCTGTTGCTCATTATTCATTTGTCTACTCGCAAAAAACAATCGTACAATCACTGTACTGCTATCAACGATAAATAAAAAGCCCGACTTAAGTCGGGCTTTTGGATCTATCAATATTAATTAATAGAGTATCAGCGTTGTTAGTGAGCGTGAGCTTCACTAGACCCTTTAGGATTACGAATGCCTTCAACCATTTCTTGAATTTCAAGCGGTGTATCAGCGGTAAACTTAACCACGATTGCAGCAACTGCAAAGTTAATAAGCATACCAACTAGACCAATACCTTCTGGTGAAATACCTAAGAACCAATGCTCAGGGCTATTCAGTTCTGGGCTGATGAACTTGAAGAAGATGATATATGCCGCAGTAAAGGTAATACCTGTAACCATACCTAGAACCGCACCTTCTTTATTCATCTTCTTAGAGAAGATACCCATAATGATCGCCGGGAAGAAACTTGCTGCGGCCAAGCCGAATGCAAATGCCACCACCGACGCCACGAATCCAGGCGGATTAATACCAAAGTAAGCGGAGATAACAATCGCAACCATGGCAGCCAACCTCGCTGCGAGTAACTCTTGTTTATCGCTAATGTCTGGTTTTAAGGTCCGCTTAAGTAAATCATGCGATACCGAAGTCGAAATAACTAATAATAAGCCTGCGGTTGTTGATAGTGCCGCAGCAATACCACCGGCGGCCACAAGTGCCACGACCCATGCTGGTAAGTTAGCAATTTCAGGGTTAGCAAGTACCATGATGTCGCGGTCAACGTTAACTTCGTTAGCGCTGTTTGGATCATCAATTTTACCTGCTGTGTAGAACATTTTGCCATCACCGTTTTTATCATTAAAAGTGATTAAGCCCGTTCTTTCCCAATTTTTTACCCATACTGGTGCTTCAGCGTATTCAGTACCACTTCCGTCTTTACCATTTATGGTATCAATCATGTTAACACGGGCAAATGCTGCAACCGCTGGTGCTGTTGTGTAAACTATCGCAATGAATACTAAAGTCCATGCCGCTGAAATACGCGTATCTTTAACGCGAGGTACAGTGAAAAAGCGTACGATTACATGAGGAAGACCGGCAGTACCAACCATTAAGGCACCAGTAATAGCAAACACATCAATCATGCTCTTAGAGCCTTCAGTGTATTGTGCAAAGCCAAGTTCAGCACTTAAACCGTCCAGTTTATCAAGTACGTATACACCATCGCTGCCAATTAATGTCGCGCCAAAGCCTGTTTGTGGGAAGAAGTGACCCGTCATCATCATAGAGATAAAGATGGCAGGAACAAGGTAAGCAAATACCAGTACACAGTACTGTGCTACTTGGGTATAAGTAATGCCCTTCATACCACCGAGTACCGCATAGAAGAAGACAATAACCATACCAATGTAAACGCCAGTTTCAATTTCAACTTCTAAGAAACGTGAGAATACAACGCCTACACCACGCATTTGCCCTGCAATGTACGTAAAACAAATGAAGATGGCACATAAGATTGCCACTAAACGCGCGGTGCGTGAATAGTAACGGTCGCCGATAAAGTCTGGCACAGTAAACTTGCCGAATTTACGTAAGTAAGGTGCTAAACACATAGCAAGTAGTACATAACCACCGGTCCACCCCATTAAGTAAACGCCGCCATCATACCCTGCAAAAGAGATGATACCCGCCATTGAGATAAATGACGCAGCACTCATCCAGTCAGCGGCTGTTGCCATACCATTAGCCAGAGGCGGAACACCACCACCTGCTACATAAAACTCTTTTGTTGAGCCTGCTCGGGCCCAAATTGCAATGCCGATATAAAGCGCGAAGCTCAACCCGACAATTATAAACGTGAGTGTTTGAACATCCATTGCTTAGCTCCTATTCGTCTACGCCGTATTTTTTATCTAACGTATTCATTTTGAAAACGTACACAAAAATCAAAGCCACAAAGGTATAAATCGCGCCTTGCTGGGAGAACCAGAAGCCAAGTTTAAACCCAAAGAAACGCACTTCATTAAGTACATCAACCAGTAATATGCCAAAGCCAAACGACACGACAAACCAAACTGCTAATAATTTAAACAGCAGTGAAATGTTTTCCGCCCAATAAGCTTTTGCTTGTTCTTCATCTTTAAAAGCCATTTTTTATTTCCTCTTTAACATCTGTAAAAAGTGATGTGTTCGATTTATTCTCGGCTATAAACTTAGCAATGCCTGAACAATATTGAATTGAGACCATAGTCGTAACAACAAGTTAACGTTTACGTAAACTGTACTGAAGCGCTTGTTACAAAAAAGTAAAAAACGTTTTCTATCATAATGTTAAGTCTTTCCACTCGGTGATTTTAACTATTCATCCAGGTTATATTGCACACTTGCGACATTAGTCTAATACATCAATAAAACATTAAATTTCTCATATATATCAAATAAATATGTTTATTTTCAGAATACTCACAAAAATTGACAGCTCAAAATAGTGAAAACTTCTGGTATGGTGTGCAATAACATAATAAAAATTGAATAAAAACATGACTGCTGCACTAATTTTTGTCGCTTTAGCGTACATTGGCATATTGTTTTGGCTAGCAAACTGGGGCGATAAAACCACACCGCTGGCAAAACGAATTAGCCATCACCCTTTTGTTTACTCCTTTTCGCTGGGTATTTACTGTACTTCGTGGACTTATTACGGCTCTGTTGGTACTGCAGCTACCAGCAGTTGGAGTTATTTACCCATTCTACTTGGTCCTGCACTGTTGTTTTTTTTCGGACAAGGATTTTTGCGCAAACTGGTACTAGTGAGTAAAAAACAAAATATCACCACCATAGCCGATTTTATCTCTGCCCGTTATGGTAAGCGTCAAACCACCGCCATTATGGTGACTATGATTGCGCTACTAGCAACTATTCCTTATATCGCCTTACAGTTAAAGGCACTGAGCAACAGCTTCTTACTACTACAAAGTGACAATAAAATATCGGGTTCAATGGTCGCGCTTTCTGCCACCCTGATCATGGCAATGTTCGCAATATTTTTTGGCACCCGTAAAGTTGATGTAACCGAATACCGTTCAGGATTAATGCTCGCAGTCGCATTTGAATCAATGATAAAACTACTGGCATTAGTAGCAGTGGCGGCTTTGGCGGTGTACACTTTGTATAATTTACCCACTGCTAATGAAGGACAAATAAAAGAATCTTTATGGCAACATTGGAATAATTTTAACTTTTTAAGCTTTAACTTTATTGGCCAATCACTGATGGCCGCTGCTGCAATCATCTGTTTGCCACGACAATTTCACGTTACTGTGGTTGATAACCAAGACAAACGTCACCTATTTACCGCTCGTTGGGCATTTCCACTGTATTTACTGCTGACGGCAGCAATGATTTTACCAATAGCCACCGCAGCTATTCATCCACAGATCGGCAATAGCTTCTCTCCTGATAGTTTTGTATTGGCACTGCCATTAATGAATGACAATGCATTGCTTACCACGTTTGTGTTTATTGGCGGAATATCTGCGGCGACTGCGATGATTGTGGTTGCCACTTTGACCCTAAGTACTATGATCTCAAATGATGTGGTATTACCGCTGATGCTGCGACGTAAATTCAAACGCAACCTGATCACCAGCAGTTATAAGCCACAAATATTACTGGTAAGACGTTTTACCATCGCCGGTATTTTGATCTTATCGTATTTTTATCAGCAATGGTTTGGTCACGGCAAAGCACTTGCCAGCATGGGATTAGTGGCATTTTCTTTGGTAACGCAATTATTACCGGCCATTGTGGGCGGCCTATACTGGCGCAAAGGCCATGCCTACGGTGTTTATGCTGGTTTATTAGCGGGGTTGATTTGTTGGATATTATTTTTAATGTTACCTATTTTAGATGCAGGTAATACACTTGACACCGAACTACAACAAACCCTTATTACCCGCGGCACACTGATCGCTTTATTTGCCAATATTGGCTGTTATATTAGTTTTTCACTGGGAGCTGATGAGCGGTTAATTGATAAAATTCAAGCTGCAGCATTCGTTAATCCCAAGGAGCAAGCAGTACTTGCAAGACGTTTAAACAAAAACGTGAAAGCCACGGTATACGATTTTAAAGTACTGTTACAAACCTTTTTAGGAGTCCAGCGTAGCCAACAAGTATTGACGCATTTTTCACTAACTCACCAACTCGGAGACAATAACACTCACCCCGACCCTGAGTTTATAGCTTACTGCGAACGCGCCTTGACTGGTGTATTAGGCGCCTCTTCAGCGCAAGCTTTGATCCACACGGTAGCATCGGGCAAGCGTATGGCATTTGAAGAAGTGGTTAACTTTTTTGATGAAACAACGCAAGCACTACAGTTTAACCAAAACCTGTTGTTCACCTCTTTAGAGAATCTCAGTCATGGTATTTCAGTTGTTGATAAAGAGCTTAATCTTGTTGCGTGGAATAAGCGCTACGCAGAAATGTTTAATTACCCCGAAGGATTTTTAGAAGTAGGTCAACCGATTGAGCAAATTATTCGTTACAATGCCGAGCGCGGCGAATGTGGCCCTGGTGAAATAGAACGCCAAGTAGAAAAGCGCGTGCAACATTTAAAAAATGGTAGTTCGCATCACTTTATCCGTCACCGTCGTAACGGCCTAGTGTACGAAATGATCGGTAACCCACTGCCTGATGGCGGCTTTGTTACTAGCTTTTCAGATATTACCACTCACATTGCCACACAAAATGCACTTGAAGAAGTGAATATGGATTTGGAAAATCGTATTGAAGCGCGTACCCAAGAAATTCGAACTATCAATAAAGATCTCGAAGCACAAATAGAAAGCCGCGTACAAACAGAGCAAGCACTCACTTTAGCAAAACGAGAAGCAGAGCAAGCCAATGACAGTAAAACCCGCTTTTTAGCTTTAGCAAGTCACGATATTTTGCAACCGCTCAACGCCGCCCGTTTATACCTTGCTGCGATAGATGAAAAATCCCTCGCTGATAATAATATCAATAACTTCGAAAAGCTCGGTGCCAGCCTCGATTCAACAGTGCATTTAATGTCAGCCCTATTAGAAATTGCCAAACTTGAACAAGGTGCGATGACCCCCACCCCTCGCCATTTTAGTATTGATGATATCCTCGCACCACTGCGCAATGAATACGCCATTTTAACAAGCGAAAAAGGCCTCAAGCTCACAGTGCGCAGCGGACAGCATATTGTCCACAGTGATATCACCTATCTACGGCGAATTGTGCAGAACTTAGTATCAAATGCAGTTAAATACACCAATACGGGCAAAGTATTAGTAGCCTGTCGTAAACGCAAACATCACCTGCGCATTGAAGTGTGGGACACCGGCCCTGGCATTAGCGAGGTAGAGCAAGCAAAAATATTTAACGACTTCTACCGCGTAGAGGCCTCTGACAATAAAGGCGTTGGCCTTGGCCTTAGCGTAGTAAAGCGTATGGTAGATTTACTGTCGATTCGCTTAGATGTGCGCTCAACCCCGCAAAGAGGTAGCTGCTTTAGTATTGAAGTCCCTTATGGCGAAAGCCAATTTGTTCAGCAAAAACACGTTACCAATAGCTTGTTTGAAGAGCGCTCTGCAATGAATATCGTTGCCGTTGATGACGACCCTGAAAACCTAAACGCCATGGCCAGTTTATTACAAAAGTGGCAAGCTAATTATCAGTTGTTTGATCAAGTTGAAGGCGTACTCGCATACGCAAATGAACACAGCGCACCGGATGTAATATTAATGGATTATCAGTTAGGCCATGAACACGATGGTATTACATTAATTAAAGCCCTGCGGGAAATTTGGCAAACCAATGTGCCGGCAATTTTAATCACCGCAGTACGCGACGTAGAGCTAAAACAAGCGACTAAAGCCGCTGATATTCATTATTTGTCTAAACCAATCAAGCCAGGGAAATTAAAAGCACTGCTAAACCATAGTACGTGAAGGGAAAGGCGCTAGGCAAAAGATTAGAACAGATTGGCGTTAAACAACATAACTAAGTACACCCAACAATCTTATTGGGTGTACTGCTTGAGTTAAATTACCCCGCTGGTGCTTTACTCCTGAGCTTTTGAAACAGCCAGCTTAGGCCAACGAGCGACAGGCCTAAACCAATAAATGATACAGCTTTGAGCAAGCCGGTTAGGCTTGCCATATCAATTAAGAATACCTTCACGATAACCGCGCCGAGAATGCCTAAGCCGACTTTTTGTAGTAGCAACTGTTGTTTTAAATGCCCGGTAATGACCACCAACGCGCCAAGCAATAACCAAATGATCGAATAGCTGTATAGCTCGGCGTCACTGGTCGCTTTATCAAGATAAATGAACCCGCCTTGCCAATATTGGCGGATCAATGTGTTAATAGCTAACACTGCTAATAACCCTGATACACCCAGTACTATTTGGCTAAACTTAGCATTAAGTGGTTTAACTAATTTAGCCAACCACAGTGCAAGAATACTTGGTACGAGCCAGGTTAATAACAGCCAATTAAATAATGGCATTTCACCAACGTAAAGGCGTATAAATAGTGGATTTTCATATAATGCTGTACTTATCAACAACAAGCCAGCGAGTCCCGCAAGTGCAAGCCCTGCAATGCGATAAAGTTTACCCAGTTGCCCTGCGCTGTGTGACCGATGCAAATAAACGCAGCCAAGTGCTAACCAATTACAACTGAGTAATACCTGCTCATAAAAGCTTAAAGAAGTAAGCTGTGGATAATGCCCGACTAGTTGATAGCTGGTCTCGGTGGTGATAAATAATGCTAAGCAATGTAATGCAGCCCCTTCGAGCCAAATTTTCATATCTGTTTGTTGCCACTGTTTTGCGGCAAACCAAAATAACCCAACCGCTGATGGATACACAATTGCGCTCCAATGCATTGAAAATATGGTTAGATCAAAATAATGTGCCGTCCACGGTGCAAAGGTTAGCCTTGCCAGCACCACAGCCACCAGCACTTTAATAGGCCAATGCGGCATAGGCACATCATGGCGTTTCACCAGATAGCTAATAACCAACACTTGAGCAGCCAGTGCGAGAGTTAACCCGCTATCGGCTAATAACATAGTTAAACAAAGAGTTATATTAGCATTAGCGCCAACCCAATAACTAAACTGCTGCCATTGAGTGTGAGCTGTTTGTGCGCGTTTAATTAATACACCACTAGTTACTAGCAACAATACAGTCCATAGCGGATACGCAACGCCTAAGCCTTGCTCGGGTGTTATGGTATAGAGCGTTGCAATCAAGGTAAACACACTAAACGCAGCCACTAAATGAAACGTTAAACGTTTATAGTAACGCGCGCCAAAATAAAGCCCGTATAGACAAAGCCCAACCGCGAGTAATAACCCTACGCCATACATTTCCCTAAATACAAACAAATGATCATTGCTATCGACACTATAACGTTGTTGGCTAAGGACTAATAACATCGCAACCACTAACGCCACACCTTGCCAAAGATCCCAACGACTATTTTGCAGCACTAAAAATAACAGCATGACGATTAAACACACCATCACTATTTGCCATTGTAAGCTCACCGCCTCTGTCATTATCGCCAGCAATAAAGGAATTACTATCGCTAACAATAACGGATGATCCGGCTGTAATTTTAATAATCGCTGTAAACTATGTGGGCGATATTCTAATAAACGCAAAGTTAAACCTAATCGAGCTATGGCAATTAAACCAATAATAGAGAGCAGTGCAAAACCACCAACAATCCAATATTGCTGCGTATTGATTACACTCAGTGCCACCCAATACCAGCCAATATGCCCAGCCCATAGTAAATACCACAGCCAATTACGTTTTACCTTTTGCGCCACTAATACCGCAGCAAAAGTGATAAAGCCAATGTACATCAGTAAAGCAGCTAAATTACCACTGCCAGTATTAACCCAAATCGGCACGCTGTAAGCGCCAACTATGCCAAGCACGGCCAATAAAGGCCCTAAACGCAGCGCCATAGAGCTTGCGGCCAGTGCAATTACTGCCAGCATCACAAACGCCACTGTTGGGCTTAACATGGCATAGCTTGAATAAGCTAATAACGTTAATGCAAAGCAGCTAATAAACCCGCCACCTGCAAGTGCTGCAGGCACGTAATTATTAAAGCCTTCGAAGACAATACCTTTTCTATGTAAATACTCGGCACCGGCAATTAATGCGACACCAAATAAGCCCCCTAAGGTGAGTCGTAAGCTTGGTGATAATAAGCCGGCATCAAGACTGTATTTTGCTAAAAATATACCACCAAAGGCCAGCGCGACGCCGCCAATCCAGGTCATCCAATTTTCTTGGAACTGTGTTTTTAATTTACTAAAGAAAATATCAATAACTGAGGGAGAAGCTTGTTTCGGGCGAGAAGTTGTTATTATAGTCGGTGCGGTGTTTACGTATTTTTTTACCGATGGTTGCTGATGTAAAGTTGCCTCAGCTTGGGATGATTGTTCTAGCGTAAACGGATGATCTACTTGCGGCTCAGTTATATTAGCAGCAATGTCTAGCGACACTTGATGCTGCCCGGTATTGTCTACCATGACTCCACGCAGTTGTTTTTTTAACATCGCAATATCTTGCTTTAACGTACTTATTTGCGTTAAAGCAATAAAACCGGCAATAGAGCCTGCGACTACAACTAACGATAAAATGACTATGAGCCCTAAAACATCGTCCATTTTTCAATCCTTGACTGCTTTTAATATTCCCTTATAACGTAAAGTGTATTGAAAATATACCCAAAAATCTCAGCCTCGCTATTACGAGGCTGAAATTAAAGTAAGATTACTCTACCGAATCAGTAACCGTTCGCTCTAGCGTCATTTTATAGCCAGTGCTGGTTGTTTCATCATGCTCAAGAATTAATATGTAGTTACCTTCTTGGCTAAAGTCCATATCGCCTTGTTGCATGAGTACAATTTGCTGGCCATTATCTTCATAAAGCACATAAGTGGTGTAAATTTCATTATCGACAACCTGATCTTCTTGATCATACTGATCGATGCCATCAATAATATTTTTAGCATCATCTACGGTTTCACCATTGAGGGTAAATACCACATCAACGTCAGTAATATTTTGCCCCGCGTAACTATCAATTAAGTTAACGACTGTCACCTTATGACTGTAGCTACTTGGCGTTAAGGTTTCTTTTACTGTCATCATTCGCGGGCCGTAATCTTTATCTTTATAAAAAACACCAACATTACTTTGCTCGCGCTCAAGGGTTAGTAAAAAGTTATCAACAATTGCATTTCCTTGTTCATCTAACATAGCAATACTGTAACTGTTTGGAGCAAGCTCAATGTAGTTTGAGTAGCTGTCATTAGCGGTTACTTGCGAAGTGCTGCTTGCGCTCCCCCGCGTTGCACTAAAGCTAGTTTGCGGGTAATCATCAATAGTATTGATAAAACGCAATTGCCCTTGGGCATTTTGATGTTTGAGCGTGGTTACGGTATTGCTTGAAGTAACGAGATCTAGCGTAATACCATGTTCTTCAGTGGCGTAACTTGATCTGATCATCGCAACATAACTGGCATCATCATTTAGGTAAATCGAAGCAGACTCAAATAGCACATCAGTACTGCCGCTTTGAGTTAAATACAGTGTGTAATATCCTTCATCAAAGCTTTGCAGTGCCAGTTCGTTTAAATACCGTGGTGATGCAATTAACTCAGCGGTTTCAAATAAGCCATCATCATTTGCTAAATACACATCAAAACTAATATTTTCTCCGGCAATATTAAAGAAGCCTAAATTAATAGCCCCTTCATCACTGCCGGTTGGTAAACTTAACTCACTGAATGTTGGCTCTGAAAAATCGCCATTCATCACCCATAATTGGGTCATGTCGTCTTTTACCGAAACTGCTTTTTCACTGATCGTTATATAACTGTCGTTTGCATCAAGGTACTTAAAGCTCACATCATAGTTATTAGCACTGTAATTATGACGAGTGGTAACGCCACCAAAATCAGTGCCTGAGCGTTCAGCATCTTCGATAAATAAACGGGTGTACGGGCTATTATAAGAGCCATTGTATAATTGGATATAACCACTTTTACTCGAGCTTGAGTCATCGCCAGAGCACGCAGTTAGGGTTGCAAGTAAAGAGGTTGTTAGTGCAGTTTTAAATAACGGGCCACGCATGTAATCAATTCCTTATTGTTAATAGTTTGAATTTGACCATTAACAAAAGCAATAATTCCATGATTTACAAAGCATTACCTCCACTTACAAATATTTACGCAACCGTAAATAAATGTACAAACATGCAAAAAAATGCACAATTTAACACATTAAAACAACAAAAAACCAGCGTAGTTACACTGGCTTTTATGCAAAATATAAGTTTATCGAGTGCGTTTAGAAAAACTAAAACTACCTTCATCAATAATACTGCCCGTTAAATCTCGTGGCGTGGTATAAAAGCTCACATCAAGCTTATTGGCTTGATTATCCAAACTGATGTGACTAAACCCCCATACAAAGCTTTTTGACCAAAGCAAATCATATTCAGGATATTGGCGTTCTTGAAACTGTGCAAACGGGGTATGTTTACCACGCATTTTAGACGCAGCGCCAGAAATGATCAGCGGCAATTTGCCAACGCTATTACCGGTATCAAACTTTGAGCAATCATCGGTTAGTAACTCTAAGTCATGCTCGTGGCCGGCAATATAACCATCTGCATATTTGCATAGAGTTGGCATTAGTAATTTACGCAGTACGTGGCCTTCACTATATTTAGTGCCCCCAATTGACCATAAAATATGATGCCCATAAACCAGTTTCCATTTAGCAGTCGAGTTTGCAATGCCTTGTTTAAGCCATATAAGCTGAGCTAGGTCTTCATCGTTTTGTGGCCCTTCATGGGGGTCATGTACTTCAAGATCTGCGCGGCCATCACGTATTGCTTGTTGCTCATCTGCTTCACTGCCATCTGGGTTTAGCGGCACATCATAATAACTTTGCCCTGCCAGTAACATATTAGTGTCGAGCACAAAAAACTCTACATCGTTACCCGGCTCACCCATTTTGTAGCTATAGTAGCCTTTTTCGTCTAGGTGAAAGTTCGCTTGCTCTGCCATCCATTGCGTTTGTACCGCTACGCCTTTGCGCGAGCTTTTCCAATCATGATTACCTAATGCGGAATACACCACTAAACTAGGCTCAGCTTTAAATAATGGCTCAAGCGGCGCATACACTAAGTCGTGTAAACGTTTTTGGTCGTCTTTACCATCATTAGCATCGGCACCATCAGGGTATACGTTATCACCGAGCTGAATAGCAAATTGGCACGCTTTTGTTTCACACAATTTTGCCATTGCGATCCCCACAGCCTGAGCGCCCCCTTGCTCTGTAGCAATCTCAGTGCCTGGATAAATATATATTGGTGCATGGTCAAATTCATCGCGAGGGCGATAATCTTCTAACCAATCAGCAAGCTCTGCGGCTATAAACTGTTGCTTGTTTTTAGGGTTGGTTATGTGTTTAGTTTTTGGATAGTCAACATGATAACCACCATCACCAAAAGCTAAAAACTCAATCTTGTCGGAGGCTTTTTTACTGGTACTTGCGACGTCAGTACTGCTTTGTTTGTTACTTTGAGCTGTGCAACCAACCGTTGCTAAACATGCGGTTAGTGCAATATACAAAATAGTTTTATTAATCATAATACCCTCAACAATGAGCCTACTGTTAAGCAGGCTCATATGTTCACCTTACAAAGAAGAAAACGTAAAACCTAGCTCAAATGTACGACCGTAAGATTCGTACTGGTAGTTGTAACGTTTTTCGCCGTGATACAGGTACATTGGCTCATCTGTTAGGTTGGTGGCATTGAAATACACGTTCATATTATCGTTTAAGTAATATTTACTGCTGAAATCCAATTGCATGTGGCTATCTTCATAAACCGCCATATCAGCATCATCAAACTGGAAACTTTCACTCTTATATGATGCGCTTAAACGAGTGCTAATAGCATGATTTTCAAAGCCCACAATGATATTTGCCACTGTGTCTGCTTGATTTGGTAATTTTTCATCCGCATCAATAAAGGTTCCGTTTGCACCAAGCACAAATCCTGATTTAAAGGTTTTGTTCCAGTTTAGCTCGATCCCCGTTAATGACGCTTTACCGCCATTAACCATTTGCACTACTTCGTCAAAACCATCCCAATCACCGTTATCTTGTACTTCTTGTTGAATAATAAAGTTGTCGATGTCTTTATAGAAAACACCAGCAGATAACACCCCAATGGAACCTGGGTAATATTCGATTGATGCGTCTAAGTTCATTGATTCATAAGGGTCAAGAGCTGGATTACCGACTTCAGCTTTACGCTCTGTAACCATTACGCCTTCATCTTCAACTGTTTCAGTTTCAATTAATTGGTAAGCGGCCGAATCGCTAAAGGTTGGCCGCGCGATAGTATTGGTATAAGCAAAACGGGTCACTAGTTTATCGCTGATGTTATAGCGTAAATTTAAGCTTGGTAAAAAGTAGTCATAATCTTTACTTACTTGCCAAGGCGTTGTGGTAACCGTTTCTGTATCACTGACTTTATCGACTACTAAGTCAACTTGGTTACCTTGCGTTTCAAACTTAGTACCTTCATAACGCACGCCCGCGACAACATGTAACTTATCAATATCCATACTAACCATCGCATAAGCGGCGGTAATATCTTCATTACTTACATAACTTTGACCATCAGATTCAACTTGTGACTCATTAATATTGAAAGCAAACGCCTCTTTATTTTTTCTCACAAAGGCTTGAATCGCGCCGCGATCAAGGCCCGGTCCAAAACTTCCCAAATCAAAGTCAGGTGCAGGCGCGACAAAGTCGCTACCAAGAGCATCTAAAAAGTCGCCATCATAAATAGCAACCTTTACATCATTACGCTTTTCGCGATTTTGATGTTTAAAACCAAACTTAAATTCACCATTATTATTTTGCCACACAAAATCACGGCTGAAGTCGAGTTTAAAGCTAAGCTCTTCGTCTTCACTAAGGTTATTGGCCGCTTCAATTTTATCCATCTCAAACAGGCTTAAATCGTGGGCATTAGTCGATTGGCTTAATAATGGAGTATCAACGCGCGCAATGTAGCCCATATCAATATCTTTACCAGCAAAGGTCACATCTAAGCGGTTTGGCTCTTTTTCTTCTGATTTAGAATAACCAACATTATATTCAACAAACCAATTATCTAATTGATTTTCACCACCAAGTACCAGTGAAAGAATACTTTGTTCTTCATAACGGTCTTTGGTATCGCGGTCCATTTCTGCACCACTAAAGTTTGCACCGCTCTCGTTGCTATCTAATAGTTTGCCATCGCTAAACTTATACTCATTACGTTGGCGATACTCATCATCAGAAAAGTCACTATATAGTGTGCGTAAATAATATTTATCAGTGGCGCCGCTGTGTAAATCTAAATTAAGTGCTGCACCTAAACGCTCACGGGTAATTTGATACTGGCGTTGCTCAATTTCTTCAGCGCCAAATAATGAGACCTTGTCGCCAGTTGCTGCATCTTTAACATCAAATTCACTCCAACCACCGTCGGTCTCCATATTACGTGAACCAAAATCACGCTTAAACCACGAAATAGCTGTTGCTACACCTAGATCAAGACCACCATCAAGCTCATAAACATTAGTGTAACTACCTGAAAGCTTCGGGCTAGTTTTTGACTCTAATTCGTTATATGAGCCCTGTGCAGTAAAACTATAGCTTTCACCTGCTTTATCAAAGGCACTTAAGCTTTTTACTTCGATAGAGCCACCAATAGCACTGGCATCCATGTCTGGGGTAACAGTTTTACTTACTTCTAAACTTTGAATTAGTTCACTTGGCAATACATCCATCGCAACAGAGCGAACACCGGCCTCAGGCGACGGCACATTTAAGCCATTAACCGTAACGTTGTTTAAATTTGGATCAATACCGCGAATACCAACAAATCGCCCTTCACCTTGGTCGCGAGCGATAAAAATACCCGGTAAACGCTGTAATGCTTCTGCTGCGTTTTGATCAGGGAACTGGCCAATCGAGTCTGCACTGACTACCGATTTTAAATTAGTTGCGTTTTTTTGGCGGTTAATTGCGCCTGCTTGGCCAGCACTTTGGCCATAAACAATGATATTGTCGATGGCTTCTTGTTGCTCACCAATTATAATTTGTTGTGTAAAAACTTGTGAATCAACCACCGTAATTTTTTGTTCTACCGAGGGGGCACCAATGTAATCAACCACTAGGGTGTAATCACCCGCTGGCAACTTATTAAATGAAAAAGAACCATCGCGGTTACTTACCGTATTTAAGTTTAACTCTTTAACCGATACTTTCGCGCCGCCAAAATACACACTTTGGCTGGCATCAGTGATGCGACCTTGCACACGACCATCCGCTAAGGCTGGGGTCGCATATAAAATACCACAACACGCTAATGCAATACTCGATTTGATAAAAGGGTTCATAATTGTTCTCTTGGTTGCTGCTAATGATTTTGATTGTTTACTTGGCCATGCTTGGCTCGCAGCAACACCCTAAGGGGCAATCATGAAAGAAATATGTCAGTACCCGTTACGTCCTTGATAATTAGCCATTGTAAGGGCATTTTAAGTAGTTAAATACGGCAAAATGAGCTGATTTGACCCCCTGTTTTTATGGTTTTTTAATTCAAAAATCAACAATAATCCGTTTGAAAAGTTGCCAACGTAAAAAATATGTCATCACTGTGAGCTAATCTGACCCTAGTGGTGTTTAAGCTGTTTGCTTATTCTGCCTATCAAATATACCTATTGAGCTGACAATGAATTTATCGTTTTTAAAATTACATCGCTCATTACTGCTTATCTTAGTGGTGATGTTAACCAGCGTATTAACCCTGACACTTAGCTACGGTCACTATAAAGGCCATAGCCAGATCGATTGGTTTGATGTAGGTGGCGAAGGCGGTATTACTGCCATGACCCTGCTGTGGATCTTTTTTATTCTATTAAGTAGGCCAAAGGGACGAGTAACTAACTTATTATTCTCAGGCCTTGCGATTATGAATCTATCGATGACCCTCGATTTTATTGATGAATTTGTATATTACAGCAATGAACAAGCATGGCTCAGTACTATTGAATCCATTCCTGCACCATTTGGGATGATTTTAATGACCATGGCTTTGTATCATTGGCACCAAGAGCAAATGACCATTAATCAACAATTACGTAATCGCGAGCGCTTTTATCGAGAGCATCAACTCAGTGATGCTATCAGCGGACTAGCTAGCGCCGATTATATGAAAAGCCAGATCAGCCGCGAGCTAAATTTGCTCCACCATAGCCTGCATGGATTTTCATTACTGATGTTAGATATTGCTCAGTTTGATCGGTTTAATCGTCAATTTGGTGATGCAGAAGGCGATAAGCTGTTACAAGAGTTTGCTCAAGTGATCACCTTGAATGTACGTGAACAAGATTTAGTCTGCCGTTACGCCAGTGATTGCTTTATTGTCATGTTGCCCAATACCGAACTCGCTGTCGCAGAGCAGCTAAGCGTATCGTTAGTCAGTGCTTTAGAAGCGTTTTCGTTTAATAGCAGCGACAAAGCTGTGAGCTACAAACAAAAAGTACACACCAGTTTAGTAGCTGCAACGCACCGTGATTCGACCTCTGGTTTACTCAGTCAATTGCATCAAAAATTACTAACGAACAAAAACTTACATGGACATACTGCGTGAGTGCAAACCTTAGCAACAGCAGTTATATCGACTCTCCTTATCAAGGTTTACAGTCATGGGCGGCGCAATTAGTGGATTTAGCCAAGCACCGAGGGGTACACCCTGATAAGTTACTCAAAGGGACTCGATTATTTTATCAAGATTTTGCAGCTGGAACGGCTTCGATCAGTGTTGAGCAATTTTATCGATTACAAGAAAACTGTCGTCAATTTGATAATCAACACCAACTCAGTTTTTTACTAGGGCGAAAACTACTTAATCACAATCCGTTATATAGCGCATTTTCTCAAGCAGAAAGTTTACGCACACTGCAAAAACTACTCACACGCACTCCTTTACATGGCTTTAACTTATTTAATGCCGAACATAAATACCATCAAGGCCGACATTACTTCATTATCAACCTCAGCTTCGGGGCAATAAATGCAGCCGTAGAACAATTTTGCTGCGAATTATTTGCCAGTTTTATCGCTGCAACATGTAAATGGCGAATAGGTAATAACAGTGATTTATGTTTTTCGTTTCCCTATGCGCAGCCCTCACACATAGAGCAATATCAAACTAACCTACAAGCCAACTGCAAGTTTTCACAACAATTATTTATGGTCAGTATTAGTGATGAACTTTATAACAAACACTTAATAGATAGCTGTCCGAGCCTGCTGCAGCAATCATTAGCAACCATAAAGCAGCACCCTTTACCCGCTGCGCCTTGGCTGCAATTAGTGCGTAATCATATTAGTGCTCAACCACAACAAAACCTCGAAACAGTTGCCCAGCATTTCGCTATGAGCCCCGCCACTTTTAAGCGAAAACTAAAACAACATCATACTCGTTTTAGCGCCTTGCAAGATTGTATCAATCGCCAAACCGCGGTGTTTAATATCGCCACTTTAGCGCAAAGTAACGAAACCCTAGCAGGCGAACTTAACTTTAGCGACTTAACTAACTTTCGCCGCGCATTTAAACGCTGGACTGGGACGACTCCCTCACAGCTGAGAGAATTGATTAACGAACATTAAGTTAACACTTGTAATTAAAGTCCCGCAAATGTACCTTATTAATTGAAATATCGAAATAAGGAAGATCGATGCAGGCATCATTAGAAGATCTAATCAATGGCTGGCAAAATGGTTGCCCGCAAAGTGCTGATGAACTTAAAGCTCGGCTTTACTACCACCTGAAACAAGTTTGTCATGTACATTTAGAAGGTTACCGTAATGAAATCGATTCAACCTATGTATTGCAGCACTTACCGCATACTGGATCGCTACTACATCAGTCACTTATTGAATTAATCCCGCCACAACAAAGCATTAATCACCAAACACAATTTAATACTTATTTAAGTGTATTTATCCGTAATATTTTACGCGATGAAATTCGCAAGTTTCAAACTCTCAAACGCACTCCTAACGCAGAAAAAATCCAGCAACAAAACGATCAACTAAAACACCAAGAGGATTTTTTAGCATTAGATAGCGCCCTAAATCATCTAGAAAAAAATCATCCGCAAAAAGCTCAAATATTCTCTCAACATTACTTTTTAGGCCTAGATACTAAAGTGCTAGCTAAACAATTCAAGGTCTCACTTGCTACTATTTATCGCGAATTAGATGCTGCTAAAGCGTTTATAAAAGTGCGTATTCAAACAAATTAAGATAATTAATGAATCAATTTAAAGACGCGCTTTCGTGTTTTGAACACTTACTTACACACCATGCCAACAACTTAACCTCAGGATTGCTGCAATTACAACTATCTGATGAACAATTCATCATTGAAGTGAAGCAATTAATAAATGCACATACAAGTAATGATCAAAGCTCATTGTTTAATGACTTATTACATGGCCAATTAAATTTACTTACTAATGATCATCAGCTTTTACAACTGCAAGGCGGCGAAATAAGTCACTTTAGGTTAGAGCAATTAATTGGCTATGGGGGAATGGGTGCAGTTTACTTGGCGACTAGAAATGATGGCCAGTTAAATCAAAAGGTAGCGATTAAGTTATTTTATCCATCCATTGTACAATTACATGGACAAAAACATGTTTTACAAGAAGCGCAATATCTTGCCAAATTATCACATCCCAATATAGCTAGCGTATTAGATGTCGGTAAATGCAGTATTGGCACTTACATCATCATTCAATATATAGCCGGTGATACATTAATTAACTACGCAAAAAACCTTTCGCAAAAAGCAAGGTTAGAGGTATTTCAAAAAGTATGTGATGCCGTTGAGTATGCTCACCAAAATAGGGTGATCCATGCAGATTTAAAGCCTTCAAATATCCTAGTAGATAACAATGGTGAACCTAAACTTGTTGATTTTGGGGTTGCGCGTTCCAGTTCCATGAATCATGAAATACCATTACATAACGCATATATAAAAGCGCTTAGTCACGAGTTTGCAAGCCCAGAGCAACTGGCTGGTGAAAGCTTAACAACCCAAGCTGATATCTATAGCCTTGGGCGTATTTTAGAAAAACTACTTATACAACCTATTAGTACAGAGCTTCAAGAAATCATCAATAAATCACTGGCGCCACTACCACAGCAACGCTTTGCATCAGCAGATACATTAAAACAAAATATCGCCGCTTATCTGGCGCATCGTCCATTACTTTGGTTTAAACACTCAAAAACATATATATTAGGTAAGTTTATAAGACGCTCCCCTCTTACTGCTGCTCTAATAACCTCAACTATCGCTTTTTTGGGTGTCGCCTGTATTAGCTTATTTCTTTATCAAGATGAACAAAAGCAAGCCGCAAAGCAACAGTATGAACTGCTCAACTTTTATCAAAACTTACTAATTAGCAGCACACCGCTAGCGCCGCAAGGTGCAAAACTGTCGGTATCGGCCTTGTTACTTGCTGGTGTTGAACAAGTAATGCAGAGTCAATTAAGCCCAAAAAACCAACAAAGCGTACTCTTAACCGTTGCCCAAAGCTTATACTTGCATGGAAATTTTACAGCAGCTTTAGATATATTGGCGTTGTGCGATAGTTCGATTGACATGCAAATATTAAAAATTAAAAGTTTAATTAAATTAAATCAACAACAAAAAGCACGAATTCTTTGGCAAAAACTATCGCAGCAAAACCCTCAAAACAGCAACATTAAATTGCTTGGTTGGCTTACTAAAGATAGCTATTTAGCTGGTGACATAAAGCAGATCAAAATAGCTTTTCAAAATAGCGATGCATCCGAACTAAAACTGGAATTATTAATACATATTTTTACTCATCGTGATAATCACCCTATACTCAGCCGTCAATTAATTCTCGAGAATGAAAATACGACAGCAACGTCTGCCTCGCAAAAAGCATGGCAATCGTTAATGAAAAGCAGCCTACTGATAGAAGATAATCAAATAGACCAAGCAATTAAGTTACTAGACTCAACATTAAAAAATGCTGCGAATAACTACCACCCACTACATTGTGAGCTCGCAAAATTAAACCATTTTGCGGCAAATTTATATGCTCAAGCAGGTGCACAACTTGCGCAAGAACAAGCCCTGAATAAAGCCATGTTTATCTATCAACAGCTACTCCCAAACTTTGAACATGAACTTAGTACTGTACTATATGAGCAATATCAATATTACCTAAAAGAACGTGATTATTTGCAAGCAAATAACTTTTTAAATAAACAGCTACTACATTGTTCGACAAGTGATCAAAAATGCATGAAGGGGCGTTATGAAAGTACCATGCTAGGTTTAAGTTTGCGTAAGTACTCACAAACCTTAAAGAATGCAGAGCTATGGCTTGCCAATGGTACACAACAATCAAGCCAATATTACGATATCACCTTAGCAAAATACACGGCGCAATATGAACAAAATACACTGAATAAAACAGCATTATTTGATATTGACGTAACACAACTAAGCAAGCAACAGCAAGTTCAATGGTTAGATCTTGTGATAAAAACAAATATGTTTAATACTTTAACTTCACAGCAAATGCAGCAGCTCATTGTTTATGCTAAATCAAACTCTCCCTTGGCATTTGAATTAATAGCGACTATTAATAAGCTAAACAATAATCCACACACACAGTGGTTAGCACAACTCGAAAAGCAAAACCATATATCACACTCCACAAAGAACCAATTTAGCCCTGCCAGAGATATCAACGCGATAAGTGAAACAAAGCGAGTTAGCTCGATCACGGCCCCTAAACATGCAAGCCAACTAAAAATAGGCTCTGAATTTACGATTGAATGGGATAGCAAACGATTAATTGGCAATACGATAAGTGTATTAGTCAATCATACCGTCAACTATAAAGTTAACAGCTTTGATGATTTTAATAATTTGAAGAAAATTGATTGGCACCCAGCGGCAACTAATTTAAAAAACACGGGAACAGCCCAAATTGACCCTTATCATTTTATGGCCAATGGCACAAATCGCTTTAAACTTATGCTCATCAGCGATTTAGGCTATTGGAGCCTATCTGATGGTTTCTTTAGTATTGCTTCAGGTAAAACTGTTGATAACGGTTTAGAGCACTTTTTACTAAAAGACAAATTGGTTACAACTATTATCACACCTAAAGCCCTTGATATTTACCCTGTAGGTCAGCAAAAAACGACAACCTGGAACGCCAATAAACTCTACGGACAAACCGTTGCTATGTATGTTCTGCATGATGACTCTCGCGGAATTGGCGATAAGCAACAAGTGGATTTAAATATCGTGAATAATAGGCGCTGGTACCAGTTCGCTGAAGAACTGCCAAATACAGGAGAGTTTAACTTAGACCCTGCACTCTTTAATGGCCGAGGTAACAATTATAAAATTTTAATCGTCTCTGATCTGGGTTACTGGAGTGTTTCTGATAAACGGTTCTCAGTGGTAAACCCGTTGTAATTTTAGTTAAAGCAATCGCACACTAGTGCGACTGCTTTACTTTAACTTTACTTAACCACGCCACTATTTTGATTATCCCGGTGAATTTTAGACCAAGTATTAGGCATTAAACCTGTGCTGCCGGTTTGAATAGCCACAAGCTTACCTGTTGCACTAGCGGCCGATACATTACTTTCAGATAAAGTACCTATGTATAAAACCCCCTGACTATCGATAGCTGGAGAAGACCAAGTTACATTTGCTTTTAAATCATATTGCCATGCAAGCGTGCCATCTGGTTTATATGTATAAAGTAAATTACTTTCTGAAGAAAAGTACACATTACCATTATCGCCAATGGTAGGAGACACATAAACATCACCGGTAATTGCCACTTGCCATTTTATACTTTTATCATTGATATCGAGTGCGTAAAACTCACTATCATCATTATTTTTTGTACCAAAATAAATCGTACTACGCGACTCATCTATCGCTACCGATGAGCGAATGTATGGCGCCTCGAACACCTGCGGGTTTGGTAACTCAAACTGCCAACGAAGATCCAAATTATCATCAAAGCTGTATAAAACTCCGGCTTCAGACCCAAAGTAAATATTATTGTTAGAATCAATAGCTGGAGTAGAGTAAACCAAGTCACCTTCAAAGGTGTCTATATCTTTGAATTCGCCAACTAACTCATAACTATTTAAATCAAGCTTAAGTACGCGCCCTTCATCATAAAATACCAATTCTCCATTGTGATTTACCGCTCCATTTACAAATCGGTCTTGTCGCTCTGCACAGTTACATAAACGCTCAAACAAGCTCTCACCCGTTTGCGCATTAAAAGCGCGGATATCTAAACCGGTATATATAACTTGGCCTTCAAAAGCCGCAACCTTGGTTAAACCAGAACCTGTTTGAAAGCCATAATCAGATACGCGTTGACGCCACATTTGCTCGCCGCTACTATTTAGAGCTACTAAATCGCGATATGCTTTTTCAAACTCACCTACTCGCTTATCAACAGTGAAATAAATATTTTCATTATGTACAACAGGGCTTGAACGCACTTCTTCACCATTAGGCAAAGTGTAACGCCACTTTTCACTGCCATTGCGGTTATAAGCTACCATCAAATCACTGCCTGCGGGGTCATTGCGTACATTCTTAGCTGTGCCTATATAAATTGTTTGCTCATCAGCACTAAGTGCCGGTGACGAGTAATAAGCAAAGCTTGTTGTTGGTAATAATTTTTCCCACACTAAGCGCGACGCTTCTACTTTATCTGGCTGTTTATCTGCATCAGATTTTGTAGTTTGTGAGTCATCGCTACCACCTCCACAAGCAGATAGAAGAAGACTGAACGTGAATAAAATTGATGTTTTAACTTTAGGTGATTCAAACTGTAACTTCATGTAATTCCTTAGATAGTTATTATTTATAGCTAAATAAATTTTACGAAGAAATCACAACAATGACAGACACGAATAGAAGTTAAATTTTTCTCATAAATTTAAAATATTTTTATCTGTCTTAATGGCGTTACTAAATCGTTGAGACGAATTACTTATTCTTAGCGTCTGGTATTGCCTCTACAGGCACGCAACTATTAGGGTCTAGCTCAAAGCCCTCGTGCAATGCATTTTGCATTTTAGCTAAAAACGCTTTACTTAAAGGCTCACGTGCCGTGATTGAATGATATTCAACCTCTCCTTTATGTGTACATTTATAAGGATATACATACTGATTTTCATCAATCTCTGCAGATGGGTCACTCATCGCGCACCCTGGTAAAACACCAACCATCAAACAACAAAAAATTAAACGAGCCACAATCACCTCCATACAACACCATAACAGCGGGTTTACCCCCGTTCTTTTAAGGGTTTACCCCGCGTCGGCCTTATAACCTAACATTTACACATTTTACGTGATATAAAATCTCTGCGACGGTAATTTTGCAGGCCACTAAAACGAATAAAAGCGCGATAAAAATTATCGCGCTTTATTTTTGTTAAAACTAAAAGATTGTAAGTGGAGTTAACGCTGTGCGCTTTCTCTTAATGCATTTGTGTTGTTAACAAAATCTTTTGCTTTTTGCTGATCAAATAAGAAATAGTTAAAATCTTTACTGCTATTTCCTACATCATTAGTAATAATAATATTAAACTCATCAGTCACTAACGATAAGTACATTGTATTTTGATCATCAGGGAAGCTAATCATGCCTGTGTCATCAACACTGTAATCAAGCTCTGTATTAATGGTTGTGAAACTTTCATCACTATAAATTGTGATTTTATCTTCATCAAACTTCAAATAACTAACCACCCACTGATCATCTCGATCTCGGTCGACCATATATATATCGCGCCCGATTAAATGTTCGACGTTACTTACTGGTTTATTGTCGGCAACAATACTCATGTATTCTTTGGCATCGTTTTCGCTAGTAAAATGCGGCCAAATATGCTCTTTAAAAGTAGCAATTACCACATTACTCGAGCCAATTAATAAACTATAATTAGCCCCATACATTAATGATGAACCATCGCGTAATATTAATTGATTATCAGAAAATATCTGGTAAGTCCCTGTTGATAGGTTGTTATCTTGATAATATTGAAATGAGTTATTGTCATCAAATTGAAAATAACCAAGCTCGCCTTCCACTTTATAATCATGATCTGTAAAATACAAACGCTTACCCAAGTAGTTATTAGGGCTAATTAGGCCAGTCAAAGAAACAGGGGGCTGATAGCCTATCTGTTGTAAAATTTCATCAGGTAGTGGCGACGAAATAGGCCGCTCAGTTGCTCGATTAAACTTGCGATTATCGAACGTTTTCTCTCTTGGTTCCTCACCTTGGCTATAGGTAAATTGATGCATGTTATTTACATAAATAGTATCTTCGATCTGTTCAATTAGCTTCCATTGCCGAGTATTCCACAACCAGCAATTAGGATCTTGCTCAACGTAGTAACAATCATCTCGTCCATTTAGGTTTCGCGTTATTGTAAGAATGTCATCATCAAGATGCCAGTTACCAGCATAAATTCGACTTTCAGCAACTGATAATTGCCCATCCTCATTGCTGTCGTACACACTCATCGAAATAGCTTTGCCATCAGGCCAAAGCTCAAACCAAAACTCATCTAAACTCTTACCATCAAAGTTGTAGCTATATATTCCAGGGATTGTTGCAATATTGAATGTCTCTGATTCGTCGATAATGCTGCCAGTACCTACACTCGCATTTTTAATTCCGTCAAATTCACTAAATGCAGCAAACGTTGCAATATCACCATCACTTGTTAATTGCCTAAATAGTATTGTTTCATTATCGTAATCACTCAGTGTGATATGTAATGACTGTTTGTTATTATCTTCTATCATTCGCCAAGTAATAGGCGTATTTCCAAGCTCTGAAACAGCACCTGTTCCATCGTCATTTAACATTAACGTAATCGCACCAAGAGATACTTGATCAACGAAAATATGCGGTGCAGGCAATGCAATAGGGTTTTGAGTTTGCGCGAAGGTAAAATCAACTTGCTCATTTTGAGTGAATACTTTAAGGATAGACTCGTTAGTGAGTTGATAATTTTCTAACTCACCATCTGGGTACTCTACATTTTTATACTCAGTTTCTTTGACTAAAAAACCATTTTCAGTTGCCGCAATTAACTTTAGCTCTGCTTTATAAGTAGTAACCTCTTGGCGAACCCGCTTTGTTTCACCATCAATTTCAATATCAGCAGTAGTCTGATAAGCATAAAAACCTTCAGGATTATTTAAGGTATACACATCGTTTTGATATATCCAGTCGAAGCGACCATCATAATTTTGAAGAAGGTAACGACCAGTGCCGTCGTTATCTAATTCAATAACTTGATTAATAGATAAATTGCCACGATTATAGTAAAAAGTTTTAATGTTATTAGTCTTTGTAGACTGAACAACCTTCTCATCAGCTAGCATTTCTTCTTGGGCCTGGCTAAACTCGGGCGTTTGCTCCACTTTTTTAATATACTGAGTCATTTTTTCATTATCTAAAGCCAGCTCTAAAACATTATTTACTCCCTCGGGTAAAGCAAATAATTCATTGCTCGTTGATTTGTCCAAAATAACTTTTATAGTCGTAGCAACCTTAACGAGCTCATCAGCACTAATCTCATTCGACAAGCGTTTCAAGTCTTGCTCGCTTTTAATGTCTACGAATAAATTTTCTCGCGCCAAAAGCGCCGACTTTGCTGTGGTTAGATTAGTAATATTTACCGAAAAGTCTTCGTCATTAGTAAGTACAGCGTCATCGCCCGCTTTCGTTTTTAAGCTTGCAAAGCTCATTAGTCGTGACTGCAACAAAGCGGCTTGTTGTTGCTCTTTACCCTGTGCTTCAATTGTCACCAATTGACTCATATCAGCATCATCGTCAAGTGCTAACTCTAAGCTATAATAACCATCGCTATTTGTCGTTGTCGTGAACTCTTGCGATCCTATTTTGGCTTTTATAGCCGCGTCAATTAAGGGGGAATCTGTTGCTATGCCTTCCAGTGATAATTTAACCAGCTGCTGTTGAATATCAACTACAACATTTTTTTCACTCGTTAAACCTTCACTGTCTGTAACAGTTAAATTTAAAGATATTTTTTTATCTTCGCTAACACTTGGCGCAATAAAGCTAACAGTCCCTGTATTGGTGTTCTCTAATGCAACTGACAACCCTGCATTTTGGCTCCAAAGATAAGTAACGGGGCCTTCATCTTGCACTGTGGCACTGATTGAAATAGCTTGTTTTTCAACTACTGCTGTATCGCTTACGCTAATAACTGGTGCGGTATTTATAGGCTCATCAGGGTGATCAACAAAATCAGATTCACAGCCAGACAATAAAGCCAGCGAAATAGATGCCGCAAGCATTGATTTAATTAGATTCATAAAATTATCCCTTTCGTTGTTATATTTTGTCTACCTGACGATAATAAGATAATGAACAATAAATAACCCATAACGAAATCTGTATAATAATTTCTCACAAAATTAAAATATTTTTTTATTTTCCACTTATAGCAATTTAGGTAATACTGAATTTCTCAATAAAGCCCTTGCTATTGTGACAAATTAACAAATAATGGAGCCACTGTTCACGGGATTAGAATGAGGAAAAATGAACACGATACTAACCACGCAATGTGCCGATGATGTCGGCTTAATAGCGAAAATCACCGGGCTTTGTCATCAGCATAATTTAAATATTACCCGCAATAATGAATTTGTAGATAAAGATGCTCAGCGCTTTTTTATGCGCACTGAACTAACGGGCCAACCACATCCAGATTTTTTAAATCAATTACAAGCTTTGTTACCCGATGGCGCGCAATTAGCACTGCACACTGACGAGAAAACTAAAGTGGTGTTACTAGCGACTAAAGAAGCCCACTGCTTAGGGGGCGTATTGCTAAAGCAATTTGAGCAAGCACTGAATATTGAAGTATTGGCTGTGATTGCTAATTACCCTGACTTAGCGCCATTGGCGAAGGGCTTTGATGTGCCGTTTCATGTGGTCAGCCATGAAGGGTTATCACGCGCTGAACACGACCTGCAAGTGGGTGACTTAATTGCCAGCTACAATCCCGATATCATTGGCCTTGCCAAATATATGCGGATTTTAAGCCCTGAATTTGTAGGCCGTTTTGACGGTAAAATTATCAATATTCATCATTCATTTTTACCTGCTTTTATCGGTGCAAAACCGTATCATCAGGCATTTGAACGGGGTGTGAAGATCATTGGTGCGACGGCGCATTTTGTTAATAATGAGCTTGATGAAGGGCCGATTATTATACAAGACGTCACCCATGTAAACCATGCAAACACCGCTGAAATGATGGCTAAAATGGGCAAAGATGTAGAGAAAACAGTGTTTTGTAAAGCACTGCAATTAGCATCAGAACATAAGCTATTTATTAATGGTAATCGAACCGTCGTATTTAGCTAGGTTCTAGAAATAGAGTAGAATGAAGAGGCTCAACGCCTCTTTATTTTTTTTATTATTGACTACTTTTATACTGTACTTAATGTGTTTGCTCGATAGGTTCGAGTTGTAATTTTGCAGCTATCAACACCGCTTGCGTGCGGTTATACACTCCAAGCTTACGGAATATCGCGGTGATGTGCGCTTTGATCGTTGCTTCTGAAATATGTAGTTCATAAGCGATCTGTTTATTCAACAAACCTTCGTGTAAGTACTGCAGCACTTTATATTGCTGTGGGGTAAGGGAGGCTACTTGAGCGGCGATTTCTTTATCTTCATTGGTAACGCTCGCTACTTTGTCTTTAAGCTCAGGTGGTAGCCATACATCGCCATCGAGTATTTGATTAATTGCTCCGGCAATATCATCTGATGATGATGACTTAGGAATGAATCCCATCGCCCCGTAGCTCATAACTTTTGAAACAATATTGATATCTTCACTGCCAGAGACAACAGCAATTGGCAAGCTTGGATAATCTTCACGAATGCGAATTAGGCCATATAAATCGCCACTGCCGGGCATATGTAGGTCTAGTAATAAGATGTCTAAATCTTCTTGTTCGCTCAGCACTTGCAATGTAGTTTCAAAATTTTCAGATTCAAAAACCTCTAAACCATCAAACTTTGCCGTTAATGCCCCTTTTAGTGCTTCGCGAAATAACGGGTGGTCATCCGCTATTAAAAACTGACTCATGGTTCACTCCTAATGAATTCGGCTGCCATCTATCAAATAGCTGACAGCCGATATACTACGTTTAGAATCAACTTCTAATCAAGTTTTTAACGCATATTTAACGATTTAATCGGTTCTCGATTAATTCATCAACCACACCAGGGTCTGCAAGTGTTGAGGTATCACCTAATTGCTCGTGCTCATTTGCAGCGATCTTACGTAAAATACGGCGCATGATCTTACCAGAGCGCGTTTTCGGTAAGCCTGGTGACCATTGGATCATATCTGGCGATGCAATTGGGCTAAGCTCTTTACGAACCCAGTTACGAACTTCTTTGGTTAATTCGTCACTGACCGTTATACCTTCGTTTGGCGTTAGGTAAACATAAATACCTTGGCCTTTAATATCGTGCGGGTAACCTACTACAGCAGCTTCGGCAACCGCAGGGTGAGCAACCAGTGCACTTTCAATCTCGGCAGTACCTAAGCGATGTCCTGATACGTTTAATACATCATCAACACGGCCGGTGATCCAGTAGTAACCATCTTCATCACGGCGACAACCGTCTCCAGTAAAGTACACACCCGGATAAGCTGAGAAGTAAGTTTGTTCAAAACGTTCATGATCGCCGTAAACTGTACGAGCTTGTGATGGCCAGCTATCAAGAATAACTAAGTTACCATCAACTGCGCCTTCCAGAGCATTACCTTCAGCATCAAATAATGCTGGCGCAATACCAAAGAATGGACGGGTTGCAGAACCAGGTTTCATATCAATTGCACCTGGTAAAGGTGTGATCATGATGCCACCAGTTTCAGTTTGCCACCAAGTATCAACAATTGGGCAGTTACCTTTACCCATGTTTTCGTAATACCAAGTCCATGCTTCTGGGTTGATTGGCTCCCCCACCGAGCCCAAAATACGTAGGCTATCGCGGTTTGAAGTCGCTGTTGGTTCATCGCCTTTGGCCATCAGTGCACGAATTGCCGTTGGCGCTGTGTATAAAATTGTAACGTTATGCTTATCGACTACTTCACCCATACGTCCTGCGGTTGGGTAAGTGGGTACACCTTCAAATAAGACTTGCGTACAGCCATTAACTAATGGGCCGTAAGCAATGTAACTGTGACCTGTGATCCAGCCCACATCGGCGCTACACCAAAAGATATCATCTTCTTTTAGATCAAACACATATTCGTGAGTCATCGATGCATATACTAAATAACCACCAGTCGTATGAACCACCCCTTTAGGCTGACCTGTTGAACCTGAAGTGTAAAGAATAAAGAGTGGATCTTCTGCATTCATCGGCTCTGGTGCACACTCTGCGGCTTGATCAGCAACTAAATCATGCCACCATACATCATGTTCATGCCATTGTACCTCGCCACCCGTTAACTGATGTACAACAACGTGTTCGATGGTAGTGACCGACTGTTGTGCAACGGCTTCATCAACATTTGCTTTCAGCGGCACTGTATTGCCTGCACGACGCCCTTCATCAGAAGTAATAACAATTTTAGCACCAGAATCTTTAATACGATCAGCAATTGCTGATGGTGAGAAACCACCAAAGACTACCGAGTGAATTGCACCTAAACGCGCACATGCTTGCATTGCATAAACAGCTTGCGGTGACATAGGCATGTAAATAGCAATACGATCGCCTTTTTTAACACCGAGTTTTTTCAAACCATTGGCAAATTTTGCCACTTCGTCATGCAGCTGTTGATAAGAAATATGTTCACTTTGCGATGGATCGTCGCCTTCCCAGATCAATGCCGTTTTATCTGCTTTAGTTGCCAGATGGCGGTCAATACAGTTATACGAAGCATTAAGCTCACCATCTTCATACCATTTAATACTGATATGGCCTTTATCAAACGAGGTGTTTTTTACTTTAGTAAAAGGTGTTGACCAATCGAGACGTTTACCGTGCTCTGCCCAAAAACCTTCTGGATCATCAATAGATTGCTTGTAAAGTGTATTATATTTATCGTTATCAACTAAGGCTGCATTCTTGATATGTGCAGGAACTGGATAGATACTTTGTGACATAGTCGTCTCCATTTTAATTACTTGCCTAAGGCCTATCTTAAGGATCACCCAGCATAGCGGGCGAAAGTATTAGACCTTAGTTGTATTATCTTTGATTTATTTCACTGTACGCTCAAATTGTTTTAAAATTTCATCATTTTACGCTATCAATACAAAATGTTAATGATATGTTTATACTGAGATGGCAAGCTTGCCACCTTAGTCTAATAGACCAATAGGTAATTGAGTAAAAAGCATACTTAATCAAAAGTGGTATCACAACACAAGTATAATAATGCAACAAGCAGCCCCGAATAGGACTTTGACTATGACAACAAAATCAACAGTATTAAAAACACTTACTGCCACAGCCGTATTGTGCGCGCTTTCAGCTACAGCACAAGCCGCAACCATCGGTGGCACTGATGTGACTTATGGCGGTTATATAAAACTCGATGCAATGTGGAGTGATTATTCAGCTGGTGCGCCTGCAGGTACAAATGTAGGGCGTGACTTTTATGTACCAAGTACATTAACAGTCGGTGCCGACAACAACTCTGATGCTGTATTTGATATGCACGCACGTCAGTCTCGTTTTAATTTTGGTACATCAACACTCTTAGACAACGGCAAAACCATAAGTAGTAAAATCGAAATAGACTTTTTAGCGTCTGCTGCTGGCGGTAATGAACGCGTATCTAACTCATACGCGCCACGTATTCGCCACGCATTTATTGCTTACGACGGCTGGTTGTTTGGTCAAACATGGTCAAACTTCCAAAATGTTGGCGCACTGCCTGAAACTCTTGATTTTGTAGGTCCAGCTGAAGGCACGGTATTTGTTCGCCAAGCACAAGTTAAATACACAACTGGCGCATGGTCTTTCTCGTTAGAAAACCCTGAAAGTACAATTACAACTTCAAATGGTATGGCTGTAACCGATGATGCATCGTTACCGGATTTCACAGCACGTTACACACATACTGCTGATTGGGGTAACTTAGTGGTTGCAGCGCTTGCTCGTCAACTTACTTATAAAGTGGGCGGCCTTGACGCTGATGAAACATCAATTGGTATTAGTGCATCAGGTATGTTTAAAGTTGGCCAAGACAACGTTAAATTTATGCTTACCCAAGGTAAAGGCTTAGGTCGTTACGTTGGCTTAAATGTTGCGCATGGTGCAGTGCTTAATGGTGATGAGCTAGATGCAATTGACTCTACATCAGGGTTTATCGCTTACCAGCACAATTGGAATAACCAATGGCGCTCAACATTCCTTTACTCGTTCTTCTCAGCAGACAATAACACTGATTTGCTTACGATTACCGGTGACCCAACTGAATCTAGCCAAAGCTATAGCGCTAATATTTTATACTCACCAGTTAAACGTTTAACGTTTGGTGCTGAGTTAAAGCATGCAGAACGTGAAACAGAAAGTGGCGTTGATGGTGATTTAGATCGCCTGCAGTTCTCAGTTAAATACGCGTTCTAAGCTAAAACTAAAATTATATTACTTCCTTAAGCGGCTTTGGCCGCTTTTTTATGCCTGTGATATACCTTATCAAAGTTCAATTATCTACACCCAATTGGCTTAAGGTATTGGCTGTTACAAATACAAAAAAGCCGCTAAATATTATTTAGCGGCTTTTTTAATGTTAAGTGCGGGTCAAATCGCGCTTATTAAATACTTTTAAAGCTCAGCATCATCTGCTAACACTGTATCTTCAACATCGTCAGGCTTTATTGTTGCTTTTAATAGCAACATATCACGTAACTTACCTTCAATCTCATTAGAGATCTCAGGGTTCTCTTTCAAGAACTTAATTGAGTTTGATTTACCTTGACCAACTTTACTACCATTGTAGCTATACCAAGCACCTGCTTTTTCAACTAGCTTATGCTTAACACCTAAGTCAATTAACTCGCCATGCTTAGAGATGCCTTCACCATACATGATGATAAATTCAGCTTGCTTAAACGGAGGAGCAACTTTGTTTTTCACCACTTTAACGCGGGTTTCGTTACCCACCACTTCGTCGCCCTCTTTAACAGAACCGATACGACGAATATCTAAACGTACTGACGCGTAGAATTTAAGTGCGTTACCACCAGTAGTGGTTTCTGGGTTACCAAACATAACACCAATTTTCATACGGATTTGGTTAATGAAAATACATAAAGTGTTTGAACGTTTGATATTACCAGTTAGCTTACGTAATGCTTGTGACATTAAACGTGCTTGTAGGCCCATGTGTGAATCACCCATGTCGCCTTCAATTTCAGCTTTCGGTGTTAATGCCGCAACCGAATCGACAACAACCACATCAACAGCGCTTGAGCGTACTAACATGTCACAAATTTCAAGTGCTTGTTCACCTGTATCAGGTTGTGAAACTAATAACTCATCAATATTTACACCCAATTTTTGGGCATAAATTGGATCAAGTGCATGCTCAGCATCAACGAAAGCACAGGTTTTACCTTCTTTTTGTGCTTCAGCAATAACTTGTAATGTTAGCGTTGTTTTACCTGATGATTCAGGGCCATATATCTCAACAATACGCCCCATAGGTAAACCACCTATGCCTAATGCGATATCAATGCCCAGAGAGCCTGTTGATATAGCATCAATATCTAACGCTTTATTGTCACCCAATTTCATTATTGAGCCTTTACCAAATTGACGTTCAATTTGAGATAAAGCAGCGTCCAACGCTTTTTGTTTGTTATCGTTCATTTTACTCTCCAAATCCGGCTAATGCAGACAAGTATACTGTATGAAATCACAGTATCAAGCTAATTTTATTAATTTATCTTTTCTATAATGGTTTTTAATGAGTAAACAATAGCTTGCAACCTAACTTGCGCTCTATCGCCTGCGAATATCTGTTGGCTCGGATACTGTTTCTCGCCAATTTGAATACAAAACCATACTAAACCTACTGGTTTTTCTGTACTGCCACCACCTGGACCTGCAATACCCGATACTGCAACCGAAATATCTGCCCCTGCGGCCTTACACGCACCCGCGGCCATTTGCAAAACAGTTTGCTCACTCACTGCGCCGTATAAAGTTAAGGTTTGCTCTGTAACCCCTAGTAAATCCTGCTTAGCTTGATTACTGTATGTTACAAATGCACGGTCAATATAAGCCGAGCTGCCAGGGGTATCTGTTAACGCATAACTCACTCCACCACCAGTACATGATTCAGCACTAGTGATCCATAAGCGTTTATCCGTTAAAATAGCGCCTAACTGCGCAGCAAGTGTTTTAATCTCTTGATGTAATTCCATATTCAGCCTTTGGGTAAATACATGTCGTTCGATCTTTATGCACCGCACAATATAAGTCAACAAACTCCGATGATGCAGCAGTATCTAAAAATAAAATCTGAGCATCGTGATATTTTACTGTTTTATCGCATGGGCGATTTTTACGAGCTATTTTTTGATGATGCAAAACGTGCAGCACAACTGCTTGATATTTCACAAACTCACCGTGGTAAAGCCGGCGGCGATCCTATTCCTATGGCAGGCGTCCCTTATCATGCGGTAGAGAACTATTTAGCTCGTTTGGTACAAATGGGTGAATCCGTCGCTATTTGTGAGCAAATAGGCGACCCTGCAACCAGCAAAGGACCTGTTGAGCGCAAAGTTGTACGCATTGTTACCCCTGGCACCATTTCTGATGAAGCACTATTACAAGAGCGCCAAGATAATTTACTGACCAGCGTTTGGCAAAGTAAAAAAGGCGTGTATGGCATTGCTTACTTAGATATTAACTCAGGCCGTTTTAATATTGTTGAAGTAAATACTGAAGAAGCATTTAGTTCAACTTTACAACGCTTAGCACCAGCAGAGTTACTCTATAGCGAAGACTTTGCCAACTTTCATTTGATTGAGCATATCAAAGGTATTCGCCGTCGTCCTGAATGGGAGTTTGACTTAGACACTGCACAACATTTGTTATGCGAGCAGTTTGGCACCAAAGATTTAGTCGGTTTTGGGGTTAATAAAGCAACTGCTGCATTAGTTGCCGCCGGTTGCCTTATGCAATATGTGAAAGACACGCAACGTATTGCTCTACCCCATATTCGCGCCATCACATTAGAACATAACGAACATGCAGTAATCTTAGATGCTGCCACCCGTAAAAATTTAGAGTTGACCGTTAACCTCTCTGGTGGCTTTGAAAACACCTTAGCACAAGTACTTGATAAAACAGCAACAGCGATGGGCTCACGGCTATTAAAGCGTCGTATTCATACACCAATACGTTCTAAACCTGAGCTTAACGCTCGCCTTAATGCGATTAGTGCCATTATCGGTGTACAGCTGTGTGGTGAGCTACATGAGTCATTAAAACAAATAGGTGATATTGAGCGTGTTATTGCTCGTTTAGCATTGTGGACCGCTCGTCCGCGCGATTTAACCCGTCTGCGTAGCGCACTACAAGCCCTAGCTCCACTGCACCAGCTATTAACCGATGCCAGCGATCCTCGCATTAGTCAGATCATCGCGCAATCTCCTGAATTACCTGATTTACAGCAATTACTTGAGCAAGCAGTGATTGAAAACCCACCGGTACTTATTCGTGATGGTGGCGTAATTGCACCGGGTTACAACCGTGAACTCGATGAATGGCGTTCACTCAGCCAAGGTGCTACCGACATTCTTGAACAACTCGAACAGCGCGAGCGTGAACGCACCGGTATTAGCACCCTTAAAATCGGTTATAACCGTGTGCATGGCTTTTTTATTGAAGTAAGTCGTGCCAACGCACATTTAGTGCCCGCTGATTATATTCGTCGCCAAACGCTTAAAAATAACGAACGTTATATAATTCCAGAGCTTAAAGAGCATGAAGATAAAGTGTTAGGTAGCCAATCAAAAGCTCTGGCGCTTGAAAAGCAACTTTACGAACAACTGTTTGAATTTATTGCCCCGCACATTGAACAGCTACAAATAATGGCGGCAGCACTGGCAGATTTAGATGTGCTAAATAACCTTGCCGAGCGTGCAATTGCATTGAACTATGCAAAACCGCTACTGTGCGATAACGATGACATTAGTATTAAGCAAGGTCGCCACCCAGTTGTTGAACAAGTAATGAAAGACCCTTTCATTGCCAATCCTGTAGAGCTTAATGCTCAGCGTAAAATGCTGATCATTACGGGACCAAATATGGGCGGTAAATCAACCTATATGCGCCAAACTGCACTGATTGTGTTAATGGCACACATTGGTAGCTTTGTGCCAGCAGACAGCGCTAAGATTGGTAATATCGACCGTATATTTACACGTATTGGCGCCAGTGATGACTTAGCATCAGGTCGCTCAACCTTCATGGTCGAAATGACCGAAACAGCCACCATTTTAAACAATGCAACCGCGCAGTCACTGGTGTTAATGGATGAAATTGGCCGAGGGACGAGTACCTACGATGGTCTATCATTAGCTTATGCAACAGCGGATCATTTAGCATCAAAAATATCCGCTAAAACTTTATTCGCAACCCATTATTTTGAACTTACCGAACTGGCCGAGCAACAAGCGGGACTGGTGAATGTTCACTTAGATGCGATAGAGCACAACGACACAATCGCCTTTATGCATACCGTACTTGATGGTGCCGCAAGTAAAAGTTTTGGCTTGCAAGTAGCGGCCTTAGCTGGGGTGCCAAAAGCAGTTATAAAGCAGGCAAAACAAAAGCTTAAAATGCTGGAGAATCATCAGCCAGTCACTGCTGATATCAATGCAGTACAGCCATCATTGTTTGCAGCTGAACCATCACAGGTAGAAGCACAACTCGCTGAGGTTGACCTAGATAACTTAAGCCCACGCCAAGCTCAAGATTTACTATATAAGCTAAAATCGCTGCTGTAGCATGCTTTAAGCACAAAAAAAGCTGAAGAGTTAGCTCCTCAGCTTTTAATAATTATTTTCTGTGTGTGTTTGTGTTGCTGCGTCTATTGCTGTATCAATATTATGAAAACTGATCAAACAAGCTATCAGTACTTAATCCTTCATGCTGCAAAATATCTTTTAAGCGGCGCAGTGCTTCTACTTGAATTTGTCTTACTCGTTCACGCGTTAAACCGATTTCACGACCCACATCTTCAAGCGTTGATGGCTCATAACCTAACAAACCAAAACGACGTGCAAGCACTTCACGTTGCTTAGGATTAAGCTCACCTAACCAGTCTACAATGTGCTTATTGATATCATTATTTTGTACTTCGCCTTCCGGGCCAAAGCCTTTTTCATCGGCAATAATATCTAACAATGCTTTATCGTTTTCACCACCAATAGGTGTATCTACAGAGGTGATTTTCTCGTTTAAACGCAGCATTTTAGTTACGTCTTCAACTGGTCGGTCTAAACACGCTGCAATTTCTTCGGCAGTGGGCTCATGGTCCAGCTTTTGCGTTAGTTCACGTGCGGTGCGTAAATAAACGTTAAGTTCTTTCACTACATGGATTGGTAAGCGAATTGTGCGGGTTTGATTCATGATGGCGCGTTCAATTGTTTGACGGATCCACCAAGTCGCATAGGTCGAAAATCTAAAACCACGTTCAGGATCAAATTTTTCAACGGCGCGGATCAAACCAAGATTACCTTCTTCAATTAAATCAAGTAACGCAAGGCCACGATTATTATAACGGCGGGCGATTTTAACAACTAAACGTAAATTACTTTCAATCATTCGTTTACGAGAAGCGCTACAGCCTTTTAATGCTTTGCGAGCAAAAAAGACTTCTTCTTCAGCACTTAATAATGGCGAAAAACCAATTTCACCTAAATACAGCTGAGTCGCATCTAAATTCTTAGTGATTTCCTCTTTGGCAAATATTTCATCTTCTTTATCATCATCTTTATCGACGTCATCTAATAATTCAGAGTCTGTATCAGCGACAGCTATATCATCAAATTTATCATCAATCGCATCTTTCGTTTTTTCTATTTTTGCTGTGTTACCCATGAGCGTACCCTCAAGCAAACAAGTGATCTTATATCACTATGATCAATACCCGACCGATAGCTAAGGCAAATACTTCTCAGGATTAACAGCTTGTCCTCGGTAACGGATTTCAAAACGCAATGCCGTCACTTCAGAGTCTGAACTGCCAATCTCGGCTATTTTTTGCCCAGCTTTCACATCCTGTTTTTCTTTAACTAGCAACTTAGAGTTATGTGCATAGGCACTAAGATAATCATCATTATGTTTCAAAATAATTAAATTACCGTATCCTCTAAGTGCATTACCCGCATAAACTACAGTCCCTTGTGCTGCGGCAAAAACAGCGACACCTTTTTTATTAGTAATTTGTAACCCTTTATAACCGCTTTCCTTGGTTGAAAAACGCTGAGTTACTGTTCCTTTAGCTGGCCACGACCACTTAACTTGGGTCGAGGACAAACTGTTATTTTTACTAATTTTCCTATTGGCTTGTTTTTGAACATACTCTCGTTGTTTTGGCTGATCAAGCTCTTTCTTTAATTTTTTGTTATTTTTTTGTATGTCACTTGTAGACTTTTCACTCGGTTTCGTATATTTTTTATGCTTTTTTATTTTTTCAGGTACATTTTTAAAAGAAATTGTTTGCCCCGGTTGGATTATGTAAGGGGCTGGTATGCCATTATTTTTTGCCAACGTGCGGAAATCTTGCTGGGCGCTAAAGGCTATCGAATATAACGTATCACCTTTTTTAACCGTGTAGCGGTCACCATTAATATTTACTTTACTAGTATAAGGTTTAACACTGGTATTTAAACTACTGACCGGAGCAGGGGCATGTCGAGATGAGCAGGCACTGAGCAAAACACTTGTAAATAAAGTAACATAGAAGACGTACTGTTTATTCATGGTGTTTTGCTCCTTGTGCTAAAAGTAGTTATTTAGATGCTTAACGTAATAAAAAGTATGCAACCACCACTAAAATCACTACCCCCCAGCCAAGTACCTCAACATATTGACGTAATTTTTGCTCCATTTTTACTCCGCCCCACTTCATTAGCGCTGAAACTAAAAAGAACCGCGCACCACGCCCGACAGCAGAAGCTAATAAAAAAGGTAAAAACGCCATGTGCAAAAGCCCTGCACCAATAGTAAATACTTTATAGGGTATTGGCGAAAAACCGGCTAAAAACACCACCCATACGCCATAATCTTTAAACCAGCTTAAAGCGGTATTAAACTTTTCTTGCCAACCCATTTGCGCTATTAATGGCTCTACTACAGGTTCAAATAACCAAAATCCGAGCAAATAACCTAAAATACCGCCAAGCACCGAAGCAACTGTAGCAAAAGTAGCATAGCGCCATGCTTTGCTCGGTTGTGCAAGCGACATCGGCGCGAGCATTACATCGGGTGGAATAGGAAAAATAACCGATTCAGCAAAACTCATCCCAGCTAAATAACGCTCTGCGTGGCGATGTTTTGCCCACACTAATGCCATATCGTATAACTTAGTAAACAATTTCAAAGTGACTTCCTATTCAATGTCGCCAGGGACTAAAGGTACAAATCTAACTGGCGCAATAACATGTTGAGTAAATTTTTCGCCTTCGCGCACAACCATAACCAGTTGTTGTTCTTCATTACCGATTGGCGCAATCATCACCCCACCATCACTGAGTTGATCAAGTAATGCCTGCGGGACTTGCGATGCAGCGGCGGTTACAATGATGCCATCAAACGGCGCTTGTGACTGCCAGCCTTGCCAGCCATCGCCATGTTTCATGGAAACGTTGTATAAGTCTAGGTTATGTAAACGGCGTTTAGCCTGCCATTGTAACGCTTTAATTCGTTCTACCGAAAATACTTTTGAAAAGGTTTTCGCCAGCACCGCTGTTTGATAGCCTGAACCCGTGCCTATCTCAAGTACTTTATCGCGCACGCCAGCCAAACGCAGTAACTCGGTCATACGGGCAACAATATATGGCTGTGAAATTGTTTGTCCTTGACCTATTGGCAACGCCGTATTTTGATACGCTTTATGCTTAAGTACATCATCAACAAATACATGACGTGGAATATCAGCAATAGCGCTGAGTACCAATTTATCTTCAACACCTTCACGCTGTAATAGGTCAGCGAGCGCACGGGCACTTCGAGTATAATTAGCCAGCACCGTTGATCTCCATCGTTTTAAGCCACTCACCAACTGCAGCCAAGCTATCTTTCGCTGTCATATCAACACTTAGTGGCGTAACCGATGCATAGCCATTATTGATAGCATAAAAGTCTGTACCTTCTCCGGCATCACTTTCGGCACCTAAAACCCCATACCAATAAATGTCTCGTCCCCATGGATCTTGTTGTTTAGTCATGGTTTCTGCTTTATGACGCGCACCTAAACGCGTTACTTGCACGCCTTTTAGCTCAGATAACGGAATATCTGGCACATTAATGTTGATGATTTGATCTTTTGGCAATGGATGTGACGCCAGCTCTTTAATTATGCTGACAGTCACCGCTGCTGCCGTTTCAAAATGATTGCCTTCTTTTGAGCACAAAGACACCGCCACTGCGGGCAAGCCTAAATGACGTCCTTCGGTTGCTGCTGCAACAGTCCCTGAGTACAAAGTATCGTCACCTAAATTCGCGCCATGATTAATGCCAGCCACAACTAAATCGGGCTTTTCATTAAGTAATTCATTCACGCCCAAATGTACACAATCAGTGGGCGTACCATTGACCGAAATAAACCCGTTATCTAGCGTGGTAGCACGCAGTGGATTAAGTAGCGTCAGTGAGTTACTTGCGCCACTGCAATTGCGATCAGGTGCAACTAACGTTACGTCTGCAATTTGCGTCAATGCCTGATACAACACTGCAATACCTTTTGCATTAACACCATCATCGTTACTTAGAAGAATTTTCATTTTCAGCGTCCTGTTCTTTATGTACTCGTGGGCTTGCATCTGTGTAATCCACCAGCTCACGTAACAATGCCGTGGCAAAGGTGCCTTTGGGTAAACCAAAGCTCAATTTAATGGTAGTTTCATCAATCGTTTCAACGGTTAAATCTTGTGGGATCAAACGCAACATTCTGCGCTCATTTTTCAGCCCTAACTTACCAAGCCCTTCACACCAATCTTGATACGGCTCTAGCCATATTTTTTCTTGTTCGGTGAGGCCTTTTTCGCTAGTGCCGACCAATGGCGCAGACATCATAATATCGCCAGAGGCAAGACGAGCGATATTTTCATCGCTAATGGCATCTTCAAAAAATGCATTGCTACCACTGAGCATAAACACTTCACGGTGCATGGTTTTAGCTAAGCCGTGCTCAGCAACACGCAAATTCACTATTTGATTAAACACATAAGAACGTGCAGCAGAGATAATTAAACCACGTAGTTTTTTGTCACGAATGCGCTCACCGGCAAACATCTTTTTAGCCATCACTAAATTATGACCATCGTGACCAAAGCGTTGTTCGCCAAAATAGTTAGGCACCCCGGCGCGTACCGCGTTGATACGACAAAGAATGTCTAACGGCTGAGTTACATTACGCAGAATAATGCTGAATTTATTACCTTTGTGGCAGCCAGTCCGCAGCTTACGATTATGCCGTTGCTGAGCAATGATAAACAGTGATTCACTGTTTAGCTCAGTAAAATCAATGTCTTTTTTAATGGGTACTGGCACACTAAACCACTGACTACATACTCCGTGGCGATCTTTCATACCAGCGAAGCTGACATCACGTGGCGAAATCCCCGCTTTTTGGGCAAGTAATTTAGCAACGTATTGGGTATTTTCGCCTTTTTTAACGACCTGTAAACAGACGTGTTCACCACTGCCGGTAAATTCGATACCTAAGTCTTCGTCCACCATAAAATCTTCAGCAGTGGTTTTAAAATCAGCTTTAGATAGTGGTGCACCGTATAAATAATTTAACTCGCTCATAGTGATTGCTTGCTCATGATAACCACTGCATGACTTGAAATACCTTCTTTTCGCCCTTCAAAACCGAGCTTTTCAGTGGTTGTTGCTTTGACATTTACCTGGTCCAGTTCAGCATTTAAATCAGCGGCTAAATTCTTACGCATGGCTTGAATATGCGGCAGCATTTTTGGCGCTTGCGCTACTATCGTTACATCCGCATTACCCAGTACATAGCCTTGCTGCTTAGCTAAATCAACAACATGGCGTAATAAAATACGGCTATCTATATTCTCATATTCACTGGCGGTATCAGGAAAGTGCTTGCCAATATCGCCCATTGCTAATGAGCCTAAAATAGCATCGCATAGTGCATGGATCGCAACATCACCATCAGAGTGCGCTAAAAAGCCTTGTGGGTAAGCAATCTTTTCACCACAAATAGTTAACGGGCCTTCGCCACCAAATTTATGGACATCGAAGCCATGGCCTATACGAATCATGATGCATTCTCACTGTGTTGTTTTTGGAGTAAAAAGTTGGCTAAATCTAAATCTTCTGGAGTGGTTATTTTAATATTATCGCTACGCCCAGCCACTAGCTTTACGGGCTTATTCGCCCATTCTATTGCCGATGCTTCGTCGGTGATCGTAACCTGCTGAGCAAGCGCAGTTTGCAATGCCTGCGTTAAATCGTGGTACTTAAATAATTGCGGGGTCAACGCCTGCCATAAGTCATCCCGTGGCACTGTTTGTTGGCTATGAGTTGCACCGCGCTTAATGGTATCTTTCACTTTGCTTGCTAATATACCGCCCTCATCAGCGTTAATACATTCACTAAGTAAGCACTCAATATCAGCCAGCGTAACCAGTGGCCTTGCCGCATCATGCACTAACACCCAATCAGGCGGGTTATCTGCAAGCGCTAATAAGCCATTAAGTACCGAGTCTGCTCGCTCTTTGCCGCCACTTGCACGGACAATGCGCTGATCAATAAACTCCAGCGCAGCAAAATAAGGATCATCATCGCTGACGGCTACTACAATAGTCGTTAACTGTTTGAGTTGCGCTAGTTTAGCAAGTGTATGTTCAAGAATTGTTTTACCAGCCAAGCGAATGTATTGCTTCGGTGCGCTATGTTGCATTCGGCTTCCCACGCCAGCGGCTGGGACTATGGCTGCAAGGGTATAATTAGTTGTCATTTTGTTGCTGCCCAGGTAAAACACGAATAAATGTTTCGCCGGGTTTGATCATCCCTAATTCATTTCGAGCGCGCTCTTCCACACCTTCTTGACCAAGCTTTAAATCTTCAATATCGGCTTTAAGCACTTTATTACGTTTGATCAATTGAGCATTAGTATCGTGATGTGAAGTAACAGCAGCTTTTAAACGACTATAATCTTGTACACCGTTGTGGCCAAACCATAATCGATATTGTACAAATAACGCTAAGCACAGCAGCGTGAATTGAAACAGTCGCATTAAACACTCCTTGATTTTACTCTACCAGTACAAATTTATAATGCGATTAAGGCTACTGGTATTATATTTTTTTAACTCGAACATGGGGACGTTTTAAATTACGCCAATTGATATTGCCTGCTAGCAGCATTTCTCTCAGTGATAAAATACGCGGTGTTGTGCGTTTATCAAAAGACCACTGATGGCCACAACAAGCAGCGGCCATTGTTGCCTTTGTGGGCTTTAATAACACCACCGACTGCCCTTCAAGCGGCTGACCTTGGCAGTCAAACCAACCATGCTCATTACAATGAAGTTTATTGTCGCTTACTTGGTCGATGCTGTCTATTGCAACACGGGTTTGATTTGCGCTATTGAGTAAAAGCGGAACAATTAAACCTACATTTTTATGTGTTTGATAAAAATCATCATTATTTTTTGCGTTGGGAGGCTGAGCTTTTTGCTTATCAAGCCAACAGCCATTGTGCGGATCTAACTGAAAAGGAACTTGACCATTTACCACGGCCGTTGCTGCGCGTTCTATATAATAAGGAAGACTTTTTAATCGCTTGCGTAAACGCTGCTCATTCACTTCAACAACTAATTGACCTATTTCCCGCGCATAAAAAGCATTGCACAACTGTGCATATAGCACACGTTGTGTATCTGATTGCCAAATATCGACTTGTTGAAAGGGGTCGCTTGCAGCCAACGATCATACTCTAAAACATCTAGTTGCTTGTTTTATAGCACAGTATTGACTGCTTTTTAAGCTCTGCTATTTACAAAAGCAAAGCTCAGGTTACTTAACTTGTGACTTTATACCTAATTTAGCATCGCCAGTTTCTAAAAACTGCACTACTTCATCACGTTTCTTACCTAATAACAGACTACCATCAGCTAAAAACATAAAATTTTGCCAATTGCGTTTAAACACATCAAAGCTGGTTTCGATAATATTATCGCGGGCGATACAAAAATACACGGTGGTATTAGCTTGCCAACCTAAGTGCGCAAGTATCTCAGCTGGCAGTTGCTCAGCGCCGGCTTCCCATGCAGCTTCCCAGTGAATAGTTTGCGAGAAATTGTCTTCGTTACCACACCAATCTGTTTTTTCAAAAAAATCAGGGTGGTCATGCTCGCGGCTCACCATGGTGCTCCATAAAACAGCGGCACGCTCATGGCTCATAGGTTTAATTAAGGCAAGGTCTTGTTCTGTTACTGGCGCATCTTGATGACGAAAAACCCACGCTTTTTTGTAATCATCTAACGAAATATAGTTCATAGTATTGGCAAATTAGTTAGCATTAAAAGTGCAAAGACAAATTATACAAGAGATCAAAACATGACTACAGCAATAAAACCACATACCCTCAAATCAGGCATATACCAACACTACAAAGGCCCAAAGTACAAAGTTCTATACGTCGCCACTCACAGTGAAACAGACGAACAATTAGTTATCTACCAAGCCTTGTATGGTGAGTTTGGCATGTGGGCACGACCACTGAGTATGTTTAGCGAAACCGTCGAGAAAGACGGCCAAATTATTCCACGCTTTAGCTACCTTGGTGAAGCCGATTAACTATGGCATGATAGGCATATTGTTTACTGCTCAGACCAGATAGGTATTTACGTGCAATTTAATTCTACTGATAACTACATCGCAAGTTCAGCGTTACAACAAGCGGTTAATGCGGCTATTTTGCTGGAAAAGCCACTTTTGATCAAAGGCGAGCCCGGCACTGGTAAAACCATGCTGGCTGAGGAGTTGGCTAAAAGCTTAGACACCACACTTATCCAATGGCATATCAAATCGACCACTAAAGCCCAGCAAGGCTTATATGAATACGATGCAGTATCACGCCTTCGCGACAGCCAATTAGGTGATGCCCGGGTAAACGACATTGGCAACTATATTATTAAAGGCAAGTTGTGGCAGGCATTTACTTATGGTGAAGAACATAACAAACGCCCGGTATTATTAATTGATGAAATAGACAAAGCCGACATCGAATTCCCGAACGACTTACTATTAGAACTCGATAAAATGGAATTTCATGTTTATGAAACCGGTGAGCGTGTAATCGCAAAACAACGCCCTATTGTGATCATCACCTCAAACAACGAAAAAGAACTGCCCGATGCCTTTTTACGCCGTTGTTTTTTCCATTACATTGATTTTCCATCTAGTGACGAAATGCAGCAAATTATCGATGTTCACCACCCACACGTAAAACAAGATTTAGTTCGCCAAGCGCTAGAAGTATTTTTTAATCTACGTGAAGTCAACGGCATTAAGAAAAAGCCTTCCACCAGCGAGTTACTTGATTGGTTAAAACTGCTTATGGCTGAAGACATCGATGCAAAAACTCTGCATGACAAAACTCAAAAAGGCGGTTTAATGCCAATGTTTGGCGCACTACTTAAAAATGAACAAGATATCAGCTTAATTGAAAAACTTGCCTTTATGAGTCGCCGTTAAGATGTTGGTTGCGTTTTTCTTCAAACTGCGTGAATACCGTTTACCTGTTAGTTTGCGCGAGCTGCTTGATTTGATCAACGCGCTAAAAAAAGGCGCGGTATTTGCCGATGTTGACGGATTTTATTATTTAGCCCGTACCATAATGGTTAAAGACGAAACCCACTTTGACAGGTTTGATAAAGCGTTTGCTGATTACTTTAGCGGCATTGCCGATCTGGACTTACTCGAAAGCTTAAAACAGCAGCACAACTTACCTGAAGATTGGCTGCGCAAAGAGTTTGAAAAACACCTAACCGATGAAGAAAAAGCCCAGCTTAAAGCCATGGGCGGCCTTGATGAGCTAATGAAAACCCTCAAAGAGCGCCTAGAAGAACAACAAAAACGCCACGCTGGTGGCAATAAATGGGTGGGCACGGGTGGTACATCGCCATTTGGCGCGTATGGCTATAACCCTGAGGGCGTGCGCATTGGTCAAGACGGCAACCGCAATCGCCAAGCAGTAAAAGTATGGGATAAACGCGAATACCGTAACCTAGATTCCGATCGTGAAATTGGCTCACGCACTATTAAGCTCGCCCTTAAAAAACTGCGCAAGTTTGCTCGCACTGGCGCCAGTGACACCCTCGATTTAAACGAGACCATTCGTGCTACCGCCAAACAAGGCGGCATGCTGGATGTAAAAATGGCACCAGAGCGCCACAACGCGGTAAAAGTATTGATGCTGTTTGATATTGGCGGCTCAATGGATGACTATATTCACACCTGTGAAGAATTATTTAGCGCCGCGCATAGCGAGTTTAAACACTTAGAATTTTACTACTTCCATAACTGTTTATACGAACACGTATGGCAAGATAATCAGCGCCGCCATTCCAACGTCATCGACACTATGACGCTGATCAACAAATTCACTAGTGACTATAAAGTGATCTTTGTTGGCGACGCCACTATGGGCCCGTATGAAATTGCCTACCCCGGCGGCTCAGTGGAACACTACAACGAAGAGCCCGGCAGTGTTTGGCTTGCCCGTATCACTAATCACTTTGATAAAGTCGCCTGGCTCAACCCACAACCGGTTGAACACTGGCGTTACTATCAATCAATTGATTTTATAAAGCAGCTAATGAACAACCGCATGTACCCACTGAGTTTAGATGGCATAAGTAATGCGATTAAAGAGCTGAGTTGAAACTAATGTGGCTCAATCCTGAGAAGTTTAATCTTTCTATTGTTAATTTGCCTAACAGCGTCGGCTAGTGAGGCTTTAGATTCAAACAACTTTTCTTTTATTAGTAATGTATCAACTTCTTAACAAAGACAAAAAACTGGCCCTGTGTTTTCTCGCTAATTGATATTGAGCATTTAATTTCACTAGAAAATTCATCACCTACGCTATACATTCCAATTAATAGTGAAGTAGCTTTTTCTCTATTTAAATCAGTAAGATTACTAAAACTAGATTCCAGCTCAATTGCTTTATCTAAACAATTCATTGTTGCCGAAAAAGTATGATTTTTATTTCGAACGGCTTCACTAGCGATATAAACTCCATAATTTCCTTTATAGCGATGCTTTAGATTTAAATACTCGGTTCTACTTTCATCTGTATCAACCCAAACTTCCCCTATTTGCCGATAATAGTCATACGGAACATAAGTTAAGTTTAATAGTGTATAAACAAAACCACCAGAAAATGTTTTTAAATGCCATTTGGCATATATATTTAAAGGATGTACCATTATTAACAACAAAATCAATATTGGTGTAATATATTTTATTTTCACCGTTGCATTCTCTGTTTATCAGCGAGCACGTTGTAATATTGTTTTATTACTTCATCAACGTAATCCTGACAGTTATTAGCTACAACATTATAGTTTTTCATGTCAAATGAAATTTGAGCGCGAGCTTCTGCTTTTTTCATTAAAGCATCATCATATTCTTTGCTTTTGCAAGAATATGCACTTGTCTCAGAGTCTGTATAAGCGAACCCATCAGCGAACAACCCATCACCAGAAAAGCCACTATTGGTTCCATCCTTATACAAAATCTGCTCATGAAAAATTCCTATATTAGTGTTTGATACGCCACTAGTTCTAAAGCCTTTAAATCCATTTAACGGTCTTGTACATATTTTTGCTAAACCGAATGGATCTATAAAGCTCACCGGATTACCACTAACATACTCGTAAGTATTAATGCCACCCGCTAAACCAATCGGGTCAGACTGAATGTATCTCCCCAATTCGGGATCGTAATCCCTAAAGTAGTTGTAATATAAACCGGCTTCAGCATCGGCATATTGACCAGGGAAGCGTAATGCCATTTCTTCTGAGAGCTCATTTTTAGTTTCAACTAACTTACCAAAAGGTGTATAGTAACCAGTCCAAACAGGTTCGCCATTACTGTTAGTTATTGCAACAGGCGCATCTAAATGGTTAGTATGGATGTAATAAATTTCATCCGCTGTTACAAATGCGATACGCTTACCATTTAAATAGATATATTCAATTAACGGTTTACCACTGCCATCCAATTCCGCAATTAACATACCTGATGAATCATATTGATAATAACGTTGATTACTACTGTTTTTTTCATCTATAACAGCATAATTACTATGAACAAAACTGAGCTCTGCACCATACCAAAAGCTAAGCCAATCACCTTGAGAGTTATCTAAAACCCACATAGAACCCTCTGGTGCTGTACCTCTTTTCTCAGAGCTACTGGTATTACTTGCTCTGACATTAACATTGCCTGTTCTAGTATTTGCAATTTCAAAACATTGCTCTATAGAGCCCTCTAAATATCCTCTTCCGTATACCCAACGTTGCTCATTTTGATACCAAATACGTCGCCAATTTCCTTGCAGGCCGGTTTCAACATACTTTTGCCCGACTTTTATATAGCCAACTTTTGTACTGTTTTTATCAGGCTCAGACCGAACCTTCACATTTTTAATGACTTCAACTACTTTGCAGTGGTCGTTTTGATTTGAGTTAGCTGTTTGCCATTGTTTGTTAGTTCGTTGACCAAGAAAATTATATTGGTAGTCATATTCAACTGTACCGGATTTAGTTTTTATTAAACGCCCAGCTTGATTGTGCTGATAGGTTCTTGTGCCATCATTAAGCGTATTTCCTATAGCATCATATGATCTATTTACGCCATTCACGCTGTTTAATACGCCATCGCTGTAGGTGTATGGTATTTATACCGAATTAACTACTTTGTTTGTGCGATTGCTAATACTGTCGTAAGTGTAGCTTAAGTCACCGTAGCGGCCTTGTGCGTTTGTTAACCTATCAATCAAATCATATTCATAACTTTGCGATAAACTCGAATGCAATAAGTCATCAATTGACTGAATATTAAGGTAGTTATAAATATATTTTTTATCAAATGTATCAGTCACCTTTTTATTAGTCAGCCGATAAGCATTATCATAGCCTTGTTCTAGGGTTAGGCTATTTCCGTACTCTAAATGACTTAAAGGGCCATAAGGTAAGTAATCAAGATTAGTTGCAATAATATTGCTTGTGTTATTTTTTTGAGCAGTAACGCTAATTATATTCCCTATAGAGTTATAACTATAATTTACAATCATTCCACTTGGGTATGTTTGCTGCGATAAATCACCAACATTGTTATAGTTATATTTAACGATCTGTACAAAGTCTGTGCCAGTTGGTAG
>NZ_VXCS01000070.1:0-1202 GCF_052850545.1 Pseudoalteromonas sp. 1181_04
CAACTTACCAATATTCCCAGCGGTCAGTTCAGTGTTAAATACGGCGAAGACAGCCGCGATTATCAGCCAGAGGATAACACCACACCAAACCCGTTGTATGGGCAAATAACCACCGCCGATGCCGTGCACATGATTAATAGCGGTAACACCGCAAAGCTGGAAGAAGCAGGCAATTTAGCCAACCAAGCCGGTGATTGGCTATGGGGCACATTGCAAGGTGACTTTAATAAAAACCCCAGCACCTCACAAATCGTTGTGGGTACCATTATCTCGATGATACCGGTGGTTGACCAAATCATGGACATTCGTGATATTTGTGCAAATACCGTATTACTCACCGATGATGACAAAGCCAATGACAGCGACGGTTGGATAGCCTTTACCCTAACCGCCATTGGTTTGGTTCCATTATTAGGCTCTGCTATAAAAGGTGTGGGTAAAGTTGTAATTAAAAATAGTGGTGAGTCAATGGAAGCCGCCATTGCAGTGCTACGCAAGCTCGGTAAAGGCGACCCAGTAAAATACTTACGGGAAATAAACTGGCAAAATTTGGGCAAGCAAGCCGCCAGTGAAGTAAAAGCAGTTATTAAAAGCTTTAGAGATACTCTTAATGATATTTCAACCAGCTGGAAATACGACCTCCTACTGCCAGACTCAGCCATTGACGGCATGCAAGCCATGGTCAAACAGCTTGATGAAGTCACCCCAAAAATTGACCAAGGCGTTAAAACCGCCGCAAACGATATCGGCAATCGCGTAAATAAAGCCCTCGATGAGTTTGAGCCACCGGCAAGTACAGGTGTAGTGGGTAAACCGAAGAAAACCGTTGCCAATGAGCTTAAGCCGCCGAAAGGGAATGATTTAAAAGGGGCTGCAGCGCTTAAGCGAGTCAGAAACCCAGCCCTTGATGCCCATTATAAAAACTTAGCTGCTTATGAAACGGCTTATAAGAACAAACTAGATGACGCTATTAAAAATGGTGACTCAAGCCATCGCATTGGTGCATTTAAAGCAAAACTTACCGAAGTTAAAGGTGAACGAGCAGCAAGTGCCTATATGGCAAAACACTTTTATAAGCCCCCGCCACCTGCGAAAATGGAGCTAGGCTTTGGTCCGGGCCCCGGTTTTGACCAAGTATGGGCTAAGCGGGATAAAAATGGCAACGTGCTAGAATACTTTATCGTTGAAGCTAAGGGACCTGG
>NZ_VXCS01000071.1:0-1101 GCF_052850545.1 Pseudoalteromonas sp. 1181_04
TAAGCTTGGTGCTGTTACTTGCCATGAACCATCAGCGAGGACGGTGGCACTTAATCCATAACTATCGCCATTGACATCCACGATACTGATGCTAACAACGGTGCCCGTAGGCTCGGTTGAGGTACCCGTAATCGTTGGTGTCGCATTGTTTCCAAGGCCATTATCATTAACCATAACAACAGGCACTGAGGTATCAATAGTGCCCGTTAAGTTGACTTGCGTGCTATTTCCAGCCGCATCCAGGATGGTCGTCTCAACGCTGTAATCGCCCTCGCTCAAGCCATTTGGTACTTCCACAGACCATTGACCATTGCTTTGTACTGTCGCGCTTAGGGTTTGTTCGACCCCGTTAGCATCGGTAACCACTAAGGTCACTGTGCCACCGATTTCATTGCTGGTGCCACTGAATACCGGGGTGACGTCACTGCCAGCACCGACACCTTGTACAGTGAGACTCGGCGAGGTGGTATCAATCACACCACTAACCGAGTCGGTGGTTTCGTTGCCAACACCATCAAGGACACTGACATCAACACTAAACGCACCATCAGGCAGTGGGGTTGTCGGGCTAATTACCCAATCACCATTGGCATCCACGGTGGCGCTGAGGGTTTCGCTGTTGCCATCTTTATCGGTAACAACCACCGTCACTGCAGCCCCTTGACCCGCATCAGTGGTCCCACTAATGGCTGGGGTGTTGTCATTGCTCAATGTATCGACGCTCACCGTGAGCGTCGGTGGCGTACCATCAAAATCAGTCGAAGTGATCGTGCGCACATTACCTGCTTCATCACTGGCACTGGCAGTCACAGAGGCCACTGTTAGCAGTGGAATGGTTAAGCCCACAAGCGTCCAGTCGCCATTGGCGTCAGTTGTAGTGGTATAGGTTGCGCCTATACCGCCACCAATGAGATTTTCAGTGATGGTGATAGTACTACCAGCAGGTAAATCGGAGGTACCGCTGAGAGACACTAACTGCCCTAATAGGAAGGTGGGCACAAACGCAAGCTCTGGTGGAATTGTATCCACCACGCCATTGTCACTGGCGTTGCCGGTATTACCTGCGGCATCAGTGAGACTGGCAGTCACGGTGTACGCACC
>NZ_VXCS01000072.1:0-1087 GCF_052850545.1 Pseudoalteromonas sp. 1181_04
CGTGGCTGAAGCCATCTCCTACGACCAATATTTAACCTCGGTGCAGCGCGAAGCGCCTCTGAATTCTCTGTGGTGAAATTCACTTTTTCGCCCTAAAGGGCGACCTACAATTTAAACAAAGCCGTTGGGGTTCATTGCACTCTACCCAACCTACAACCACACACGCCAGCAAGCTCAGCGCCTACGGTGGTTAACTCTATCACTGGTGTTAAATCTTTCGTGGCTAAAGCCATCTCCTACAAAAATACTTAACCTCTGTGTAGCGAAGCGCCTCTGTGAACTCGGTGGTGAAATTCACTTATCGCCCTAAGAACGACCTACAATTTAAACCACACCAGTAGGGTTTCGTTGCACTCTCCCCAACCTACGCCACTTGCGTTGTAAGGCGAAAGTTAAGTGCTTTTATCACTTGAAAAAAGTTTCGCAACGAGTTTTGGTTTTACCATTCACCGCCTTATACGAGCTTCCACGATTTAATCCTGTTGCGTTAGCAATATCGCTCGCGCCATGCTTTTTCACCAAAGATCTGAAAGGGGTCACCCATAAGAAGCTTCCGATCATGCTGACGACTGTGTTTTATTGATCTCTGTATTCAAAAACCAAGTATTGCTACTTTTCAAACTCATTAATGATTTTGAAATATTTAATCCTCCCACCTTGCATTTACCTAAAAAGTGAACTTAATTAAAAAGTAATGGAACTTCATCAAAAGGAATTTGCAATGACTAAACTCATCATTATTGCTTGGTTACTTTTTTGTTCGCATGCTTACGCGACAAATATTTTTAAGCTTAACCCAGAATCTAAAAATGTAGATTTAACTTCTATTCAACCAAACCACCCACAATGGAATGCCAGCTCAATTTATGTAGCCGGCGATGTTGTGACTCACAACAACAGCTTATTTATTGCCGCTTTTTGGGTTAAAGGCATTGAACCGATAGAAAACCAACCCCATTGGGATGGTTGGATTTGGCTGCAAAATACTGTGATAGAAAAATGGCAAGCAAACAAAGTGTATCAAGGTGGCAACCTTGTAAAACACGGAGCCGACTACTACCTTGCCCGCTACTGGAATGAGAATAAC
>NZ_VXCS01000073.1:0-1030 GCF_052850545.1 Pseudoalteromonas sp. 1181_04
CCTACTCGTCACTACGCACACGTAGATTGTCCTGGACACGCCGATTATGTTAAAAACATGATCACTGGTGCTGCTCAAATGGACGGCGCTATCCTTGTTGTTGCTGCGACTGATGGCCCTATGCCACAAACGCGTGAGCACATCCTTCTTTCTCGTCAAGTTGGCGTTCCTTACATCATCGTATTCATGAACAAATGTGACATGGTTGATGACGAAGAGCTACTTGAACTAGTAGAAATGGAAGTTCGTGAACTTCTTTCTGAGTACGATTTCCCAGGTGATGACTTACCACTAATCGCTGGTTCTGCGCTTAAAGCGTTAGAAGGCGAGAAAGAGTGGGAAGACAAGATCATTGAGCTTGCAGACGCACTTGATTCTTACATCCCAGAGCCAGAGCGTGACATCGATAAGCCATTCATCATGCCTATCGAAGACGTTTTCTCAATCCAAGGTCGTGGTACTGTTGTAACTGGTCGTGTTGAAGCTGGTATCATCCGCATCAATGACGAAGTAGAAATTGTTGGTATCAACGATACAACTAAATCTACTTGTACTGGTGTTGAAATGTTCCGTAAACTACTTGACGAAGGTCGTGCTGGTGAGAACATTGGTGCACTTCTACGTGGTACTAAACGTGAAGACGTTGAACGTGGTCAAGTACTAGCTAAGCCTGGTTCAATCAACCCACATACAACATTCACTTCAGAAGTATACGTACTTTCTAAAGATGAAGGTGGTCGTCATACTCCATTCTTCAAAGGTTACCGTCCACAGTTCTACTTCCGTACAACTGACGTAACTGGTGACGTACAGTTACCAGATGGCGTAGAAATGGTAATGCCTGGCGATAACGTTAAGATGACTGTAAAGTTAATCTCTCCAATCGCAATGGATGAAGGTCTACGTTTCGCAATCCGCGAAGGTGGCCGTACTGTAGGTGCTGGTGTAGTAGCAACTATCGTAGAGTAATAATTAACTTTTAAGTTAATTATTAGAAAAAGGTCACTTCGGTGGCCTTTTTTAATGTCTG
>NZ_VXCS01000075.1:0-1006 GCF_052850545.1 Pseudoalteromonas sp. 1181_04
AAGGCTATGTTGTATTTCAGTGTTGGTGAACTATATTCAATATACTGAAACCTAAAAACGGTAGGTGCAACATGGCTTCCAAGCAGTTTCAAAATATACTACATCACATTACCAACTTAAATTACGCTCAACTTAAAAAGCTTCGCCACGAAGTTGAATCAAATATTGCCACTAACCAAGTAGGTCAAGCTATTGCCGACCATGAGGAATCAATATCTCATTGCCCCCATTGTGATTCACATAATCTAAATCGTTGGGGAATGACAAAGCAAGGAATTCAGCGCTTTAAGTGTAAATCATGCAACAAAACATTTAATGCACTTGCAGACTCACCACTTTACCGAATGAAAAAGGCTGAGAAGTGGATCGAATATACCAAATTAATGTGGGAAGGCGTATCCCTTAGAAAATCAGCTAAAGCTTTGGATATAACACTTAGAACGTCATTTCGTTGGCGACATATGTTTATTAAAGCCCCTGCCAGCTTTAATCCTTCAGTACTAACGGGTGTTATTGAAGCTGATGAAACATCTTTACCAGAATCTTTTAAAGGTAAGAGGGCTATTAACCGTAAGTCACGTAAACGTGGTGGTGGAAAAATCGAAAAAGTCCCTATTTTCATTGCTCTTGATCGTAGTGGTGCTATATCTCACAAGGTTTTAGAACGAAATACAAAAGAAAATATTCAAGCACAATTGAAGCCTTTATTATCATCAGGCTCAGTGCTTTGTACTGATGGAAACTTATCGTATAAAGGTATTGCTAAAGAACTCGACATTGACCATAAACGTTTGATTGGGTTGGATAACCAAAGAGTGGTAGAAGGTATTTACCATATCCAAACACTTAATAATTATACGATGCGATGGAAGGCATGGTTAAGACGTTTTAATGGCATTGGTACAGACTACATTGAGAATTATTTAAGCTGGTTTAGGTTTATGGAAGATAACACTGAGTATTCAGATCAAACATGGATAAAAGAGGCATTATGATATGAATTTTT
>NZ_VXCS01000076.1:0-971 GCF_052850545.1 Pseudoalteromonas sp. 1181_04
GTTTGTGGATTATTGTGGCCCCACGCTGACCATCACGTGCCCTACAACACAGGAAACACGACCTGCTCAAGTGTTTGTTGCCGTGCTCGGCGCATCAAATTATACCTATGCTGAGGCAACGTATAGTCAACAACTTGAAGATTGGGTGATGAGTCATGCCCGTTGTTTTGCGTTTTTAGGCGGTGTGCCTGAACTTGTTATTCCCGACAACTTAAAAAGTGCTGTTAGTAAACCCTGTCGCTACGAGCCTGATCTAAACCCCACTTATCATCAATTAGCCGAGTATTATAACGTCGCTGTCATACCCGCTAGACCTTATAAACCCAAAGATAAATCAAAGGCTGAAGTCGGTGTACAAATTGTTGAGCGTTGGATCATGGCACGTCTACGCAAGCAAACCTTCTACAGCTTAGCGCACCTAAATCAAGAAATAGCAAAGCTACTTGATGTAATGAACAATAAGGTGATGAAGCAATATCAACAATCACGTAAACAGCTTTTTGATAGGGTGGATAAAAGCGCATTAAAGCCATTGCCTGAAAAGCCCTATCACTATACACAAATCAAAACGGTGCGAGTACACATTGATTATCATGTTGAAATAGAAAAACATTATTACAGTGTGCCGTATCAGTGGGTTAAGAAACAATTACGCGCACACATAACCAATCAGCTAGTACAGCTTTATCATGACGATACCTTAATCGCACAGCATCCGCGCTCACATCATTTAGGTGGGCATACAACACAGTCTCATCATATGCCTCTGGCGCATCAAAAACAGCATGAGCAGTCACCGATAAATTTACGCTCATGGGCATTAAGTATTGGGGAGTATACCCACCAAGTTATTGAGTTACAGCTCAGTGGACGGCGTCACCCCGAGCACGCTTATCGCGCCTGTTTAGGGATGTTAAGTTTAGCTAAAATCTATTCAAAAGAGCGGCTTGAGCAAGCGTGTTATCGCGCGT
>NZ_VXCS01000077.1:0-971 GCF_052850545.1 Pseudoalteromonas sp. 1181_04
ATTTGTGGATTATTGTGGCCCCACGCTGACCATCACGTGCCCTACAACGCAGGAAACACGGACTGCTCAAGTATTTGTTGCCGTGCTCGGCGCATCAAATTATACCTATGCTGAGGCAACGTATAGCCAGCAACTTGAAGACTGGGTGATGAGTCATGCCCGTTGTTTTGCGTTTTTAGGCGGTGTGCCTGAACTTGTTATTCCCGACAACTTAAAAAGTGCTGTTAGTAAACCATGTCGCTACGAGCCTGATCTAAACCCCACTTATCATCAATTAGCCGAGTATTATAACGTCGCGGTCATACCCGCTAGACCTTATAAACCCAAAGATAAATCGAAGGCTGAAGTCGGTGTACAAATTGTTGAGCGTTGGATCATGGCACGTCTGCGTAACCAAACCTTCTACAGCTTAGCGCACTTAAATCAAGAAATAGCAAAGCTACTTGATGTAATGAACAATAAGGTCATGAAGCAATATCAACAGTCACGTAAACAGCTATTTGATAGGGTGGATAAAAGCGCATTAAAGCCATTGCCTGAAAAGCCCTATCACTACACACAAATCAAAACGGTGCGAGTACACATTGATTATCATGTTGAAATAGAAAAGCATTATTACAGTGTGCCGTATCAGTGGGTTAAGAAACAATTACGCGCACACATAACCAATCAGTTAGTACAGCTTTATCATGACGATACCTTAATCGCACAGCATCCGCGCTCACATCGTTTAGGTGGGCATACAACACAGCCTCATCATATGCCTCTGGCGCATCAAAAACAGCATGAGCAGTCACCGATAAATTTACGCTCATGGGCATTAAGTATTGGAGAGTATACCCACCAAGTTGTTGAGTTACAGCTCAGTGGACGGCGTCACCCCGAGCACGCTTATCGCGCCTGTTTAGGGGTGTTAAGTTTAGCTAAAATCTATTCAAAAGAGCGGCTTGAGCAAGCGTGCTATCGCGCAA
>NZ_VXCS01000078.1:0-934 GCF_052850545.1 Pseudoalteromonas sp. 1181_04
CACTTGGAATGCGCCTTCTGCAAGTGGGATCGGTACATCCACCGACCACGTACCATCAGCCAGTACCGTCGCAGTTAAAGTTTGCACCGTGCCGTTAGCATCTGTCACAGTGATACTTACCAGTCCACCAATTTCATCACTACTACCAGTAATGGTAGGCGTGCTATCGCTCGTTGCAGCAAGCGGATCAATATCAAAGCTTGGCGCTTGAGTGTCAATTACTCCGCCGTTTTCAGTATCAGACGCGGTATTACCTGCCGCATCAGTGACGCTGGCATCCACTTGGAATGCGCCCTCTGCAAGCGGCGTCGGTATATCCACCGACCACGTACCATCTGCCAGTACCGTCGCGATTAAGGTTTGTACTGCCCCCGTCGCATCAGTGACGATGACACTGACGAGACCACCAATTTCATCACTGCTACCAGTGATGGTGGGCGTGGTATCGTTCGTTGCAGCAAGTGGATCAATATCAAAAGTAGGCGCTTGGGTGTCAATTACTCCGCCGTTTTCAGTATCAGACGCGGTATTACCTGCCGCATCAGTGACACTGCCATCCACTTGGAATGCGCCCTCTGCCAGCGGCGTCGGTACATCCACCGACCAAGTGCCATCAGCTAATACCGTCGCGGTTAAGGTTTGTACTGCGCCAGTGGCATCAGTGACAATCACGCTGACGAGTCCACCAATTTCATCACTGCTACCAGTAATCGTTGGCGTGGCATCGTTCGTTGCAGCAAGTGGAACAATATCAAAAGTAGGCGCTTGGGTGTCAATTACTCCGCCGTTTTCAGTATCAGACGCGGTATTACCTGCCGCATCAGTGACGCTGGCATCCACTTGGAATGCGCCCTCTGCAAGCGGCGTCGGTATATCCACTGACCACGTACCATCTGCCAGTACCGTCGCAGTTAAAGTTTGCACCGCACCGTTT
>NZ_VXCS01000079.1:0-921 GCF_052850545.1 Pseudoalteromonas sp. 1181_04
TAACTCTGTGGGTTCAAGGTTAAAAAACAATCAAGTAAAATGTGTAGAACCAGTTCCTAAAAAGAGTAATTCTACAGCCTCAACGCCCGCATAACGGGCAAAAACACGTAGGCTATAATACCGAGCGAAGCGAGGGGAGCCTACGTGTTTTTGTCCCCAGCGAGCGCAGCGAGTGGTTAATGCGTTTGTTAGCTGCCGAACTACTCTAAGTCTTCATCGTAAATACGAGTAAAGTTTTCAAACTCTGTACCAACAAGATCTTTTTCAATAATGCGCTTAGCAACCTCAAAATCGACAACGTAATTACATACTTCCATAGTATCACTGCCAATACTTCCACCATCACAGTGACCTAAGCCAGTCCATCCAAGTGTTTCATTTAGACGATCTTGAAGCCTTGCTCTTTTTTCTAGATCTTGTGGTGTTCCGAAACCGTCTACAGAATACTCAACCATAAGGGTAAATTCTTGCTCGACTTGACTGAATCCCTTAGCAATTAAATCATTAATTTCCTTTTGAATTGCTTTCTGTGGATTTTTAAACAGGCCCTTTTTTAGAACTTTACTCTCGCCAGTCGTTCCTAGTTCTCCCCAGTGAACCGTATGAGATCCATCATCATTAGGCCAAGTTTCCCAGTATTCCTTTTTCTCTTCAGAGAAACGATAGAGTTTTAGCACAAAATATCCTTTAGGCAGCTAACAGCTTATTCAAAGGATCTAAACCCACAAGTTGCAGACAGAAAATCCTTTGAGTTTTTTAATACTTTCAGTCTAACTCTGTATCTAAATGTAAATCAAGGGATTTATATTTGTTGTTTTTTTGTTGTTGTAAAATACAAGAAATAATCCCGCGAGTTGTTGAAAAAAAACTAAATACAACTACTGTTTATATATGGCTGTGTTGTAGTTGAGTGTGGGTATA
>NZ_VXCS01000008.1:0-205696 GCF_052850545.1 Pseudoalteromonas sp. 1181_04
GTTTTAAGCGGCAAATTGCTGTTGGCTAAAATAAGTGAGGCACGAACAAATAGCCAACTGTAATTTGTCCGACTTGAAAACCCTTGTTAGGCTTCTTTACTCTCAAATATGCTATCAAAAGCTACATTCATTCTTTGAATATTATCATTTAACGCATCAACAAATGTTTGAGAATTTTGATCATTTTCCAGCTCGCCACGAAGAGCAATTGTCATTGGTGGTAGTAATGATAAAAGGCGACTATGCTCACTCAGGCATTTTTTTGCGAAAGTCATATATAAAGGCTGTAATATAGACTTTTGTTCTTCTAAGCTCACAGTACTTCGATTAATAATACCTTCTTGGATTTCGTAGCTTTTATTTAAATAGTCAAAAGTTGCTTGGTTATTGTGTCCTTGAAGATTTAACTCTTTCATCATTGAAATGATTCTATCTTTTTCTTTTTTAGCTGAATCTATAGTTGCTTGATATATTTCAATAGCTTTTTTGTGATCTAAAGCTACAGCTCTTTCTTGCATTAATTTAATAAAAACTTCGGCCGTTTCAGCTGAATAATTCAAAATAGCCGCAACTGATTCTTCTTTTGCTGCAAGGTAGGATTTGGCAACAATTCCACTATGATCTGACATTTGAATTTCTATTTCTTTTTGTGTGAAATCTAAATTCATTAATTTAGGAATTATTCCTAATACATCAGCAAATGACCTAGCTACGTTTAAAAACACTTCTTTCTTTAAGGCTAACTTTTGCTCTGATTGATACTTTTGCTTTTCGTGCTCAAGTAACGCTGTTTGTCGTTTTTCATTACCTTTATTTGTCCACAAAACACCTATGAACGTAAGTAAGGACGCAATGACTGCACTCCAAATCACATTAGGCACTTTTGAAATTAACTCGATAAAAGATTCCATGCACTGCATCCTTGAGAAGCCTAACAGCTTATTGAACACCACTTTGGGGGTTTATAACACCCCAAAACGGCGTGTATTACATTGCTTAATAATTCCACTAAATAACCTTAATGTAAACAAGTAATTACGTAGGCTGTAAAACACCCCTTGTTAAAATACATCAAAACGACTTTTAATAATATTATTGGACAAAACACCATCACTGTATAAATAAACAGCATCGCTAAATGCGCCATTTTTTGCTTATAAAACACTCAGCTCACTGGCTAGTAATTTAGCTAAGTGGTTTTAATTTTTGCTGCTGTTTATTATGATGAGCGTACTCCCTGCCTTTTTAAATCCATTAAGGTTTTTTCAGTCATTTTATTAAGGATTATCTCATGTCTAGCTATAACGAATCTCCAGAGCAAATTGCACAGGCCACTGAGGGCTTTGTGATGCAGCAAACCATGTTGCGTATTATAGATCCAAAACCGTCGCTGGCATTTTATGAAAACGTATTGGGCATGAAGCTGTTAGGTAAGTACGACTTTCCTGGCATGGAGTTTACCTTGTACTTTTTAGGCTACGAACAAGACATGCCAAAGGGTGATGATAAACAAAAAACACAATGGGTGTTTCGCCGCCCTGCACTGATTGAGCTTACCCATAACTGGGGCACTGAAAACGACGACAGCTTTACCGGTTATCACAGTGGTAATGAAGAACCAAAAGGGTTTGGCCATATTGGTATTAGCGTACCGGATGTATACGCTGCCTGTGAGCGCTTTGCTAAATACGATGTGGAGTTTGTAAAACAGCCAGACGGTGGCTCAATGAAAGGCCTTGCCTTTATTAAAGACCCTGATGGTTACTGGATTGAAATACTCTCGCCAGAGGGCATTACAGATATTATTCAATCGCAATAAAAACCATTAAGCATAAAAAAGCCTGCAAATGCAGGCTTTTTGTTACAAGTACTGTGAAAAACTTGATTTTTTTAACGACGTAGTGCGTCAATACGTGCATCCAGCGGTGGGTGAGATGAAAACAACTCAGCCATGCCTTTACCACTGGCAATACCAAAGGCCATCATTGAGCCTTCTAATTGCGATGGGTGGTTTTGCTTTAATCGCTCAAGGGCTGAACGCATTTTGTCTGCGCCAACCAACTGAGCTGCGCCGTTATCGGCTGCAAATTCACGTTTACGGCTGTAATGGGCAACCACTATGCTCGCCAATACACCAAATAATACTTGGAATAACATATCGAATAAGAAGTAAGTCCAGCTACTGCCGCCCTCTTCTTCATCGCTATTGATAAAGTTGTCAACAATGCCAGCCAGCACTTTCGCGGCAAAAATAACAAAGGTATTAACCACACCTTGAATAAGCGTGAGCGTTACCATGTCGCCATTAGCAACATGCGATACTTCGTGCGCCAATACGGCTTCGGCTTGATCTTGGCTCATGTTATGTAATAAACCCGTACTTACCGCCACCAGCGAATTATTTTTACTCGGGCCCGTTGCAAACGCGTTCATTTCTGGGCTGTCGTAAATAGCCACTTCTGGCATGTTAATACCGGCTTTTTTAGCTTGAGCAGCCACAGTGTTTACCAGCCATTGTTCGGTTTCGGTACGAGGTTGGGTGATCACTTGCGCACCGGTTGATTTTTTGGCGATCCATTTCGACATAAATAACGAAATAAACGATCCACCAAAACCAAATACAGTCGCAATTAGTAAAATTCCGCCAAGGCTACGATGGCTTAAGCCCAGCGCACTCATTATTATTGAAAGCACCACACCTAATACCAACATAACCGCGAGGTTAGTTAATAAAAACAAAAATACACGTTTCATACGAGTTCTCCAAAAATAACATTTATTGCTGAGCGATTTACTATGTTTGTTCGGCTTTGAGCAATCACTGCGTTATGACACACTATGTCATAACGTCAGCGCTATTCTGTGACAAACTATGTCACAACACAAGGGTTATTTATGGATTTATCGATAATTTTTCAAGCAGAGTTTTATAAATTTGTAATTTAGGGGTTTGCTCTGTGTATGGGCTAATGGCAAGCAGTGGAAATGGTAAACGTGTTTTAAGTGAATCTAGGTTTGCTTGGTATTCATCCATAGTGGCATCAACTTGGTTAGCAATCCACCCTACACAATTAATCCCTAAGCTTTGCATGTGTGCAGCAGTGAGTAATGCATGATTTATACAGCCTAGTTTCATCCCTACCACTAATATTACTGGCAGTTGCTCTGCTTTTACCCAGTCGTATAAATACTCGTTATTATTAATTGGTAATGCCCAGCCGCCTGCACCTTCTGTTAACAGATAATCTGCGCCTTGTTGCTTAACATGTTGATAAGCCGAGCTTAGCTTTTCTACTGTTATGTTTAGTCCCGCTTGCTCTGCAGCAATGTGCGGAGCTATTGGCGGCGCAAATGCAAATGGGTTAATTATGTCGTATTTAGCACTGACTGTGGCACTTTCCATTAGCATTAGCGCATCTGCGTTTACGAGCTGCTCAAACGCCATTTCACACCCAGAGGCAATCGGCTTAAAACCTATTGCGCGCTTTTTATGTTGCGCGAGTAACTTTAACAGCAAACTGGTTACATGAGTTTTACCGGCATCGGTATCGGTACCGGTAATAAAAAACTGGTTCATGGCATGGCCTTATTATTTTTACTGGGCTTTTTCTAATGATAACAATACTACATGGTAAGATACATTGGCTTTATTGTTTATAAGCGGATAGGCATCACAGACTTTTTTTAGTGCTGATTTAGTTAATAAACCACGACGACTTGTTGCATGATTTTGTGTGGTGGCACCAATGGCTTTAATCGATTTTATAGCCGCTAATGCACTGCTGTGTTGATCGGTATAAATGACTTTTTTTGAGGTATTGATCTTAAACCCTGCCTTTTCGACCGATTGGTTTATATTATTATGGCTTGCAAACTGATTAATATGATTATGTGAATCAAGCGCTGCAAAGGCGGTTTTTATCTCGTTTAATGACCCTGCAACAACCGTACTAATGTAAGCTTGCCCGCCTGGTTTTAATGCTTGGTAAAGCGAGTGCATTAAGGTTTCAAAATTAGCAGACCACTGCAGCGCAAAATTACTAAATAGCACATCAATACTATTAGCTTGCAGCGGTAAGTTATCCATATCGGCGCACAGTTTAGGGGTGTTTAAGGCACTGCTTTTTAGCATGTTAAAACTTAAATCTATGGCAACAACTTGGCCAAATAATGCCCTTAAAGTCTGAGTATTAACAAGCGGCCCTGCGCCTAGGTCAACACAGAGCTTTTTAGGGTTTGCACTAATGAGTTTAAATAAATCATTCGCCGCTTGTTTTTGCACATTAGCATGCAGGCTGTAACTGTTTGCTGCTTTTGAAAAGTTATGTGCTGTGGTTTTTTTTAAAGCCTGAGTAGCTAAATACACTGTAGTGGGGCTAAGTGGCTTAGTTTTAATTGCCTGCGGGCTTATCATGAAATGACCTTTTGTAAACTACCAACGAGTTGTTTTATATCCTCATGGGTGTGGGCTGCACTTAAGGTAATACGCAAACGCGAGGTATTGTGTAAAACAGTTGGCGGGCGAATAGCCGTTAGCCAAATGCCCTGCTGCTTTAGTTGCTCACTGGCTTTTAACGTTTGCTCAGCGCAGCCTAAAACAATCGGTTGAATCGCGGTGTTTGATTCCATTAACGCAATGTGCTGCTCTTTAGCTAGGCGTTTAAACAGCGCAATATTAGCATTTAATTTGGCTCGCCTGTCGTTGGCGTCTCTTATGCTTTTAATACGTGCCAAAGTATGAGCGGCAATAAACGGTGACATAGCGGTTGAGTAGGTATAATCACGGTTAAACTGAAGCATGTAATCTATAAAATGCTGCGAACCTAATACGCACGCCCCACTACTCGCAACCGCTTTACCAAAGGTGATCACTAAAATATCGGGCATGGTGTCGGCTGCAATTAAGGCTTCACAACTGCCAAGCCCCGATTTTCCTAAAACACCAAAACCATGGGCGTCGTCTATCATTAACCAGGCGTCATGCTGCTTTGCTAAGGTAAATAGCGCTTTAATTGGCGCGGTATCACCATCCATTGAGAACACACCTTCAGACACGATGAGCTTATTGCGCGCTTTTGATTTTTCTAGCCGTGAGCGTAAATGGTTTATATCGTTATGGTTAAAGCGTACTAACGCGGCGTTAGCGTGTAATGCGCCATCAATTAAACTGGCATGATTGAGTTTATCTTGGAAAATCGCACTGTGTTGCGCTGTCGCTTTATCTTGAAACAAGGCTTTAATAACACTGCTATTTGCGCTAAAGCCCGAATTAAACAACATGCCAGCCTCATAACCCAAAGCACTACATAAAGCTTGCTCAAGCGCTTGCTGTGGTTGTTGATAACCCGTTACTAATGCTGAGCTGTGGCTACCTAGTAATGGCGCGCTGGTTAACTCCACCGGCGAATCGCCAAACCCTAAATAATCGTTACTCGCAAAGTTAAGGTAGGTTTTATCATTAACCGTAATAGTACGCGCCGTTGCGCTTTGTACTACATAGCGTTTACGCAAGAGCTGCTGCGCTTTGCGTTCATCTAAATGGGTGTTTATAAATTCAAATGACATAAATGCTTTAACCTTCAACGCGATACTTTAAATCATTACCATAGTACTGAGCACTTTACGCTTCGTAAAACAATTCTGCGGTTGCTTTATCGGCCACTTGCGATGACAAAGACGCAGCAACGGCTTCATCTGAATAATCGTGGCGTGTTTCTGGGTTCATCCCGAGCTTTTTAATTAATTGCATGTCGGCATCGGCTTCTGGGTTTTCGGTAGTAAGAAGTTTATCACCATAAAATATAGAGTTTGCACCGGCAAAAAAGCACATTGACTGCATTTGCTCGTTCATTGCAGTGCGCCCTGCTGATAAACGTACGTAACTATGCGGCATCATAATACGTGCTGTGGCAATGGTACGAATAAACTCAAACTGATCTAAGTCATCAACATTTTCAAGCGGTGTCCCTTTTACCTTTACTAGCATATTAATTGGCACGCTTTCTGGCTGCTGGGGTAAATTAGCTAACTGCATTAATAAGCCATAACGATCGCTTGCTTGCTCCCCCATACCCACAATACCGCCGGAGCAGACTTTCATACCAGCGTCTCGTACATTACCTATAGTATCAAGACGGTCTTGAAAGGTGCGAGTTGATATAATTTGCTCATAGTACTCAGGTGAGGTGTCGAGGTTGTGGTTATAGTAATCAAGCCCTGCACTGCGCAGTTCATGGGCTTTTTCGTTATTTAACATGCCTAAAGTCATACAGGTTTCAAGGCCAAGGGCTTTTACTTCTTTTACCATTTGCGAAATGTATGGCATGTCTCTGTCTTTTGGATCTGACCATGCGGCCCCCATACAAAAACGAGTGGCGCCTTTTTGTTTTGCTAACCGCGCTTGCTCTACCACTTTTTCTACTTCTATTAGGCGCTCGCGTTCTAAATCAGTTTTGTAATGACCCGATTGCGGGCAATATTTACAGTCTTCTGGGCAGGCACCGGTTTTAATAGATAACAACGTAGAAATTTGTACTTCGTTTGGATTAAAATTAGTGCGATGCACAGAGGCGGCTTTAAATAATAAATCGTTAAATGGCATTTCAAATAAGGCTTTCACCTCACTATGGGTCCAATCGTGGCGAACAGTTGCAAGCTCCATAACTCTCTCTTTTTATTTTTCATAACGGTGATATTGGCTTAGTCTACGACTTGACGTAACATTGTCAACGAAGCCCACTTAGTTAAAGTTTACATATGAACACAAAACAAACGATAGACCTTGATTTTGATCGTCAGCACATTTGGCACCCCTACACATCAATGACTCAACCTATTCCGGTTTACCCCGTAACGCATGCAAATCACAACCTTATTCACTTAGAAACGGGCGAACAACTTATTGACGGTATGGCCTCTTGGTGGAGTGCTATTCATGGTTATGGTCATCCAGTATTGAAAAATGCAGTGATTGAGCAAGTAGATAAAATGAGCCATGTAATGTTTGGTGGCATAACCCACCAGCCAGCAGTAGAGCTTTGTAAAAAGCTGGTTGCAATAACCCCGAGTAAGTTGCAAAAAGTATTTTTAGCCGACAGCGGCTCGGTAAGTGTTGAAGTGGCGATAAAAATGGCTTTGCAATATTGGCTTAGTCAAGGAGTAACCAGCAAACAAAAACTGATGACGCCGCTAAAGGGTTACCATGGCGATACCTTTGCAGCAATGAGCGTATGTGATCCTATTAATTCAATGCACTCTTTATACCAAGGCTTTTTACCTGAGCATGTATTTGTGCCTGCACCAAAGACTCAGTTTGGACAACAGTTCGATAAACTAGAAGCACACCACCTTGCACAGTATTTCGAAGAACATCATCAGCATGTTGCAGCTTTTATCATCGAGCCAATTGTACAAAATGCAGGGGGAATGAACTTCTATCATCCTGAGTATTTAAGAACCGTGCGTGAACTATGCGATCGTTACGGCGTATTATTAATTTGTGATGAAATAGCCACAGGGTTTGGCCGCACAGGTAAGTTATTTGCCGTAGAACATGCTGATATTGAGCCAGATATTTTATGCATAGGCAAGGCACTCACAGGTGGCATGATGACGTTATCTGCCACATTAACCACAGATAAAATTGCCATTGGTATCAGCGAAGGTGAAGCTGGGGTGTTAATGCATGGCCCAACATTTATGGGCAATCCATTGGCCTGCGCTGTGGCTTGTGCGAGTATTGATTTATTACTTGAGCAAGACTGGCAACAACGAATAAGCCAAATATACATTCAACTGCAACAACTTAATGAGTGCAGTGAACTAGATGCTGTTGCCAATGTACGTACCTTAGGCGCAATAGGTGTTGTTGAACTAAACGATGCTGCAGGCAATGTCGATGTTGCTAAAATTCAGGCTTATTTTGTAGAGCAAGGCGTATGGATCCGCCCTTTTGGTAAACTAATTTACCTTATGCCACCGTATATAAGTGACGATACCAGTATAAAAAAACTGTGTGATACCATTTATAATGCCATTAAAGGCAAGTATTACGCTTAATAACCGGTCTCAATACAAATTATAATGCTAGGTATAAGTAACTTACCGATACATTTAGTGTTTTTATCTATTAAGCGAGTTTGTGATTATTGTTATCGTTAATCACAAACTATATGACAATAGCAGCGTAGGATCTTTCCGTTAGGGGGGGCTCATTGTCATTCCCTCTATCTCGTATGCTAGCCGCTGATATAGCAAACCCAGTTTGATTTACCAAAGCTTAAAAGCGAGTTAACTGTTTATTTAGGCAACTGCTTTTTAACATAAAGGCACTTTTAAAAACCTCTCTTACCGTTAAACTTCTAATAATCGTTACCAACTGTGTAATGCTGTAGGTTGGAACTGATTGCACTAAAAATGAATATAACCTTTATCCGTCGCAACTGCTAAAATTTGATTTCGTAGCGCTTTTCTATTTCAGCACAAATTTTTGTGATTGCCCTAGCAACTCTCACATCAAGAATCTCTTCTATATTTTGCAGGAAAAACTCAGTGATAAAGTAAAACTGTCACATTGTGGCTTTTGTGTATAAATTCACTCATTACTCAATACTACGCAGCAAGCTGCGGGCAATAATCCAGAGGAAATTTAAACACGTTCCCCGTTAAAGCCTGCCCTATTGCGCTTAAAACGAATACTTTTTTCTTTTAAAGCTCCCACGATGTCCGACGGCTAATAATATATTCGCGTTAAACAATGAACTTCTTGCTATTAATGAATTGTTGCTGTTTACTAAACGTATATTAATATTGAGATAGTCCCACTCTAATATCGCTTATCCAGTTACGCTTTTTATATTAGTTAGTACAACATAGTACAAATTAAAACACATTATTAATGTATTGTTTTAGTGTATTTAGTATAAAAACTATATACACAGCGTTGCAGAACCTAAATTTTAAAGTTTATGAAATAGTTCCGCCCTTAATGGTACAAAGGATCTAGATAGTGAATAAAATAAGTACCAAGAAAGAACTATTAGAATACTCCGAAAGTATTGTAAATACGGTTCGAGAACCACTGATTGTTTTAGACCAGCACTTAAGAGTAGTAACAGCGAGCCGCTCATTTTATGAGTTTTTTCGCGAAAATCACAAAGACACAGTTGGGAAGCTGATATACAACCTTGGTAATAATCAATGGAACATTCCCAAACTACGTGAATTATTAGAAACTATATTACCTCAAAAAACGAGCTTTGATGATTACAAAGTTGAGCATAACTTTAAAACAATTGGCTGGCGCACAATGTTGCTCAACGCAAGGCAAATTAAACGTACTCAATCAGAAGATCGTATAATTTTATTGTCTATCGAAGACATTACCGAACGTAATGCCATTCAAGAAGGGCTAGTAAAAGCGAACAAAGAGCTGGAAGTGCTAACTAATGACTTAGAAAGTGCTGCTCGAGTTAAGTCAGAGTTTCTAGCAAATATGTCGCATGAACTAAGAACCCCACTTAATTCTATTAATGGTTTTTCTGAAGTGCTCTACGATGAAACTTTTGGCACTTTAAACGACAAACAAAAACAGTATGTTAAAAATGTATTGGTGAGCGGCAAACATTTACTGTTACTTATTAACGAAATACTGGATATGGCAAAGATTGAAGCAGGCAAAATGAGTCTAACAATCTCTTATTTGCCGATACGTCAAGTATTGCACGAGATTACAGGGCTTACAGCTGATACAGCTAATCAGAAAAAATTGAATATGTGTCTTGATATTGCTGATGACTTGCCACCAATTGAAGCTGACTCTCTTAAGGTTAAACAGATACTTTATAATTTGCTTTCAAATGCAGTGAAATTCACACCAGATGAGGGGCAAATTGGTGTCAAAACACGACATACTGAGACAGAAATAGAAATAATAATTTGGGATACGGGTATAGGTATTGCTGCTGAAAATATGGAAAAAATATTTGAAGGCTTTTTCCGTATAGAAACCCCCTATTCTAGATTAACCGAAGGTACAGGGCTTGGACTCCCTATTGCAAAAAGTCTAGTTAAGTTGCATGGAGGCGAGTTTGTTATTGAATCTGAAGGTGTTAATAAAGGCACATCAGTTCGTATCACTTTGCCAATTAAACAAAAGTCTGTGGCCAAGCATAATGAAAACCAAAATAGTTGTAGTTGATGATAATGCGAATAATCTATTGCTAGAGGAAGATCTTTTACTCATGGCAAATTTTGAAGTATTTACTGCTATGAACGCAACAGATGCGCTTTTGATTATAAAGCGTGAGACTCCAAAAATTATTATATTAGATGTCCAACTCCCAGATATATCTGGAGCAGAAGTTGCAAAAATTTTGCGTCATGAAAAAGAAACGGCAGATATTCCTATTGTTTTTGTTACGGCTTCTGTTTTACCCGCTGATATAGACCAACTACTGTGCATACCTAATTGTGGGTATATTTCTAAGCCTATTGATACACGTACGTTCGCTCAACAAATAAGTTTACATATAAAATAATGACTATAATTATTTAAACCTTGATACACAGGAAAAGCTAATGAAAGATAGCACTTTAATTTTGGTTGTAGATGACAACCTTCAAAATATTGAACTTATGCAAGCTTATCTTGAACCCAAGGGATATAAAACAGTAACAGCGACTGGTGGGCAAGAAGCATTAAATATTTTAGCACAACAACCCGTCGATCTTATTTTACTTGATATAATGATGCCTGATATGAACGGCTTTGAAGTAACGCGTCGAGTTAGAGAAGACGCTCTATTAAAGCTATTACCTATCATCCTTATTACTGCCTTAAGAGAGACAAAAGAGCGAGTTAAAGGGATTGATGCTGGTTGTGATGATTTTATTACAAAACCTGTAGATAAAAACGAGCTATTATCGCGTGTTAAGTCCCTTCTTAAGATTAAAGACTATAACGATTTAAGAACAAATTATCAGAAACAATTAGAAGCAGAAGTTGCTCAAAGAACTGAATCACTAAAGCTAGCAATGCAAAGTATTAAAGCCGCATCACTAGAAACAATTAATAGACTAACCAAAGCTGCTGAATACAAAGATGAAGAAACGGGTGCACACATTCAACGCATGAGCTTATATTCCGAAGCCGTTGCACGCAGTGTTGGATTAGATGAGGTAACAGTTGAAAATATTTTATTTTCAGCGTCAATGCACGATCTCGGAAAGATTTCTACACCTGACCATATTTTGCTAAAAGCAGGACAACTAGATGCTGCAGAATGGGAAATAATGAAACAGCATACCGTTGTAGGCGCCAGTATACTTTCGGGTTCTGATTCTGAAGTTATTAAGTTAGGCGAAGTTATTGCCCGCTCACACCATGAAAAATGGGACGGCTCTGGTTATCCTGATGGCTTAAAAGGTAATGAAATTCCAATTGCAGCACGCGTAGTTGCTATTGCTGATGTATTTGATGCCCTGTCGTCAAAGCGTCCTTATAAAAAGTCATTCTCTGAAGAAAAAACATTTGCCATTATTGCAGAAGGTAGTGGGAATCACTTTGACCCCAAAGTAGTAGATGCTTTTTTTGCAGTGAAAGAAGAAATTTTAGCTATTAAACAAAAGTATGCTGAAAAGTAACACGTCCATAATCAATTAGATGAAACGCCATTAACGGACCTAGTACCAATAATCCTTCACCAATGGAAGGCTTTCCTCAAGTAGGTTTTTTAAGAGTTTTATCACTTCTGCCAATATTGAATGGTATTGCAGCAATGATAAAATCACGGCTCACTTAGATGTGATTACATAATGCAATATAAAGGCATTAGCTAAACTCTAGTTAATACTTAAATACCTACCACTCAAACATGTAAGCCATTTTGCTGATCATTTTCAGTGGAATGTTATGGCTATTACGTTTGGCGTACAGGTGTTGCATTGATTTGTCTTTTACTTCACCCACAATCACTTCTTTAACTTGGTAGCCTAGTGCAACAGCGGCTTGGCTATAAGCAATAAATTCCCATTTCTTGATGTTAGTATTATCAACAATAATAAGTGGGATTTCTTGCGCTAACGCATTTATAAAACGAGCTAAATTTAAATTGTGGTATTGCGACAGTTTGAACTTATCAAACTGATACTCCCCTTGCTCATTATAAAAATAATCATCGGTCGAACAAATTAAGTATTGGCTTTGATCGCCCGCTACCATTTCATCGGCTAGGTTTTGCGCATAATAAGACTTACCACACCCTGGTAAACCACGTAAAATAAAGACTTGTTTCATAATACCTATATGTTTAGCAAGTTAGTTTAAATATCGTAATTACATATAATGCCACAAAACCCGTTTTTATCGCAGTGAAAATCGCCTTTAAATTTTGATCTAAGTTGTTTCTTATCACAAAAAATTAAAGTTCTAGGTTTTAAACGACAAAAAACCACAAAAATGCAAAAGAATAAGCAAAGAGTTACTTTTGAATGTTTTTTTATTTTACATTCAAAGGTAAGATACACCGTTCAAGTGCAATAGCGCACATATTAATGTAGGCAACTTATATCATTGGAGTGAAGATGAGCCACTTAGCGATTTCAGAGCTATTAAAAGGCAAGGTTGCGGTAGACAGCCAAGTAACAATTAAAGGCTGGATCCGTACACGCCGCGATTCAAAAGCAGGAATTTCATTTTTAGCCGTTCATGACGGTTCGTGTTTTGATCCTATTCAAGCGGTAGTACCTAATTCACTAAATAATTATGATGAAGTTACTAGCCTAACAGCCGGTTGCTCTGTGTCAGTTACTGGTGTTTTAGTACAATCAGCAGGCCAAGGTCAATCTTTCGAAATTCAAGCAAATAGCGTACAGGTACTTGGTTGGGTAGAAAACCCAGACTCATACCCAATGTCGGCAAAACGCCACAGCATTGAGTATTTACGTGAGCACGCTCACCTTCGCCCACGTACCAATATGATTGGTGCGGTAACACGTGTACGTAACTGTTTAGCGCAAGCTATTCACCGTTTCTACCATGAGCAAGGTTATTACTGGATCAGCACCCCTATCATCACCGCAAGTGACTGTGAAGGTGCAGGCGAAATGTTCCGCGTATCAACGCTTGATATGCAAAACTTGCCACGTACAGATAAAGGCGATGTTGATTACAGCGAAGACTTCTTCGGTAAAGAAGCATTCCTTACTGTATCAGGTCAGTTAAATGGTGAAACTTACGCCTCAGCGATGTCAAAAATTTATACTTTTGGCCCGACTTTCCGTGCAGAGAATTCAAATACTTCTCGCCACTTGGCAGAGTTTTGGATGGTCGAGCCAGAAGTTGCGTTTGCTGATTTAGAAGATATCGCCAAACTTGCTGAAAACATGCTTAAGTATGTGTTCAAAGCGGTGCTTGAAGAACGTCGTGATGATATGGAGTTTTTTGCTCAACGTGTTGAGAAAACAGCTATCACGCGCCTAGAAGAATTTGTTGAGAAAGATTTTGCACAAGTTGATTACACTGATGCAGTAGAAATTCTTAAAAGCTGTGGTAAGAAATTTGAATACGCCGTTGAATGGGGTGTTGACTTACAATCTGAGCACGAGCGTTACTTAGCAGAAGAGCACTTTAAAGCACCAGTGGTTATTAAAAACTACCCACGTGATATTAAAGCATTCTACATGCGCCAAAATGAAGACGGCAAAACCGTTGCTGCAATGGACGTTGTAGCACCAGGTATTGGCGAGATCATTGGTGGTTCACAGCGTGAAGAACGTCTTGATGTACTTGATGCACGTTTAGAAGAAATGGGCTTAAACAAAGAAGACTACAGCTGGTATCGCGACCTACGTAAATACGGTTCAGTACCACACTCTGGTTTTGGCTTAGGTTTCGAACGTTTAGTTGCCTATGTAACTGGTATGGGCAACGTACGTGACGTTATTGCCTTCCCACGTACCAAAGGCAGTGCAACTTACTAAAATGAGTTGATGCTCATTACTGCAATAGATTACTGCAAAAGCCAACCTTAGGGTTGGCTTTTTTGTTTGCTAAGTCAATCAGTCGACTTCCCTATTAGACCTTTTATTAATTGATTTTCTGTGCTTTATATTTAAGACTGAAAATTACAACTCAACAAAGGTCAATGGAATGAATTTAAAATCGCTATGCTATACACTCTTCGCTGTCAGTATTGGTTTTCTATATTACTTCGAGCAACTATCGATAGTCGCGGCGCTAATCATTGCAATTTTTACTGCTCTATTCGCTTTTACAGCCAAGTTAACTGACAAAAAACCAAACCCTGCGTCAGACATTAATAAACAGCCCCAACTCAGCAATGTTGCTCAAAACATCACAGTGGCAACCTCTCAAAATGCAATTGGTGCAGCAGAAGTCGGATTCTATGTAGATAGCCTAACTAAAGAGATTGATGGTTGTTACAGTGAAAGCGAATCGGTTAGCGCTGCAACACAGGCGTTATCCCATAACAGTAGTGAACTCACTAATAGTATCACCATCGTAAATGCAGCAATGTTGCAAACATCTCAGGCATCAACATCAGCAGAGCAACGCTTGCAAATAGCCACACAACAAATTGATTCGTTGTCTAACTCAATTACTAACGTCGCAAGTAAGTTAGATTTATTGTTAAAAAGTGCAACTGATATTCAAAGCATTACCCAAGTTATTCAAACCATTGCTGAGCAAACTAATTTACTGGCATTAAATGCCGCCATAGAAGCAGCACGAGCGGGTGAACAAGGCAGAGGCTTTGCTGTAGTTGCCGATGAAGTACGTAATCTTGCCAATAAAACCAATCAAGCCACTAAACAAATTGCACAGATGCTAACTGAGATCAATACTAATAGCGTGCAAACAAATGATGATATGAAACAGGTTTCTTTACAAAGTGATGAAGTGAAAACCGAACTCGAAAATGTTACCCAAGCATTTTTAACAATAAATCATGATATTACAGACTCATCATCAACCTTAGAAAACATGCAGCAAGCAGTATCTGCTTTTCAACAAGCAACCACACAAATAAATACCTCTGTATCAAGTATCAGCCACTTGCTAGCTGAAATAGCAACCAAAGGTAACTCAATTTCATCACAAGCAGCTATGTTATCGATAGGATCTGAAACCATCTTTAGAGAGCTCAGTAAAGTTGAACACAATGCCTTTTTTAAGCCTATACTCAATGCCGCAACAACGGCAAGCAATGCAATCGCGGTAAAATTTAATGAGTTGCTAGAAACGAAGCAATTAACTGAAAAGCAGTTGTTCTCACAAGAATATCAAGCAATTAAAAATACTAACCCCACAAAATATACAACACCATACGATACTTTAACCGATAAAATTTTACCGCCAATTCAAGAGCCTACCCTTGAAAATGACAAAATTCTTTTTGCTGGTGCCGTAGACAAAAAAGGTTACTTCCCTACCCACAATAAGCGCTACAGCCAGCCATTAACTGGCAATTACCAACAAGATTTAGTGAATAACCGCACTAAACGTATTTTCAACGATGCCACCGGCAGCCGCTGTGGTAGCCACACTGAGAGCTTTTTATTGCAAACCTATAAACGTGATACCGGTGAAATTTTACATGACCTATCAGTACCCATTTATGTAAATGGCAAACACTGGGGCGGTTTTAGAATTGGTTTTAAAAGTAGCTAAAAAGAAGCTGTAAGCCGTCAGCTGTAAGCGATAAGTATTAAAAACAGCGTTAAACGTATCATCGTAGGTTGTGGTTGAGAGCAACGAAACCCAACCTTAAAAATATTAAAGCTGAATAACAGCTTTGAGCAATTACCGGTCATTGAGATTGGCTAAATATAATAGTTAATTGATTGGTCAAACTGCTCTTTGTGTATATATTCATGATAATGAGCGACGCGCGCATATTGCTCTATTAAACTTCAGTTTAAAGCTTTAAAAAACTTAGTGGTAGTAATGCTTTAGGTTATTTGTTAAAACTATATTAAGTAGATAAATGAGCGTTCAGTCGGCAAAAGGCAAGGATTCGGGATTTGATGAATGAGAGAAAATTGAGCTACATATACAGTTTCAAGTGTAAAGACGATCTTGAACACTTCGAAAAGTTGCCAGAAACGATGCAGGCTGATATAGAAAAATACATTGTTAAAGTCATCACCGATTCTTTCGTTAAACCCGCCGATGAGGACTACGTAACTGCTCGATTTTTAGCGCAAAAAGGTATGTATCGTGCGTTCTTCTGGGCTGCGTCTCAAGCGCTCGAAAAATACTTAAAGGCTTTTCTCCTTATGAGGGGAATCGCTGTTAATGAAAAGCGGTTCCGTGGCCATCCCATTGTTGCCCTGCACCAAGAAGCCTGCTCAGTAGATAAGCAACTCTCAAGCGTTAAAACGAAACCTAATGAAGCAGTCAAGATTCATTCAGCTGTTTCTGAGTCAGTTGATATTTTCTCAGTATCAGATTTCATCAGTAATATTGAAGCTTATGGACATCCTGATAATCGTTATAACTCTTTCGGCGTCAATTTTAATTCTGGCTACTTGTTTGCGCTAGACAGCTATGTTTTCGGATTAAGGCAGTTGATTGGTGTGCCTTCGATACAAGAAAGCCTCAGAAAGATGGATCAAAGCCTTATTGAGGCATTTTACGAATACAACCCATGGTTTGAATCGACGAACATAGATTTCGTAGAAATCCCCAATGAAAATTTCATTATAAGTACCTCTATGGCAGTTACGACCTTGGATTTCCTCATTGGGACACATGCTCCACATGGGTCAAGATTCGTGCTTCAATGGCTTGGGAAAAAAATGAAATTACCTACGAAGGTGAGTCAGCATTTGAAGAAAGCTTAATAGGCTAGATGCGAGAAACGCCTAATCGGATAGCCGGAGGCCTCCAGCCCCTACACCACCCACCATGCGCTTTTCAATGGGCGGTTCATCTCCCGTAATGAATATTGATCCAAATATCTCTCAATGACACTAAACCTTGTAAAGTTAAGTAGTTATTGCCTAGCGCAATGTTAATTCCTTTTTTTGAGCTTCGACAAGGGCTTTCGCTTCCAAGCGCCTACTTTTGGTACTGGTGATACCACATGCTATGGCGAGTCGCTCACTAACACCCAATTTCATTAAACTGCGTACTTTGGGGCTATTCCTTTGGAAAGAGCGCCATTGCCGCCAGTAGCACATTATTACCCTACAGCGGCCGTTAGATCACATGACTTCGCTATTTTGTATTAGCTCGTCTTCCGCCTATGCCTCATATGATGTTTTTGTTCATCAGCTCGCACTTACTTTTATAAAGAATGCTAGCGGCTTCCTTCAGACTATCTCTCGCGATTTAGCCCTTGCCATTCGCGAGTGTCTATCGTTTAATAACAGTGTGCTATTTAAACGGTGATCTTCCTACAGAGGACTTTCACCTCATAAGTCAATGCCCATGCCGGGCGTACTGGAACTTAAACAGTTGGTTAGGTTCCGCTTGATGCGGCGATACGTAAATATGGAGTACGTGTGAAACATCTACTATTTTTATCTTTATCACTAATCTTAGCTGGTTGCGGAGTTACAGGTACAGCAAGTAAAACTGAGTTTCCATTGTTAACAAACGCTCCAGTATTTAGTGCTAACGTCAATTCAGTTTCAATCATAACAGATGAAAATACAGCTGATAACGAATCATATGGGGCTTTTAATTGGGGAAGTTTTGATACAGCTGACAAAAATACAATTCAGCAATCAATCTTAAATACTCTAAACCAAAATACTTCAAACGTATTAACAAAAGCTAAAGTGCACGCCAAAATTCACCGTTATTCGCAAGTTATTACAAATGCCAGTTATGCAAGCTTTGTTATTGTTGATTGGTGTTTAGAAGTAAACGGTGAAATTATTCGCGACGAAGTATTTTATGCTGGCCACAGCGATGAACTTAATATATTTACTGGAAAAACGTTAGGCTGGGCAAAAGGTCAAACCCACAAAGCAATTTCAAGCCGTATCATCAACCAGTCTATACAATCTTTATCTGATCCGTCTCTTAAAAGCGCTTACCCCGAAAATAATGTATTTTTAAATGCTAAAGATGCAGTGGCTGCTTTACCCACACAGCTTACTTCGGTTGTTGGTGCAGGTTTCTCAGGTGGTATGTATTATTATGTTGGTCCGACTACTGGTAATACTAACTTCAATCAAAAATCAGTTTACCAAAAGGTTAATTGGCAGCAAGAAATTCAGTAAGCGCAGCTTGCGTATAATCGGGTAGCCGGAGGTATATAACCTCCAGACCCCACACCACCCATCATGAGTTTTTCATTAGCAGGAAGTGCAATGGGCGGTTCATCTCCCGTAATGAATATTGATCCAAATACCTCTCAATGACACTAAACCTTGTGAATCTAAGTCATTGCCTAGCGCAATGTTAATTCCTTTTGTTTTTGGGCTTCTACAAGGTCCTTCGCTTCCAAGCGCCTACTTTTGGTTCTGGTGATACCACAGGCTATGGCGAGCCGTTCGCTGACACCCAGTTTCATTAAACTGCGTACTTTAGTGCGTGCTATTTTTTATAAAGAGCGCCACTGCCGCCAGTAGCACATTCTTATCCTACGGCGGATCCAGTGATCTAAATCCACCGTTAGCTAAAATTAAAATAAAGGTCAAAATAGACAGTCCAATGGCGCGACGACAGGTTTTTCTTGAAGGAATGGCAAACAACGTGGTTTTATAGAGTCGCTTTACTGAGGTAAAAAGCGAAATTTTACGGTCAACAAAGGCATGAAAAAACTGATCTTACGGGTTCAAACGAAAGTAAACTCCCAATACAACTGTATTGCTTAGTTCATAATATAGAAAAGCTGCAAACAGGCTGCATTAAAACCACTTAAGCCGTAATATAGCCAGTAAACCAACTGTAATACCTTGCAAAATGCCAATTAAAGCAACAGCAAATCCTTTTTTATATTTTATGTGAAAGTCAGTTGTCGATTGAATCAAAATAGGAACTCGGCTATGGTTAATGCATCAATAAAAATAAATTAAAAACGAGTTATTCTACAAGCTCGTTAGGTGAAAAAGGAAGTTCAGTGTCTGCCAAAAAAGTAATGTTCGCTTTAGATATCGAAAACGGTTGGCCACCAGTAAGTGCTGAAGGTGCTTGGTGCGAGCGAGTTAATGGTAACTATAAGTTAGTTAATGCCCCTTTCTTTGTTCCTGATTTGGCTTATGGCGATATTTTTTCTGCTACTCCTGATGAAGTAAATGAGCATATATTTGAATTTAAAGTTGTAAAAAAGTCAGGTCATTCTGTTATCTGGGTTATGAATAATGATGGTATAGATACCACTTTTTTCATAGATATGCTTAAACGACTAGGTTGTAAAGTTGAGACTCTCAACCAGTTTTCTTTAATGTCAGTCGATGTACCGCCAGGACTAGATCTTGATGCACTAGATCCACTATTAGATTTACATGAAGAACAAGGCTTAGAATATGCTTTTCCAGTCTGGAGGCACGGTGATTAATTTAACCTAATCGGGTAGACGTAGGTCTATAACCTCCAGCCCCCACACCACCCATCATGCACTTTTTATTAAAATGAAGTGCAATGGGCGGGTCATCTCCCGTAATGAATATTGATCCAAATATCTCTCAGTGACACTAAACCTTGTGAATCTAAGTCATTGCCTAGCGCAATGTTAATTCCTTTTGTTTTCGAGCTTCAACGGTAAGCATATGGCTAACAACACCTAGTTTACTCAATGTTCCAGGGGAACAGCGGCTCAAGGTTATTAGGCTGCTCAGTAAGGTGCCCAAGCAAGTAGAAATATAGTGCTAAAAACTGGACTAACATTGGCACTAAACAATGACTGAGGCGAAAGCAAAAAACCTTAATTAACCATAAATAATGCTTAATGTAGTTATGATAAATTGTTTAAAAAATCAATAACGTCCTCTTGTAAGTCACAATACTCATCATCATTCAAATGCAGTACATCTAAGACTTTTGATTCTATAATACCCCATTGTGGTATAGGCAAGCCTCGTCTGACCATAGTCACTAAGTTTTCAGACATTTTCAAAATAGCAAAGCAGATTTGCTCATCTGTATCTGTCACCTCAGCAAGAATAGCTGCATTGTGGTGGTTGAGGATTAACTGACATATCTCTTTTGGTAAATGCCAACTATTAGCAAAATAATAGCCAACAACTGCATGGTTTGTTTTATATAAACGCTCTTCAATCTCAATAATAGTTTCTTTGTCTGTTTGATTAGCGCAGTGCAAAGCGGTTAAATAATTATCATATTTTATTGCCATAGGAGGCACACCACAATCATGAAAAAGCCCAAGCGTATACAAGGGCTCTATGGCTATCTGTTTTTTAAGACGCTGACCTATCATCATGTTTACATTAGCAATCTCTGTTGAAGTATCCCAAAATCTTTCTAAGCTAATACAGCTGTTATCGGTTGCAAACATTTCTTTTAATTTCAAGCCTTGTGCAAGCACATTGACTCCGTCCCAACCAAGAAACATCACGGCTTGTTTTATATCAGACACAGTACGAGATAAGCCATAAGCAGGAGAATTTATTATTTTTAGTATTGCTGATGAAATTGCTAAATCTTTTACCACTACCTTAGCGGCATCAGCAATAGGCGCATCGCCAGTTGCTATTAAATTTTGTAACTCAGTTAATATTTCAGGTTTAGGAGGAATAATAAAATTTCTATTTATATCTTTCAGTATCTGTTCGTTTATCTCAATCATGTATGTTTGATCCCTGAAGGTGCTTATCATTATAAGAACAAATAGATAATTAATAGTAGAAGTTCATCGCAACTATGACAACTAAAATAGGAAGCGCTAAATGAATTACAGCCCAAATAGTTAAGCTATTACTGACAAACAAAAAAGTACTGTACATACATACAGCACCACTTAAAGTGCTACTTTATTAATCAATTAAGCTATAAAACAAAAACGGCAAGCCGAGGCTTGCCGTTTTATTACACTTAAAAAAGGTTTACTTACAAACGAATACCGCCGTCAATCTCAACCACGCGACCGGTGAAGAAGTCGTTTTCGATAATATACTGCGCTGTGTGCGCAATTTCATCCGCTTCACCAAAGCGCCCTACGGGTGTTACTGCTAGCATACGCTGCTTGGCTTCTGGTTTCATAGCATCAGTCATATTAGTACGAATAACGCCTGGTGCAATGGCACCTACACGAATACCAAAACGGCCAAGTTCTTTTGCCCAACCAGTGGTCATTGCTACCACACCCGCTTTCGACGCAGCGTAGTTAGTTTGACCAATGTTACCTGCACGAGCAACACTCGACATATTAACTATCACGCCACCTTTACCCGATTCAATCATATGGCACGCAGCTTCACGCCCCGCTAAAAACACGCCGGTTAAGTTTACATCAATCACTGACTTAAATTGATCAAGGGCCATTTTAGCAACCACTTTGCCTTCTTTGGCTTTGATAAACATACCATCGCGTAAAATACCGGCATTATTTATCAATACACCAATATGACCAAAATCTGTATTGATGGAATTAAATGTATTTACCACCGCATCTTCATCAGTCACATTGGCAACATAGGCTTTTACAGTTACACCATGTTGGCTAAGCTCAGCAACTGCATCATCTAACAACGCTTGTTGCATATCAATTAACGCAATATTAGCACCAAGCGACGCAAGTTTATGCGCCATTGCAAATCCTAAGCCTTGCGCGCCACCGGTGATCACCACGGTATTATTTTTAATTTCCACCTGTTACTCCTTCGAGAATAATTTAAATATGGCGCTAAAGTCTTCGCTGCCCGCACCTTGGTGTTGCAACATGGTATAAAGGTTTTTAGCCATTGACCCCATCGGGGTTACTGAATTACTTTGCTGCGCGGCTTCCATCGCAAGACCTAGGTCTTTAGCCATTAAATCAACCATAAAGCCTGGTTTATAATCATTACTAGCCGGGGCTGTGGCCATCACACCTGGGCAAGGATTGTAAAGCTCAAGGGTCCAGTTACGACCAGAGCTGGCGGTCATAATGTCGCTCAGCACTTTTGCGTCAAGGCCATTATTTATACCCATTTGAATTGCTTCACTGGTTCCCGCCATTAAAATACTCAATAGCATGTTATTACAAATTTTTGCGACTTGTCCTGCGCCAATATCACCTGCATGAAAGATATTTTTACCCATATCAGCAAGCACCGGTTGGGCCTTAGCAAATTGCTCATCGCCACCACCGACGATAAAGGTCAGTGTACCTGCCGTTGCACCGGCAACACCACCGGATACCGGCGCGTCAACAAAGTCGATACCATGCTCACTAAGCTCAGCGCCTACGTCGCGTGCTGATGCTGCATCAATCGTTGAACAATCAATTACTAACGTTGACTTTGCTAAAATATGTACAAGTCCGGTATCACCTAAATAAAGTGACTTAACGTGCTTACTGGCCGGTAGCATGCTGATCAATACATCAACATCCGTTGCACAATGTTTAGCATCATCCGCGGCGATCGCGCCATTTTCAGCAAGTAGATTTACGACCGATCGGTTTAAATCAAACACCTTAACCTGATGACCCGCTTTAACTAAGTTGGCAGCCATTGGGCCACCCATGTTACCTAAACCAATAAAACCAATAGAAAGTGACATAACATTATCCTTGTGTAAGTTGTTTTAGTGGATGTGAGTCGTGATCCCAACGTTGAACAAAAAAACTCTCGACTAATTCATCAGGGATCTGTTCAAGCGTTTTAAACTGCCAATTAGGCGCGCCGTCTTTATCAATCAGTAACGCACGAATACCTTCTTGAAACTCGCCGACTTCACCACAGCGAACCGACATACCCAGTTCCATTTGAAAGCATTCGCCTAAACTTTTTCCTTTTGAACTGGCAAGTTGACGCTCAACTAAGGCGCAACTGAGCGGGCAACCATGCTTTAATGCTTTTTGCGCTCGGGTAAGCCACGTATCGTCAGTTTCTAGATTTAAGATATAATTTACTTTATCGCGTAGATCAGTAAGCTCACCCAATTTTTGAATGGTGGCTAAATGCGCCTTTACATTGCCTTTTGGCATACGCCCAGAAACATTATCAAGTTCGGTAAGTAAACTGGTCAGCTTCTCGTGATTCAATGAAGCCGTTTTACCCCACTTAATGCTGCACAATTGCTCAATCAGAGTGTCGTATTTATCCGCCTTGAGGTAGTGATCAGCTAATGCCACATACATTGCATCGTCACAATTAATAGACGCTGCAGTTAACCCCAAAAATAAGCCGACATGTTCAGGCATTTTATGTAGAAAATAACTGCCGCCTACATCTGGGTATAAACCAATTGTTAGCTCAGGCATAGCTATACGTGAGTTCTCAGTTACCACACGATGACTTGCACCCGCCATTAAGCCTAAACCGCCGCCCATCACAATACCATTACCCCAAACAAGGATCGGTTTATCATAACAATGAATGAGGTGGTCAAGGCGATATTCGTGAGCAAAGTAATCTTCTATTAGATTTGCCGGTTCACCGCTGTTCATAGCATTATGCAGGCTGACTACATCACCACCGGCACAAAATGCTTTATCCCCTGCCCCTTTAAGTATCACCATCGCTACATTACTGTCAGCCGCCCATGCGTTAAGTTGCGGCGCTAATAATTTGATCATCTCAAAATTAAGTGCATTTAACGATTTAGGGGAGTTGAGCGTGGCAAAACCAATGAGTGAACCGTTTGCAGCGCTCGCAGTTTCAAACACCACGGGCGCATCTGGTGAATTTAATTGCGTTAACTCAATCATTAGCCATTCACCCAATTTGCTTTGCGTTTTTCTAGGAAGGCATTCACCCCTTCTTGTTGATCTTGTGTATCAAACAAACCAATAAATAATTCACGTTCAAGCGGTAATACATGCGCCATTGGCTGAGTGCGGCCCTTTTGGATCAGGGTTTTACAGGCACTAACAGCAACAGGACTTTGATCTGCCACTTGAGTAGCTAATTTAAGTGCCACAGCAAGACTTTCGCCTTGTGGTACCACTTCTTCAACTAAGCCGATTTGTAGGGCTTTATCTGCTTTTAGACGCTCACCACATAAGATCATACGTTTAGCCCAGCCTTCACCAACTAACCATGCTAGGTTTTGCGTGCCACCCGCACACGGTAGTAAACCTACTTTGGCTTCTGGTAGTGCCATTTGTGCTTGCTCTTCTGCAATGCGAATATCACATGCTAACGCCACTTCTAGACCACCACCCATGGCATAGCCATTGATCGCGGCAATGGATACACCTCTAAATGCAGTTAATGCTTCAAATGCGTCACCAAATACTTGCGACATAGTCGCTGCTACGCCTTTATCGCCACCAGCAAATACATTTAAATCAGCACCAGCACTGAAGAATTTTTCACCTTCACCGGTGATCACTAAGGAGTAAACATTTTTATTGCCATTGAGCTCATTTACCATATTTTTTAAGGCAATTAACGTGTCTTTAGTCCAGGTATTCGCTGGCGGATTAGACATGGTTAAAATCGCTACGTGACCTTCAATGGTTAATTCAATACTTGGGTTTGACATTTCGCGCTCCTTATAGAATATCGGCTGCTGATTCAGCTAAAATACGGCGTGCAATAATCACCCGCATGATCTCGTTAGTACCTTCAAGAATTTGATGAACGCGCACATCACGAACGTGGCGCTCCAGTGGGTATTCTTTGATATAACCATAACCACCATGAATTTGTAGTGCGTCATTACACACAGTAAAACCGACATCAGTGGCAAAACGCTTTGCCATGGCGCAATAAGTAGTTTTTTCGCTGTCATTATTATCAAGTTTAAAAGCCGCTAAACGCACCATTTGACGCGCCGCAACAAGCTCGGTATTCATATCGGCAATTTTAAATTGCAGCGCTTGAAAAGCAGCCAACGGTTTACCAAATTGTGTGCGTTCTTTTAAGTATTCACGGGCTGTTTCAAGTGCCGCTTGGGCAGTGCCAATTGAACAAGTTGCAATATTAATACGCCCGCCATCAAGGCCTTGCATTGCAAACTTAAAGCCTTCACCTTCTTGACCTAATAAATTATGAGCAGGTATGCGTACATCTTCAAAACTAATTAGTCGTGTTGGCTGCGCATTCCAGCCCATTTTTTCTTCTGCTTTACCGTATTCAACGCCTTTGGCATCAGCCGGTACTACAAACGCAGAAATACCCGCCGCACCTTCACCGCCAGTACGCGCCATAACTACTAACACTTCGGTCTCGCCTGCGCCTGAGATAAACATTTTTGAGCCATTGATCACGTAATCATCGCCATCACGAACCGCTTTTGTTTTCAATGAGGCTGCATCGGAGCCTGAACCAGGCTCTGTTAAACAATAAGAAGCTAGTAGCTCACCCATAACAAGTTGATCACAATATTGAGCTTTTGTTTGCTCAGTACCAAAACTTGCAATCATCCAGGTCGCCATATTGTGAATGGTCAACATTGCGGTTGTAGCTGTACAACCCATCGCCAACTGTTCAAAAATAATACTTGAATCTAAGCGCGACAGGCCTAAACCGCCTGCTTCCTCTGGCGTATACAAACCACAGAAACCCAGTTCACCTGCAGCTTTAATGGTATCTTTTGGAAAAATATGTTCGCGGTCCCATTTTGCTGCATAAGGAGCCAGTGCTGATTCTGCGAATTGACGAGCTGTTTGAGCAAATGCTTGCTGATCTTCAGTTAAATTAAAGTCCATTGGAGACCTCTTGTTTATAATTGCGTTGTCAAATTAGATATTCGTGAAGAGCAACGAAGGCAATATTGTGTGTGAAATAGCCTTCGTGCCCCTCTTTTTTATTATGTGGAGTAAGTTAAATTAGTTATTTAAGATTAATGCTCATGTTTGGACCAGAGGCAATCTCGTCTTCAAACCAACGTGAAGTAATTGTTTTGGTCTCAGTATAAAAACGAATACCTTGCTTACCGTACGTATGCGTATCGCCATAGAATGAACCTTTCCAACCGGTGAACGAAAAGAATGGCAGTGGCACAGGAATTGGTACGTTAATACCCACTTGGCCGACTTCAATCTCATGTTGGAACTTACGCGCAACCGCACCACTTGAGGTGAATAACGACGTGCCATTCCCAAATGGAGAATCATTTATAAGCGCGATTGCTTCATCAAGCGAATCAACAAACATACACGCCAGTACTGGGCCAAAAATTTCTTCTTTGTATAAATCCATCTCAGTGGTGACGTCAGTAAATAAGGTAGGTCCTACCCAGTTACCTTTTTCATAGCCTGCAACAGTAAAATCAGAGCCATCAATTAAACACGTTGCACCTTGCTCTTTACCTTGTGCAATCAGTGACAAAATACGCGCTTTGGCTGCGGTCGATGTTTGCGGACCATAGGCTGCATCTTTGTCATCCCACACACCCGGGCGCACATTGGCAAAACCAGCTTTGATGTCTTCAACCCAGTCTTTCGCTTGGCCAACAAACACCGCCACTGAAATACCCATACAACGCTGACCCGCAGCACCAACAGAGGCACCAACAAGGTTATTAACTACATGTGAGCGACTTGCATCAGGCATGATCACCATGTGGTTTTTAGCACCGACACAGGCTTGTACACGTTTTAAATTAGCAGTGCCTTTAGAGTAAATGTATTCACCTACGCCACACGAGCCAACAAACGAAATTGCGCGTACTGCGGGATCTTCTAATAAGCGGTCAACTTGTACTTTAGTGCCATGAACAACTTGTAGTACACCTGCAGGTGCGCCGGCTTCAATGAACAGTTCAGCGAGTCGCATTGGCGTCAGCGGATCTTGCTCAGAGGGTTTTAAAATAAAGGTGTTACCACAGACAATCGCCAGTGGGAACATCCATAGTGGGATCATCGCTGGGAAGTTAAACGGCGTAATACCCGCGCACACACCCAGTGGTTGCATGTATGAGTAAGTATCGATTTTACGGGCCACGTTTTCCATGGTTTCGCCCATCATTAAAGATGGCGCATTAGCTGCTTGCTCAACCACTTCAATACCACGCCAAACATCGCCTTTGGCATCTTCAAAGGTTTTGCCTAATTCATGGCAAATAATGGTGGCTAGTTCATCGTGGTGCTCTTTTAAAAGTGCTGCATACTTCATCATAATGCGCGCACGTTCAGTAATTGGCACATCTTTCCAGCTTTTAAAGGTGTCTTTGGCTGATGCGATAGCCGCATCCATTTCAGCATCGGTAGCACACGGTACTTGTGCTAACACTTCTTGGTTTGCTGGATTAATAACGTCAATCAGTTGATCTGATGTTGATTGAACAAATTCGCCGTTGATCAGTAATGGTACTTGGTGCATAACGCACTCCTCCCCAGAGGGTAATAAATTAAGCCGCAGTAGTTATTGTTAAAAGAGCCTACGGCTGTAAGAGTTTAAATTTAACTAATTTATAGTGCTTCAACTGCCAGTGCGACCGCCTCGCCACCGCCAATACATAAAGACGCTACGCCTTTTTTCAGGCCACGATTTTTAAGAGCATGGATAAGTGTCACTAAAATACGTGCGCCGCTAGCACCAATTGGGTGGCCAAGTGCACAAGCACCACCATTAACATTCACTTTGCTGGCATCAAGTTTTAATTCATTAATCGCCAACATTGTTACCATGGCGAATGCTTCGTTAATTTCCCATAAGTCAACGTCGTCAGTTGTCCAGCCTGCTTTTGCAAGCAAACTATTCATTGCGCCAACAGGAGCAAGAGTAAACTCACTTGGTTTTTGAGAATGGGTACTGTGCGCAACAATACGACACAGTGGCGTAAGCCCTTGTGCTTTGGCGTGCGATTCACTCATTAAAATAAGGGCTGCGCCACCGTCTGAAATTGACGATGAATTAGCAGCAGTGATGGTGCCGTCTTTTTTAAACGCAGCACGCAAACCGGGAATTTTTTCTGGGCGCGCATTACCTGGTTGCTCGTCAATGCTGATGGTTACATCGCCCTTGCGAGAGCTAATAGTGTGCGGCGCAATTTCATTTACAAAATCGCCATTTGCAATCGCTGCATTGGCTTTGGTCAGTGAATTAAGTGCAAATTCATCCATTTGCTTGCGGCCAATACCGTATTCATCAGCCGTATCTTGAGCAAAACAGCCCATCGCTTTATTATCGTATGCGTCTTCTAGGCCATCACTCATCATGTGATCTTTAATTTCGCCATGGCCCATACGCATACCGCCACGCGCTTTAGGAATAAAATATGGCGAGTTAGTCATGCTTTCCATGCCACCTGCAACCGCGCTGTTAATTGAACCGGCTTTAATTAAATCATGTGCAAGCATGGCGGCCTTTAAACCTGAACCACATACTTTGTTGATGGTCGTAGCGCCAGTACTGCGCGCAAGACCTGCTTTTAACATTGCTTGACGTGCTGGCGCTTGACCTAAACCTGCCGGTAATACACAGCCCATGATCACTTCATCAATAGCTGTATCGCTTAATCCGGTGTCAGCAAGCGCACTGGCAATGGCTGTTGCACCTAACTCAGTGGCGGCTGCATCACTAAGGGCTCCCATAAAACCACCCATTGGGGTGCGTTTTGCTGCTACAATAACAACGGCTTCGGTAGTCATAAAAAAGGCTCCATTTTATAATTGGCTATATTCATATGCAGAGATTAGCCAAACACTGTAATTTATAATCTGCTTATGAGCATACATAATATTTACGTTTACGCCAACGTAAATCTAAAATCAAGGTTTTTGCGCCCAACGAAAGTGTAAACATATCTTTATTTTGCTGTAGCCTAATACAAACAGCGCCCCTGCAAGCTGCATTAATACAGGTTACACCTGCTATTTATGGCTTTAGGTTATTAGTCTAAAGTATAAGTTCTACAATCCACTTTACCTTTACGTAAACTTCACTTATATTGGAGTTATTCGAATGAGGTAAAAACACTATGAATCAAGATAATCAAACAAACTTTGCAAGTTCAGCCGCCGAACCGGCAAGCAATGAACAAACCTTTAGTATCAGTGAACTGGCTAAAGAGTTTGATATAACCACCCGCTCAATTCGCTTTTATGAAGATCAGGGCTTAATTTCACCTGAGCGTAATGGCCAAACCCGTATTTATTCAAAACGCGATAAAGTGCGTTTAAAACTTATTTTACGTGGCAAGCGGTTAGGTTTTACCTTAGCTGAAACAGGCCGTTTGTTTGAACTTTATGATGCCGATAAATCCAGCGCTAAACAGTTAGTGACTATGCTTGACTTAATTTCAGATAAAAAAGCTGATCTAAGCCAACAAATGGATGACATTAAAGTTGTCTTGATGGAATTAGTAACCGCAGAGCGTCGTTGTCGCGACACCTTAAATCAATTAGATGAATAACTAGCTTTAAACAATAACGATTAAATGACTATTCATTAACAGTCTCTCACACAGGAATGAATCATGAGCACTATTTCACTATATAAAGAAATGAACTTTGGCCTTGGCGAAACCGCAGATATGATCCGCGATCATGTAAACAGTTTTGCTAGCCAAGAAATTGCCCCTTTAGCTGAAAAAACCGATCTTGATAATGCGTTTCCTAATCAGCTTTGGCCACAACTTGGCGAAATGGGCTTACTAGGTATGACCGTACCCGAAGAGCTCGGTGGTGCCGGTCTTGGTTACCTTGAACACGTAATCGCAATGGAAGAAATTAGCCGAGCGAGTGCCTCTATCGGCCTAAGTTACGGTGCTCATTCTAACCTGTGTGTTAATCAAATTAATCGCAATGGCACGCAAGCACAAAAAGAAAAATACTTACCTAAATTAATTAGTGGTGAGCACATTGGTGCCCTTGCCATGAGTGAGCCAAACGCAGGCTCTGACGTAGTATCAATGAAACTTAAAGCCGAGAAAAAAGGCGATAAGTACATTTTAAACGGTAATAAAATGTGGATCACCAATGGTCCAGATGCGCATACTTTAGTGATCTATGCTAAAACTGATTTAACCGCTGGCGCTAAAGGCATCACCGCATTTATTGTTGAGAGTAATTTCCCTGGTTTTTCTACCGCCCAAAAACTCGACAAACTCGGGATGCGCGGCTCAAATACCTGTGAATTAGTGTTCGAAAACTGTGAAGTACCAGAAGAGAATATTCTTGGCAATTTAAACGAAGGCGTTAAGGTACTAATGAGTGGCCTTGATTATGAACGTGTTGTGCTAGCGGCAGGCCCGCTGGGGATCATGCAAGCCTGTATGGATATTGTAGTACCGTATATTCATGAACGTAAGCAGTTTGATACACCGATTGGTCAATTTCAGCTGATACAAGGCAAAGTAGCCGACATGTATACACAAATGAATGCAGCCCGCTCTTATGTATACACTGTTGCGCGTTCATGTGATCGCGGTGAAACGACCCGTAAAGATGCCGCAGGCGCAATTTTATATGCGGCAGAGCTGGCAACTAAAATGGCACTTGATGCTATTCAAATTCTCGGTGGTAACGGTTATATCAACGAATACGCCACTGGCCGCCTATTGCGTGACGCTAAGCTTTATGAAATTGGTGCCGGTACCTCGGAAATTCGTCGCATGCTAATTGGTCGCGAATTATTTACTGAAAGCCGTTAAGGATAAGCGCTATGACTATTTTAAAATCAAGCGTCAACCCTCACGACCCGCAGTTTTTGCAAAATCATAAAAATATGGCGGCACTGGTTGATGATTTACGCGATAAAGTAAGCGAGATCAGCCAAGGTGGTGGCGTAGCGTTAATAGAACGCCATGAAAGCCGTGGTAAAATGTTCGTGCGTGAACGCATTAGTACCTTACTTGACGAAGGTTCACCATTTTTAGAGATTTCACAATTTGCAGCCTTTGGTGTTTATGAGCAAGCGATTCCTTGTGCCGGTGTAGTTGCTGGTATTGGCCGTGTTAAAGGCGTTGAATGTATGATCATCGCCAATGATGCGACAGTTAAGGGCGGCACCTATTTTCCACTAACCGTTAAAAAACATTTACGCGCACAAGATATTGCCGAGCGGTGTCACCTACCGTGTATATATTTGGTTGATTCAGGTGGTGCCAACCTACCTGAGCAAGATGATGTATTTCCTGACAAACTGCACTTTGGTCGTATTTTTTATAATCAAGCGCGTATGTCGGGCAAAGGCATTCCACAAATTGCAGTCGTTATGGGTTTATGTACCGCAGGTGGCGCGTACGTGCCTGCAATGGCCGACGAAAGCATCATTGTAAAAGAGCAAGGCACAATATTTTTAGCCGGCCCACCGCTGGTAAAAGCGGCTACAGGTGAAGAGGTAACCGCAGAAGAACTTGGCGGCGCTGATGTCCACTGTAAAACATCAGGGGTTGCCGATCATTACGCTGAAAATGACGCTCATGCGTTATCAATTGCTCGCCAATGTATTGAACGAATTAATTATCAACGCCCTACTTCGCCAATATTAGAGCAAGTAAAAGCACCGCGTTATGATATTAACGAATTATACGGCATTGTTGGCACCGATCTTAAAAAGCCATTTGATGTTCGCGAAGTGATTGCACGTACCGTGGATGACTCTTCGTTTGATGAGTTTAAACGTTACTTTGGCGATACTTTAGTGACTGGGTTTGCGAAAATCTATGGTCATCCGGTTGGGATTGTTGCTAACAATGGCATTTTGTTTAGTGAGTCAGCTCAAAAAGGCGCGCACTTTATACAGCTGTGCGCACAACGAAATATTCCACTGGTGTTTTTACAAAATATTACCGGCTTTATGGTAGGTAAAAAATACGAAGCCGAAGGCATTGCTAAACACGGCGCTAAAATGGTGATGGCTGTTTCGTGTGCTGATGTTCCAAAATTTACCGTATTAATTGGCGGCTCTTATGGCGCAGGTAACTATGGCATGTGTGGTCGTGCGTTTGAACCGACTATGATGTGGATGTGGCCTAATGCGCGTATTTCTGTGATGGGCGGCGAACAAGCAGCAGGCGTTATGGCGCAAGTTAAGCAAGATGGTTTAGCCCGCAAAGGCCAAAGCATGACTGATCAGCAAATCAGCGAGTTTAAACAGCCGATTATCGAGCAATATGAGCAACAAGGTCATCCATACTATGCCAGCGCCCGTTTGTGGGATGACGGTATCATCGATCCAGCAGATACCCGAAGTGTGCTAGGTTTAGCTCTCAGTGCTGCAGCCAATGCACCAAAACGTGATTCGCAATTCGGCGTATTTAGAATGTAAGGACGTGAGTATGTCAGTAACACTACAAATAACTAAATCAAATGTGGCTGTACTCGTTTTAAGTCGCCCTGAAAAGCGCAATGCCTTTAACGAGCAAGTGATCCAAGAACTTATTCAATGTATAGAGCATGCTAATAGCTTAAATGTACGCGCCCTTGTTTTAAAAACTGAGGGAGAGCATTTCTCTGCAGGGGCTGATCTTAATTGGATGAAGTCCATGGCAAACAATGACTTCAGTGAGAATCTTGCGGATTCAAAACAACTTGCCAAATTAATGCATGTATTAGCCAGCAGCCCACTGCCAACGGTATGTGCTGTGCAAGGCGCGGCATTTGGCGGCGCACTGGGCTTAATTGCCTGTTGTGACATAGCCATATGCCAAGACAATGCACAGTTTTGTTTAAGCGAAGTAAAACTTGGCCTTATTCCAGCTGTAATCAGCCCGTATGTGATCAGAGCCATTGGCGAGCGCGCTGCACGTCGTTATTTTTTAACCGCTGAGATTTTTGATGCCCACACAGCCAAGCAATTAGGCTTAATTCATCAAGTAACCGGTAAACTTGAATGCGCGCTTGATCAACTACTCGAAACACTGATCAACAACGGCCCTGTCGCGGTTCGCGCAGCAAAACAATTGATCAACGATGTAGCTGGCCATGATATTAATGAACAAATCATAAATTTAACCGCAGAGCGTATCGCCAAAATTCGCGTATCTGAAGAAGGTCAAGAAGGGTTATCTGCCTTTTTTGAAAAACGCCCACCAAATTGGCAAAAATAGGGATCACCATGAGCACACAATCATTACAAAAAATTCTTATTGCTAATCGCGGCGAAATTGCCTGTCGGGTTATGCGTACCGCAAAGCAAATGGGCTTAACCACTGTGGCGGTTTACTCTGATGCAGATAAAAATTCACAACATGTAAAACTCGCCGATGAAGCCTACCATATTGGCGCAGCGCCGAGTAAAGACTCCTATTTGGTAGCTGATAAAATTATCCAAGTAGCACTGGATGCAGGTGCTGATTGCATTCACCCAGGTTACGGCTTTTTATCTGAGAACAGTGAATTTGCAAAGGCCTGTGAAGCCAATAATATTGCGTTTATAGGCCCACCAGCGAGCAGTATCGAAGCAATGGGCTCAAAAACCCGCGCCAAAGAAATAATGGCAGCCGCGAATGTACCATTAGTACCTGGTTATTATGGTGACAAACAAGATCCTGCGTTTTTACAAGCTGAAGCTGAAAAAATTGGTTACCCAGTGCTTATCAAAGCAGCCTTTGGTGGCGGTGGTAAAGGTATGCGCGTGGTTGAACATGCAAAAGACTTTATCAGTGCTCTACAAGGTGCACAGCGTGAGGCAATCGCCGGTTTTGGTAACGACTTAGTACTACTTGAGCGCTATGTTAATAAACCACGCCATGTTGAAGTGCAAGTGTTTGCTGATAATCACGGTAACTGTGTGTACTTAGGTGATCGTGATTGTTCATTACAACGCCGCCATCAAAAGGTGATTGAAGAAGCCCCTGCGCCTGGTTTATCTGACGAACTACGTAAAGAAATGGGCGAAGCCGCTGTACGCTGCGCACTTGCGATCAATTACCGAGGTGCAGGCACGGTGGAGTTTTTACTGTGTGGCGATGAATTCTTCTTTATGGAAATGAACACCCGGCTGCAAGTTGAGCACCCTGTTACTGAAATGGTGACTGGTGTCGATTTAGTTAATTGGCAAATTAACGTCGCCGCAGGTAACCCATTACCCATGCAACAAAGTGATATCCAATTACAGGGCCACAGCTTTGAAGCGCGTATTTACGCCGAAGATCCAAGCAATGACTTTATTCCTTGCTCTGGTACCATCAATGGCTTGTATATACCAGTTCAATCTGAGTATGTACGCATTGATACTGGGATCATGCAAGGGGATGAGATCAGTCCATTTTACGATCCTATGATCGCTAAATTGATCGTTCATGATGACTCGCGCGAGCAAGCTTTAGCACGATTAAGCACAGCCCTTGAACAATTTCATTTAGCGGGCTTTAGTTGTAATGTGAGCTTTTTACACACCCTTGCTAACCATGCAACCTTTAAGCAAGGCGCTCCTGATACTCACTTTATTGAAGAGCAAGGCGATGCGTTGCTTAAAGTTGATCAACAACACGCTGTTAGTAGCCGCATTATAGCTGCATTTAGCTATTTAACTGGGCTTAATCGTCAAGGAACTCAGAACGCATGGGACAGTCTAGCTGGTTTTAAACTCAATGCAGAAGCAACAATCAAGGTGCCATTCGTTGATAATGCGATCACTGCAACAGCTCATCAAGCGGGGTACACAGTCCGCATCGATGAGGTTGACTATACAACCTCTGGCAGCATAGACAATAACCTGTGTAGTGTATTTATCAATGGCAATAAACATATCGCCCATGTGGTTACTGCAGACAATACCATCACAGTAATGTACAAAGCATTGCAAACTACCTTTGATATTTTTGATAAACACTATATCAGTGATCACGAAAGCGATGCCCTACCGCTTGCAGCACCACTTAACGGTACCGTTGTAAAACACCTTATTGACGTTGGCAGCACCATCACAAAAGGTGATGCTGTGGTGATCATTGAAGCCATGAAAATGGAATATACGCTCACCGCCCCCCATGATGGTGTATTGCAAAGCTATTGTTTTGCAGAAGGTGCTCTGGTGAGTCATGGTGCCCTATTAGCAATTGTCAGCGATGAGAGCGCAGCAGATGAATAGTACACTACCAAGTCATGTTCGCATTGTTGAAGTGGGTGCCCGTGATGGCTTACAAAACGAGCGTGCAGTAACTACTCAAGATAAGGTAACCTTAATTAACGCTCTTGCTGATGCAGGTATTAAAGACATTGAAGCAGGCGCATTTGTATCACCGAAATGGGTACCACAAATGGCCGATTCCAGCAATGTGATCAGTGCGCTTGATTTACCTACGACTAATTTAACGGCACTTACGCCTAACTTAAAAGGTGCAGAAGCAGCCCAGGCTGTAGGTATTAAAGAATTTGCTATTTTTACTGCTGCCAGTGAAGCCTTTTGTCAGAAAAATATTAACTGCTCAATTGACCAAAGCATAGCCCGCTTTACTGATGTAATGGCCTTTGCTAAATCACATAATATTCGTGTTCGTGGTTATGTTAGTTGTGTGCTTGGCTGCCCATACGAAGGCGATATCGATCCGCAGCGCGTACTACAAGTATGTCAAAAGTTATTAGACCTTGGTTGTTACGAAGTAAGCCTAGGTGACACTATTGGCGTAGGTACCGCAAAAAAGGTCGATGAGCTGTTGGACGTGCTACTAGCTGAAATTGATAAGTCATTGTTAGCTGTTCATTTTCACGACACTTATGGTCAAGCGCTCACAAATATTTACACTGCCTTAAAGCGAGGTATAGCAACGGTTGACAGTGCGGTTGCAGGCCTTGGTGGCTGCCCTTATGCAAAGGGTGCGTCAGGAAATGTTGCCACTGAAGATGTAGTTTACTTACTACAAGGACTTGGCATAGAGCATGGAATTGATTTAGAAAGACTGGCTAAAGCTGGTTGGGCAATTTGCACGGCATTAAATAAACAACCTGTGAGCAAGGTATCCTTGGCACTTAAAAATCAAACTACTGATCAATAGTCTATATTTAGCCTTAAATTAGTAGTCATATAATTACAAATAAGGAGTGGGCCCATGGCCGGTTTCGATAAAGTGGTTTCAAGTTATGAAGCTGCAATGGAAGGCTTAAAAGATGGCGATACCATTATCGCTGGTGGTTTTGGTTTATGCGGTATCCCTGAGGGATTGATCAGCGAAATCAAACGTAAACAAACCAAAGAACTTACTGTGGTATCGAATAACTGCGGTGTAGATGATTTTGGTTTAGGTATTTTATTGCACGACAAGCAAATTAAAAAAATTATTGCCTCCTACGTGGGTGAAAATGCCCTATTCGAACAGCAATTGTTGAGCGGCGAAATTGATGTAGAGCTTACTCCGCAAGGTACGCTGGCTGAAAAAATGCGTGCCGGTGGTGCTGGCATTCCTGCTTTTTATACAGCAACAGGTTACGGTACGCCTGTGGCAGAAGGTAAAGATGTAAAAGAATTTAACGGACGCCCTTATATCTTAGAAGAATCAATCACTGGTGAGTTTGCCATTGTAAAAGCATGGAAAGCGGACCGTTATGGTAATTTAGTGTTTCGACACACGGCGATGAACTTCAACCCAATGGCCGCAACAGCAGGTAAAATTACCGTTGCTGAAGTTGAAGAAATTGTTGAACCAGGCGAACTTGAGCCAAGCCAAATTCACACCCCTGGTATTTTTGTTAATCGCGTGATCAAAGCTAACTTTGAAAAACGCATTGAACGTGTAACCACTCGCGATTAAGGAGCAATAATTATGGCATTATCACGTGAACAAGTCGCAATGCGCGTTGCACAAGAACTACAAGACGGTTATTACGTTAACCTCGGTATCGGTATTCCTACGTTAGTGGCAAACTACGTACCTGATAACATTGAGGTGATGTTACAGTCTGAAAATGGCTTACTAGGCATGGGGCAATACCCTACTAAAGCAGAGCTTGATGCAGATATGATCAACGCAGGTAAAGAAACCGTGACAGCAGCTAAAGGCGCAGCCATATTTAATAGTGCAGATAGTTTTGCAATGATCCGTGGAGGTCATGTAGACTTAACTGTTCTAGGTGCATTTGAAGTTGACCAAAACGGTAGTATCGCATCGTGGATGATCCCTAAAAAGTTGATCAAAGGCATGGGCGGCGCGATGGACCTTGTCGCTGGTGCAAAAAATATTATCGTTACTATGACCCATGCAAGTAAACATGGTGACTCGAAACTGCTAGAAAGTTGCTCTTTACCTTTAACTGGTGTTAACTGTGTGAAGAAAATAGTAACAGATTTAGCCGTGTTAGAAGTCAAAGACGGCGCATTTCATCTTTTAGAACGCGCACCGGGCGTGTCAGTTGATGAAATTATTAGTAAAACAGCAGGTAAATTACTTGTTGATGGTGAAATCCCTGAGATGGTTTTTTAATTTAACGCTCAGGTCCACCTTGTACCGACCTCATTCCCAGTGCCAATGGCGCTGAGTTACCCAAAATCCCTCGCAAGAGGGATTTTTTTTACCCATGCTTATCAATCCATCAAATAGACTCTCGTAACATCTATTTTCTTACCTGAAATTATTACAATATTCTCATCTTCTCGATATGACAATTTACCTAGTTCTTCATACCTCCAACGCCCCCAATCATTTAAATCACTTTGCCATCCTGCCCATACAATTTCCTTATCAGTAACATTACAAACATATTGCCAATTAGTCATATCAGAGTTTCTAGTATATTCAACATAGGTATGATTACCATGCTGATTGTATGCAGAAACATGAGTAAATGGTTTATGAAAAACTGTTCCTATATAAGCTCTACAGAGTCTTGATTTATCTTCAGCTGAGTAAAATTCACTTTCTTCTTTATCTGGGGCTAAAACAGCAATAACTAACAAGAATATAAAAACTATAACGGCTTTATTGAAGTGTTTATTTTGCGGAATAGTTACTAATGGAAAATTATTGTGAGTGCTCTTAGGCTCACTAGTACAAGAGGCTTTAAATGTAATTACTTCCTTTAAGCTAAGGCCACAATTAAAGCAAAACTTATTAGAATCTTGGTTTTCCTTTCCACAATTTGTACAAAACATTATCAGTAAATCCTTTTTCATTTTTCTACTATTATTGTGTTTTGTTACATTAATGTCTAATCAAGATTGGTTGTGCTTCATATCTCCACTTTATTTTTGTACACAAATAGGTATTATTACGTCACACAATTACACTAAAATTGCCCCTTCAAAGTTCATTACAAGAGTTGCATCCCTCGCAAGAGGGATTTTTTTTGGCTGCACCAATTTGTCACACAAATAGCGTATAATGCCCCATGATTGTGAAAATCACTGAAATTGCTTAAACATATAATTTAATAAGCAACGGAAATAACTTAATATATTAGCTATTTAAATACTTATAGCAGATTAAACAATCCAATAAAGTCTATTTATTAGGCATTCTGGCAAATATTACCTATTCCCATACTTTAAGCAGAGGTTTTTTGCAAATTGGGATAATAATTGCTTAACTAACGTTATTGAGAATTACTAGCAACGACTATGCAAACACCTATCAGAGGATTGCGTTCATTTTGTTTTGCGGCAAGAACGCTAAGCTTTAAAGAAGCCGCCAATCAGCTTTATTTGACTCCATCTGCTGTTAGTCATCAAATAAAGCAACTAGAAGAACAGTTAGGGATTGAGTTGTTTGAGCGCCAAACACGCTCGATCAGACTTACAGCTGCGGGGAAAAACTTTTATGACTCGGTATCACCACTTATAAAAGCACTCGAAAAAACCATTAACGAATTTAGTCAGCTGCAAGAAAATATAACCATCAGCATTACTTTGCCAGAGTTTTTTGCCAGTGAGTTATTAATGCCGAAACTGAGCGAGTGGACTGTTGAGCACCCTAAAACCAATTTACAACTAAACACCATGAAAACGCGTAAAGAGTTAACTAAACAAAGTGATTTATCTATTGTGCTGTCGTCTTCGAAGCCAATTGAAGGCGTTGTCCACGAGCTGTTTTCATTACAATACACACCGGCTTGTAATAAAGAAAATTGGCAACAGTGGCACAAAAAGCCACTTGAAGCATTACAACAAGTGCCGTTAATTTTGCACAAAGCGCGTCCTTGGGCTTGGCATCAATGGGCTGAACATGCAGGCCTTGATGACTTTTCACCCAAGCAAATTATACAAGTAGATAGTATGTTTGGTGTTGCCCGTGCAGCGCAACAAGGTATGGGTATAGCGCTAATTCCTTTGCCTATTAGTCAAACATGGTTTGACGAAGGCTGGTTGTGCAACTTTACTGATGAACCATTAGTAACCAAGGATAAATACTATTTAGTACAGCACTACCCTGGCGAGGCAAATGCACAGCTTGAGCTATTTATAAAATGGCTGCTAGACACATTTAAACACTTAAAATAAAGCGAATAACAGTGATGATCCGACATTAATTGTACTCTTATAATTTGATATACAACTCATTAAATACGATAAACCCAGCTCAATGGGTTTATCGTAAAAATAGTTTATTTTGAAGCCTTACTCTGCAATTTCCTCAGCCATTATTCTAAACTGTTAGGTGTCTTTGCGAGCGACAAAATCTAACACAGTTGCATTGATACAATAACGATCTTCACCTTTTGGGCCTTCACCTGGGAACAAATGCCCTAAATGAATACCCGTAGATTTAGATTTAATTTCAATACGTTGCATACCGTAACTATTGTCTTCATGCATGGTCACACTGTCTTTGATAGGGTGAGTAAATGACAGCCACCCGGTGCCCGATTTGAACCGATCCCGAGTATCAAACAGTGGTACACCACTGAGTTTGTCTATAAAAATACCATCCGGGGTATTTTTAAAAATATCGTACTGTTTACAAAACGGACTATCTGTACGGGCCTTAAATGCCACTGTATATGCTTCACTATCCCCTAATTTAAATGCGCCAAGTGCTTTATAAAACTCTTCGCTAGACACATAACCTTGGCGACCATAAACCTCTTTACCATCTTCTAAAAATAAGATTGTTGGGGTGGCCCAGGTCGCTGATTTAATCGTTAAACCATCAAGTTGATCGGCTTTACGATAAGTGACGGCAATGGTTCCTTGATAATCATTTAACACATCTTTTTTGAGTTTTTCACAATAAGGGCAGTAATCTCGTGAATCAATGATCACTATCTGCTTTCCTGCGAGTAAAGCCGTATTATCAACTTTATCATCACTGCGTTTTTCAAAAACAACGCCTGTTGAATGATCAGGGCAATAGCCATTAGGATTTTTAACTAAGTAGTCTTGGTGATATTCCTCAGCCGGAAAAAATACCGTTAATGGTTTTATAATGGTTTTTATAGAGCCATAACCAGCTTGGGTTAGTTTATCTTGATACTGCTGTTTTAATTCTTCAGCCAGTGCAGCTTGTTGCTCAGTAGTAGTTAAAATAATTGAACGGTACTGCGTGCCAATATCATTTCCTTGGCGATTTTTTTGCGTTGGATCATGACTTTCAAAGTAACTTTTTAATAACGTTGCAGCACTGATTATATTGCTATTGTAAGTAACCTGAACAACTTCAGCGTAATTATTTTCATCGAACTTGCGCGATGATTGGGTAATATTACGATAAGTTGCTTTAAAACCCTTACCATCTGCATAGCCTGACTTTGCATCAATTACACCAGGAAGCGCTTCATAACGTTTTTCTGCCCCCCAAAAGCAACCAGAACCAAGTACCATGGTTTCTAAATGCATTGTTGCTTGAATATCATTATCTTTTTCATTGTTAAGGGAAACACCATAACTTGCCGCACTGAACAAAATTGTTAAAGTGGTTAATTTAAGCCAATTCTTTGCTGCCAACATACTCTACCTCTTTCTATTTGTTGCTTCATTTTAGTAGACCTTGAAGCAGAACATATTATTTCAGGAATGTGGGTTATTTTATCGCTCATTATTGCGGCTTTACCGAATCCGACTTAACCTATGCGAATAAATGAGGTAAAACGTGTTTATTTAATAAAGGTACAAACATGAAAAACCTTATTGCTTTTTCTGCATTATCAATTGCCCTTGCACTTAGTACGCAAAGCCATGCTGCAGAGTTTAATTTTTCTTCCAAGCTTGATAGTAATGCACAAGCATTAGTGTTGTTTTACAGTGAGGATGGGAGCAATACCGCATTTAACTCAATCAATAAAAAGTTCAATGCTCAATTACAGCACGCTATTGAAAATGAAAGTTTTAGTGGCAAATACGCCAGTACTGTTGAATTAATTGCACCTTATAATAGTGACTATAAACGCGTGCTAATTGTTGGTACCGGTAAGCAAGATAAGCTTGATAGAGCGTTAATGACCAAACTAGGTGGTAATATTCATGCGCGATTAATGAGCAGTAAAACAACAACTGCTGCGGTTGCATTCGATGACGTTGAAGGCGTAAACAATAACAGTGTACTTAGTGCTCACTTTGCACACGGTGCAAATTTACGCGACCATCGTTTTGAAAAATATAAACAAACTCCGAACACTCACACTGTCAGTTATCATTTTGACGTTAGTAATTCCAAGCAAACAAAACGTAACTATTCTGAACTTGAAAGCATTCAAGCAGGAGTGTTTTTAGCACGTGATTTAACCTCAGAAGTGGCCAGCGAAATGACTCCTGTTGACTTTGCTAGTGCGGCAAAAGAGCTTGAGTCTCTAGGTGTAGAAATCACTATTTTAGAGCCTAAGCAATTAATAGAACTAGGTATGGGGGCACTTGAAGCTGTCGGGCGTGGCAGCGAACAAGGCGCTCGCTTAGTCGTTGCACATTACAAAGGCTCAAACGCGACCCCTATTGCTCTGGTTGGTAAAGGGATCACCTTTGACTCTGGTGGTTATAGTATCAAAACAGGCGCATCAATTGCGCGTATGAAATCTGATATGGCTGGCGCCGCCGCTGTACTTGGGACTATCAAAGCAATGGCGCTTGCAAAAGCTGACAAAAACATTGTTGCCGTTATGGGTATGGCTGCCAATATGGTGTCGCAATACGCTGTTGCCCCTGGTGATGTGGTTCGCACCGCAGAAGGTTTAAGCGTTGAGATTGTTAATACTGATGCAGAAGGACGCTTAGTATTAAGTGATGCAATGTGGTATGCACGTGAATATTTCAAGCCGGAGATCATGATAGACGTTGCCACCCTTACCGGCTCTAAAATCAAAGCCGTAGGTAACGATTATGCGGCGGTGTTTTCTGATGACGATACGCTTGTTACGCAACTCACTTTAGCTGGAATGCAAGTAAACGAAAACCTATGGCGCTTACCGCTGGGATATAAAGAAACCTTAAGTTCAGACATTGCCGATCTTAAAAACCTAGGCTCAAGTGGCCCCGGAGCAACAACGGCCGCCAGCTTTTTGCAACATTTTGCTGGTGAAACTCGTTGGGTACACATAGATATTGCAGGTAATGCACTAGCAACTAAAGGAAAAGATGAAATTTCACCAGGCGGCACAGGTTATGGTGTGCGCTTGCTCAGTGAGTGGCTGTTAAGTAATTAGCAGTAAGCTATTATAACTTAATGCATTCTACTAACATCATTAGTTGTTATAACAACTGTGGCATTATCAAACACCTACTCTAAGCAATAGTGAGTGATATGCCACAGTTTTTTATAGTCTGACTCACATATCTAGTTTACGTGTATTAGTCCAGAACATTCCATAACCAAACTAATGTGTTTGCGCTACACTGGGTAATGTTAATATTGCAAGGTTGTTAACTAGTCGCATCGCTATAAACATTTCATACGTTATATGCTAGTTTGAGGTATTCAAGAATAATAAATACATTTGGCTATGGATCAACAAACTATCTCTCCAACTATTAGTGTCCTCAGTAATAACAGCATATTGCTTGATGCCACTGCCCTAAACGATGACAGTCTGAGCATTCAAAAAAAAATCTGGGCACTAGTGCAACAATGCAACACCAGCGACGCCTTTATAGATGTAGTACCCGCAATGAACTCGCTGACAGTTTATTTAATAGACCCTACTTCGCTTGCTCACTGGCAAGCTCAGTTAGCACTTTGGTGGGCAAATATAAATCCGCACTACTATCAGGGTAAGCATCATAAAATTATTACCCAATACGGTGGTGACTATGGCCCAGATCTAGACTATGTAGCTGAGTATCACAATTTATCGCCACAACAAGTAATTGATATACATAGCCAAGGGCATTATCAAGTATTGTTTTTAGGCTTTCAGCCAGGCTTTGCATATTTGCACGGTCTGAATAGTCAATTACATACTCCGCGCAGAGCACAGCCGCGAACTCGAGTGCCCAAAGGTTCGGTTGCCATTGGCGCTAATCAAACCGCGATTTACCCAGCTGATTCGCCCGGTGGTTGGCATATTATCGGCCACAGTGATTTTGCATTATTTGACAGTGAAAATACTCCACCATGCGCAATACAACCAGGCGATACGCTGCAATTTATTACTAAGGAGTCGGTATTATGATCACCGTAATAAAGCCCGGAATGCAAATGACGATTCAAGATCTCGGCCGTCATGGCTATCGTCATTTAGGAATTGCCCAATCTGGTGCGCTTGACCCTTATGCAATGATCATTGCCAATCGTTTAGTGGGCAATGATGATAATCAAAGTATTATTGAGATCACTTTAGGCTTAGCGCAATTACAGTTTCAATGTGCCACTGTTATTGCGCTGCATGGCGCTGATATGCAAGCAAAGCTTGATGGAGTAAGTATTTATCCCGGCTGGAGTTATCCAGTAGAGCAAGGACAAACACTGACATTTGCCACAGCTCGGCAAGGTTTTCGCAGCTACCTCGCAATTAAAGGCGGCATTGATTGTCATGCAGTGATGAATTCAACAGCCACCGATATTGCAGCAGGTTTTGGTGGCCTAACGGGCGCGCCTTTACAAGCCAATGATCAAGTCCCAATCACGCCATTTGATGGCAATTGGCCGCAACGTGGAGCGATTGCCCCCGCTAAGCGCAGTGTGATCCGCGTCCATTCAGGCCCACATCAACAATTACTATCACAACAATTTAGTGATTTTTTTGCCCAGACGAAATGGCAAGTCAGTCCGCAAAGTAATCGTATGGGAGTAAGGCTCAGTACGGAACATAATCAATTAATGCATACACATTCATTGCCTTCTTTAGCTGTTAGTCCGGGCTCTATCCAACTAACACCCAGTGGTGAGCCTATCGTATTGCTAAATGATGGCCAAACAACCGGAGGATACCCGCTACTTGGTACTATAATAAGTGCGGATCAACACCAATTTGCACAACTTAAACCTGGTGACTTTGTAATATTTGAATTCGTCAACCTAGCAGCTGCAAATACTGCGCAGCGAAAACTTGACGCTCACTTACAACAATTGACTATTGCACTAAAAAACTTGAGCATCAGATAACCAATCACTAAATAAAAGCTCAGCTTAATAAATAATAATAAACACAGCACAGTGTAGGAACTATGATGTTTGATCTTAATTATTGGCCATTAATTGGCATTCCAGTGGTTGTGCTAGGATTTGCCTTGCGCTTTAACCCACTGATTGTAGTAACCGTTGCTGGCCTTGCAACTGGTTGGGCGGTAAATTTAGATATCCTCACCCTTTTGCAAACCTTTGGCGAGAAGTTTATGAACTCTCGTCAACTGGCCAGCTTTATTCTTATTTTACCCGTTATCGCACTGCTAGAGCGCTATGGTTTACAACAGCATGCGAAAAACTGGATTGCACAAATTCAAAGTGCCACCAGCGCACGTATATTAGCCCTGTATTTTATCGTTCGAGAATGCTCAGCAGCCCTTGGGTTATTAAGCCTTGGCGGTCAAGCACAAACTGTTCGTCCATTATTAGCCCCCATGGCATTAGGTGCCGCGACCAATAAACACGGTGAGCTGCCAAAACCCATAAAAGACATGATCAGCGCCCATGCAGCTGCCGTTGATAATATTGCGATGTTCTTTGGAGAAGACATTTTCATTGCTTTTGGTGCTGTACTATTGATGGATGCCTTCTTAAAGGAAAACGGCATTGCCGGTATTGAACCGCTGCATATTGGTTTATGGGCTATTCCGACCGCCATTGCCGCACTCATTATTCATTTATTTAGATTATCTCGTTTAGAAGCAAAAATAGCTCTGGCTGTTGCTCACTACAAACAGCAGGAAGTGTGATGAGTAAAGTACTAACAACCGATGTAACTAACTCAAACGCTACAATTATCACCATTGAGAACATTTATTTATTAATTGGTCTCGTTGTGATGTTTTTAGTTGTTCGAACGCTGCAAGACAAAAACCATCCAAAAAGGCTCACTACAGCATTATTTTGGTTGTTATTTGGTAGCAGTTTTTTATTTGGTGATGTATCGATTGCCTTGTTCGGCAAAGCCAACACTTATTTATGGGTTGGTGTGAGCGTAGTATTAATTGCCCTGTTAGCGGGCTTAAACCTAGTAAGCATGGGCAGTTATCAACCACTCACTGAACAGCAACAAACACAATCGGCCTCTCGCCTGGGCAATAAATTATTTGTTCCCGCATTAATGATACCCGTGATCACGGTATTACTGACTGTTTCTTTTGATGGTATCGCAATTGGTGATTATTACTTACTTGATCAACGTCATTTAACTCTCGCATCGCTCACTATAGCGTGTGTGTCTGCGCTACTTATTGGCTGGAAAATTACTGGGGGAAATCCGATTGAAGCTGTCACTGAATCCCGTCGGCTGCTAGATTCTATCGGTTGGGCAGCAATACTGCCACAAATGCTAGCAATGCTTGGTGGCGTGTTTATTGTGGCGCAAACAGGAGACTCAATTAAAGAGTTGGTTACTTTATTTATAGCGCCAGAGAATCGTTTTATGCTGGTGGTGCTGTATTGTGTTGGCATGGCGTTATTTACCATGGTGATGGGAAATGCGTTTGCTGCATTTCCGGTAATGACTGCGGGTATTGCTATGCCTTTTTTAATCGAAGGTCATGGCGCCAGCGCCGCACCACTGGTAGCAATTGGGATGTACAGTGGTTACTGTGGAACGTTAATGACGCCAATGGCAGCAAACTTTAATATCATTCCAGCGGCATTACTCGACCTAAAAGACAAATACCATGTTATAAAGGTGCAAATACCTACTGCGCTGGCCTTATTAACGGTCAATATTATTTTAATGTATATGGTGGTTTTTAATGACTAAACTGACATCAAGCATGCCCTGCGTATTGATAACTGGGTTTGCACCATTTGGCGGCGAATCGCTCAATCCGTCGTGGCAAGCGGTAAGCAAACTCGACGAACATTTAATCGCTAAGCACCGAGTAATAGCCCTTGAGCTACCGTGTGAGTTTAATACCTCATTAGAGGTGCTTTATAAAGCCATAGAGCAGCATCATCCGGTTCTAGTATTATGTATCGGCCAAGCCGGTGGCCGCAGTGAAATAAGCATAGAGCGTATCGCGATTAATATTGATGATGCCCGAATTAAAGACAACGCAGGAAAGCAACCCATTGATCACCCCGTCGTCAATAATGCCCCTGCTGCTTATTTTGCACAATTACCTATCAAACGCATGTTATTAGCACTGCAACAAAGTGAGATCCCAGCCGCCATTTCTAATACAGCGGGTACATATGTGTGTAATCACGTTATGTATGGTCTATTACATCATATCAATGAGCATGAACCACACATCAAAGGGGGCTTTGTACATATCCCTTATTTACCAAGCCAAGCTGTGCACCATAATGGCGCACCGAGTATGAGCGAAGAAACCGTGCTAAGCGCGTTAAAAGTAATGATCAACGAAGCTATTGTTGCAAAACAAGATGTAAAAGTCGCGGCTGGCACCACCCACTGACCAATTTGGTGCATCAGCGGCCATGCTGGTGCATAAATTATTCTGAAAATATTGTAAAAGCTATGTGACTTAGTTAATTATTTCTGTTAAAACAAACGTGAATGGTTAGGTATTATGACCTAACTAACACACATGATAGGAATGAGGAGTTACTATGTGTTCAATTTTTGGTGTATTAGATATAAAGTCTGATCCCGCTCCATTGCGTACGCAAGCAATTGAAATGTCAAAATTATTACGTCACCGCGGACCTGATTGGTCTGGTGTATATTCATCAGATAAAGCGATTTTAGTGCATGAACGTTTAGCCATTGTTGGTGTATCAAGCGGTGCGCAGCCTTTATACAACCCTGAAAAAACTCATATTCTAGCGGTTAATGGCGAAATTTATAATCACAAAGAACTTGCCGCTAACCTTGAAACCGATTTCACTTTTCAAACTCAATCAGATTGTGAAGTTATCTTAGCGTTATACAAACAGAAAGGGCCTGAATTTTTAGATGATCTGAACGGTATTTTTGCTTTTTGTTTATATGACGAAGAACAAGACGCTTATTTAATTGGCCGTGATCATATTGGTATTATTCCACTTTATACTGGCCACGATGAGCACGGTAACTTTTATGTTGCCTCAGAGCTAAAAGCACTTTCACCAATCTGTAAGCATATTGAAGAATTTCCTCCTGGACATTTTTTATGGAGTAAAGATGGTCAATTGCGCCCATATTATGCCCGTGATTGGCAAAGCTTCGATGCAGTTAAAGATAACAGCGCAAAAGCCGAAGACGTCAAAGATGCACTTGAAGCCGCCGTTAAACGTCAGCTAATGTGTGACGTACCTTATGGCGTGTTGTTGTCAGGCGGTTTAGATTCATCCGTTATTTCAGCTATTACCCAACGTTTTGCAGCAAAACGTATTGAAGATAATGATGAAAGCGATGCATGGTGGCCTAAACTGCACTCTTTCTCGGTTGGCCTTGAGGGCTCCCCAGATCTAGCGGCTGCACAAAAAGTAGCTGATATGATAGGAACTGTTCATCACCCGATTATATTTACGATTCAAGAAGGGATTGATGCCCTGCGTGAAGTTATTTATCACATTGAAACCTACGATGTAACGACGATCCGTGCTTCTACTCCGATGTACTTAATGGCTCGCCAAATCAAAGCGATGGGTATTAAAATGGTGCTCTCTGGTGAAGGCGCAGATGAGCTATTTGGTGGTTACTTGTACTTTCATAAAGCACCAAATGCACAAGAGTTTCATGAAGAATTAAACCGTAAAGTATCTAAACTGCACATGTTTGATTGCTTACGCGCAAATAAATCAATGGCGGCATGGGGTGTAGAAGCCCGCGTTCCCTTCCTTGATAAAGAGTTTGTTGATGTTGCTATGCGTATCAACCCTGAAGCTAAAATGTGTAAAGATGGCAAAATTGAAAAGCATATTTTACGTGAAGGCTTTGACGGCTACTTACCTGATGAAGTGTTATGGCGTCAAAAAGAGCAGTTTTCGGATGGTGTAGGCTACAGCTGGATTGATACATTAAAAGAGTTTGTAAACGAGCAAGTAACCGATCAAGAGCTTGAAAACGCAAAATTTAAATACCCTATTAACACACCTGATTCAAAAGAAGCGTATTACTACCGTACTATTTTTGAATCTCACTTCCCAGGTGATGCAGCCGCTAAATGTGTACCACATGGTAAGTCTGTAGCCTGTTCAACGCCTGAAGCGTTATTATGGGATGCATCATTTCAAAATAATGCCGATCCATCAGGTCGTGCCGCAGGTATTCATAACGACGCCTATGCACAAAAGAAATAATAAGCCTAGCCGCTTATTAAATCTGGCATTAACTCACAGACTGCACAAAGCCCCGCGCTTTGTGCAGTCTTTTGCTATTGAGCAAGTTTTTAACGATACAGCGAGACGCTGTAAAGGTTCGTCTGCGTTAATTGTTATTTATAAAACAGGGTTAACAACTCGACTAATGCAGCGCATTGCAAAAAACACCGCTCAGCCCGCCACCGTATTTTTAAATCAAGCCAATATCAAAAAAAATCGATGCCCTATTCGTTGGTTTAATCACAGCCATGAGATCAGCCGCTGTGGTCATGGGACACTCGCCGCTGCACTGTTTTTACAAAAATGGCAAGGGTTTAGCCCAAACACCTTTTATACAAATACAGGGGAAGTATTTGAAACAAGAATACATCAACGCGCACTGCAACTACAATTAACCACCATTGATAGCACCGAGGTACAAACAGAGGTTCTGCTGCAACAAGCCATTCCTACCTCAATAGTGCAAAGCTATAAAACAGCAGAAATTAACGGCTACAGTACTGTGATGATTAACAGTGTTCAGCCTTTAGAAACACTCGCGATAAATACAGCACAATTACAATGCTACCCAAATGCAGTGATTGTATTGCAACAACGCCAAACAGCTAATCAAACCACACAGTGGCATTTTCGATATTTTGCTCCTTATTATGGCGTGGATGAAGATAGCGCTACAGGTTCAGCCATCAGCATTATTGCCCCCATAATCAAACAATACACTGAACAAACACATGGCCAGCTTTTCCAAGATTCTGTTTTCGGAGCAACCATTAATTACCGTTTAAAAGATAACAGCGTCATTATCAGTTAAGCCACTAAATTTGACGGTGTATTTTCCAAGCCCTGCATAGTCAATTTCAGTATCAACATCAGTGTCTAACTCAATAACACCACAATATGAGCCTGTTATGAGAATTTGGCCAGCAGCGAGCGTGATCCCACACTTAGCCAGATAATTTACTGCCCAATAGATTGGTGTTTGTGCCAGACCACATGGATGCTTGCCAAGATAGCTATGACACTGATTATTTTGTGTTATCGCGATAGTAATATGTGCCGCATCATAAGCTGCTTGCTTATTAATTTTAGGACCAAGTAACACCCCTTGGTTACTTAAACCATCCGCTAACTTTGCAAAGTGATTTGCTTGATACGCTGTAGAGAAACGGTTTTGGATCAGCTCAAGTGCCATATGCGTGTCACTCACCGCGTGGTCAATTTCAGCTTCGCTATAGCTGGCCTGCTTTGGCATATTTTGCGCAAACACAAAAGCAATTTCAGGCTCTATCCGTGCCTTGTTTTGTTCAGTATATAATGTGCAGATTTGTGCAAATGATTGCGGCGGCTTTAATATTGGAGCCAAAATAATCGCACCGTTATCAAGTGGTAATAGGCATTTCCAACCAAATACTTGGCCCTTGTTTAATGCAATCATCAATTGTTGAACAGCTAAACTATCTTCAGTGCTTGTTAATGCTAATTGTGGCGGTAAATCTGATTGTGGCGCTGCACTTGTGCGTTGTGCAAATAAATGTGCTGCAATCGTTTTTAATTTAGTAGAACTGTCCACACTAACCTCTTCGTAATAAGGTTTTATAATGGCTACACCAGCAGCCGTAGGTTTAATGTAGTATTTATACTATTAAAAAATCAATTTGCGCAGCATTTTTAGCTAAGTACAGTTAAATAATAAATTATGGACTGTGCATTGTTTAAATTGGCCTTAATAAACACAATGCAAAATACCCCTGCTCGTCTTGCCACGTTTGCTCTAAACGTAATCCAGCTTGGGCGCTAAGTTCAGTAAATGCCTGTAGTGCGTATTTATGGGAGTTTTCTGTATGGATACTCTCACCTTGAGAAAAGCTAAATGATTCGCCATTGACGGTGACTGTTTGATCACAGTTACTGATCAAATGCATTTCAATACGGCTTAGTTTTTCATTAAACCGTGATTGGTGATTAAACTGGCTAAGATCAAAATCAGCATTTAACTCAGCATTAATACGCTGGAGCAAGTTTTTATTAAATGCCGCGGTCACGCCTTGTTTATCGTCATAAGCATCAAGTAATACTTGACGGTCTTTGAGCAAATCAATGCCAATCAATACATAACCGTTAATACCACATAACCGATGGAAATTTTTCATGATCTCAATGGCTTTTAGCGGTGAAAAATTGCCTATTGTTGAGCCTGGAAAATACACGAGGTTCGTTTGGCTATCCAATTGTGTTTCACGGCTTAACTGCTTTACCATTTGGCTATGAGTAAAATCCCCCAACAACGGCGAAATAGCTAACTCAGGAAATAATGGAGATAAATGAGCCAATGAGTAATTAAGCATTTCATTAGAGATCTCAAATGGCACAAAACTTTTCACATTCACTAAGTGCGCTAACAAATAAGCAATTTTTTTACCCGAGCCACAGCCCGGCTCTATGATTGATAAGTTATCAGGAAGCAACTTGGCAATTGCTTGGCTGTGCTTGGTTAAAATGCTCAGCTCTGTGCGTGTCACATAGTACTCATCAAGCTCAGTGATCTGCTCAAACAAAGCGGCCCCGTTATCATCATAAAAATATTTACAGGGTAGATTCTTTTGCTGCTGTGACAGTCCCGCAATAACATCGTTTAAAAAGCGGTTATCAATGTCGGTTGTCATTAATGTTGTTACTTGGCTCATGCTCAATCCTTAGCGAGTCTAATACCACTGCGCATCCACGCTTGGTGTGGGTAATAGAAATTGCGATAAGTTAGTCTTAAATGATTTTGCGGGGTAAGTTTACAGCCACCGCGCAGTACCATTTGATTCGCCATAAATTTACCATTGTATTCCCCTGCCACGCCTGCTATTGGCTTAAAGCCTGGATACGGTAAATAGGCACTGTTTGTCCACTGCCAACAGTTGTCGGTCAGCTGGATGATAGTTTGCGCCGCATTACTGTTAGCCACGCTTTCCCATTCAAATTCGGTTGGGAGGCGTGCTTGTGAGTAATGTGCAAAAGCGTTTGCTTCGTAAAAGGTAACATGGCTTAGCGGCTCATTTAGCGCCAAAGGCTGTAAGCCAGCTAATGTAAATTCAAACCACTCATTATTTACTTTATGCCAATAGAGTGGCGCAGTTTGCCGAGCATTATTTATCTGCGCCCAACCGTCACTGAGCCAATGCTCTGGATTTTGATAACCACCGTCTTGTATAAACGCTAAATACTCACCATTGGTAGTTAACCGGTTAGCAAATTTAAATGGCTGAATAAGCACTTGATGAGTTGGCCGTTCATTGTCGTAGCTGAACGTTTGCTCAGTTGCACCAATATGTGCAGTATGCTTTGAGAATGCCACAAAGCTAAGAGGACTGGCTTGCGTAACAGGATTTTCTATACGGATATTGTTAGTGTCACAATAAGCAGGAAACAACGGATTAACTGAAAAGTTATATTGAATGTCCATCAGCATTAGTTCTTGGTGCTGTTGTTCATGGTTAAGTCCTAATTCAATAACTTGCTTTATTGACTCGCTACACGGTGCACTCAGTAATTCAATCACCGCCCGGTCAACATATTCTCTATAGGTAATCACGTCATCTAAACTAGGCCGCGATAAACTCCCTCTGCAGGCACGCTTAAATTGTTCACCTATACCGTTATAATATGAGTTAAATAAAGTTTTAAATTTAGGATTAAATACTGTGTAGTGAGAGCTATGTGCAATTAGCAAAAAAGTTTCAAAGAACCACGTTGTGTGCGCAAGGTGCCATTTACTAGGGCTTACATCTGCCATAGCTTGTAATTGGCAGTCTTCTGCTGATAACGAGTTTATTAACGTCACGCTGTGGTGTCGAACGCGATGATAATGCTGAGCTAATTGATGCTCATCAGCCGTGTTTTTAGTGTTCTCTTTGCCATGGTTACTCATAGTAATGACTAAATTCCTTATCGCTACTGATCAATGATATAGCTCATCTAATGTTAAATCATATTCATATTACGCTTTCATTACTGCGACTATAAAACGTCAATCTCGTGCAACTGCCTTTTACAACTACAAAAAATAATAGCTCAATTAACCACAAAAAACAGCCGCGATTACTTTAACAATCAAACTAATTTTTGACCTTTTTCGAATTATGTACTTTTATATAAAAACATAAAAATGGTTACAATGGCCATATAAGCCGCTATTTAACAACAAAATCATTTACATTTGGTATTTAACTCATACACTAGTAGCTGTATGATCATCTTTTAAATTAGTTAGTCTTCAAATAAATTAAAGTATCAATTATTACCTAACCTGAACTTTGCTTTAAAAATTTACTAACGTAGTGATTTATTATCCGAAGCTTCAAGTTACTTAGACTAATTAAATTAGGTATGTTGCTGGTAACAAGCAGCTTGTTAGGACAACAAAAGAGGTATTGCATGAGCGAAAATCATGACAAATATAGTATCGACAATACGGATTACACCGTAGGTCAGGATAACGTGCAAAAATGGGGATTTGATATACACAACCCTGTTTTTGGCATCAGTGCGGGCCTGATTGTCATCTTTTTAATCGCCATTCTCGCTACCGATCCACAAACTGCAAAAGCAGCACTTGATGGTGTGAAACTCGATATAATTAATAATTTTGATGCCTTGTTTATGTGGGCTGCAAACTTCTTCGTTATTTTTTGTTTAGCACTGATTGTTTCTCCTTACGGAAAGATCCGTTTAGGAGGCAGTGATGCTAAGCCTTCATATACTCGTGTTTCATGGCTCGCTATGTTATTCGCCGCAGGCATGGGTATTGGCTTAATGTTTTGGGGGGTAGCTGAACCGGTTGCATATTTTACTGGTTGGTATGAAACACCACTGAATGTAACCCCCAACACCCCTGAAGCTGCAAAACTGGCAATGGGGGCAACTATGTTCCATTGGGGCCTGCACCCTTGGGCTATTTATGCTGTAGTTGGCTTATCACTATCATTCTTTACATATAACAAAGGTTTACCACTGTCTATCCGGTCAATTTTTTACCCTATATTGGGCGATAAAGCATGGGGCTGGCCTGGTCATATCATTGATATTTTAGCAGTACTGGCAACTTTATTTGGCTTGGCAACATCATTGGGGTTAGGCGCTCAGCAAGCGTCTGCGGGGATAAACCACGTGTTTGGTCTCGAAGGTGGCATTGGCTCACAAATACTCGTTATTGTTGGCGTTACCCTACTGGCTATTATTTCCGTTGTGCGCGGCATTGATGGCGGTGTAAAACTCCTTAGTAATATCAACATGCTAATTGCTTTTGCCCTTTTGGTATTTGTTTGCTTAGTTGGCTTTGCTGTTGCGATGGGTAATATTCCTACCACCTTTATGGGTTATGTAGAAAATATCATTCCATTAAGTAATCCACATGGCCGTGAAGACGAAACATGGATGCATGGCTGGACTGTATTTTACTGGGCTTGGTGGATTTCGTGGTCACCGTTTGTAGGCATGTTTATCGCTCGCGTATCGCGTGGTCGTACTATTCGTGAATTTTTGATTGCGGTATTACTTATTCCAACATTGGTAACAGTATTATGGATGTCAATTTACGGCGGTATTGCAATTGATCAAGTAGTCAATGGTGTTGGTGCACTTGGCCTAAATGGTTTAACCGATGTCCCTATGGCTATGTTTCAAATGCTAGATGAATTACCTATGTCTAATATTTTGTCTGTAATTGCTGTGCTATTAGTTTTAGTGTTTTTTATCACTTCATCTGATTCAGGGTCATTAGTAATAGACTCCATCACTGCTGGCGGGAAAATTGATGCGCCAGTACCACAACGCATATTTTGGGCATCTATTGAAGGTGCTATCGCAGCCGCGCTACTGTGGATTGGTGGTACACAAGCAATCGAAGCACTGCAAGCAGGTGCGGTCTCTACCGGCTTACCATTTACAATCGTCTTGCTGTTTATGTGTTTAAGCCTTATTTTAGGTCTGAGAACTGAGCCGTTACCGGCTAAATAAACGCTATATAAAACCACAAACGCCGCAAATTTGCGGCGTTTTTTTATTTAAGCTTATTAGCCAAAGTTCAGGTTAAGAAATTTTTAACTCCATAACTGCGAGATCGGTGTATCTTCTCGGTAATGGTGACTCAATTGTGCTTGTAACAGTTCAGCTGTTGCTAAAGCGTCTGTTAAAGCATTATGGTTTTTATACACAGGTAATGAATAGCGCTGGCGACAATCACCTAATCTAAGCGATCCTAACCTAGAATTAAATAACCAACCTAGCAAACCCTGCCTGGCTTTTAAGGCTTTTCGTTCAATTTCCATGGTATCAACCAAAGCAAAGTTGATCCCCTCGTTAAGCCTAAGTAACAGTGCAGTATTTAAGAAGTGCCGCTCAATCGCGCCATAGTGTACAACAACCACTTTACCACTGAGTGCTTGCAATAATGGCTCAATAATCTGGTTAAAATCCGGGGCATCGTCAATTTCTGAATGCGTTATGCCATGTATTACAATGGATCCCTCGTTGAAATTACGCCTAGGGCGCACCACCCAATGGCGACTATCTTTGCAATATATACGCTGTAAATTAAAAGGAATTAAACCAACGCTGACAATATCATCACTGGTGCTATCTAAACCGGTTGTTTCAAAGTCCATTGCAACAAATGGCACATCTTTAATTGCTGCGAATTTATCGCTAAAAGCAGCTCCATAAAAACATTTGATAGTGTCATTTTGAGCGCCGCTTAATAAATTTTTATAGCGTGTTGCCCAGTCAATCATTGCTTGCTTTTTGAAAGCCATAAATTACTTTACCCCAGAGTTTGCTGAGTAACTAAATTTCAAATAGCTTTGTGCTTTTTCTAAAATTGCAAAAGCTTCTTTTAAGTTACGCTGCTCAAAAGGCGATAATAAATGAGGGTCTAAATCGTTGTCGGGTTCTTCCCCTTGTTCAATTTGCCATGCTTGGTGACGGATCCGCATCATGGCAATATATTCTAGCGCATCTCGCAAATCTTGTGCTTTGCCTTGCGGTAGGAGCTTGGCTTCAATAATATCTTCTAAGCGTTCGAACGAGTTTTGCTTACGTGATCCAACCGCCAATGCGTGAACACGAATAACATCTGAAAGCGGCGCTGTGCCTCTGCGCTTTAAATTCATAGAACGTTTATGCTGACCGTTGTGCTCCATAACAAAGCCTTTAAAAAACCCCAATGGTGGGGTTCTGTTGCGAGCATTTGCAGCCATATTAGCTAAAAATACGCGATTAACTTTACTTTGTTTGGCAATAAATATTTTAAGCTCATCGGCCCATTTGGTTTTACCCCACACCCCGTCTAAATCAAAAAATATGGAGCTATTTAGTAAGGCTTGCGGTTTAGGCAGCTCTATCCACTGAGCAAATTGCTCAAACCATTGTGCACGTGTTTTTCGCCATTTTTTAAATGACGCCATTATTTCGCCATCACAATAGGTATAACCGCATTGAGCTAAACCATCACAAACAAAATCGGCAATATTTTGAAAATACGTATCATGAAGTTCATCATCATAATCATCATCTAGAATGAGCGCGTTATCTTGATCAGTAACAATGAGTTGCTCATCCCGCGCCATTGAACCTAATGCGATAAAACAGTATGCAACCGGCGGCGGCCCATACTTTTCTTCGGCTAATACCAGTAACCTTTGTTTAAAAGTGCGGCCAATCACAGCCATTGCCGTGCCAATCATATGCGAGTTTGCATCTTCATTTACCATCCGTACAAACACATTCGGCAGCTGGCGTGCATAGTGGGTTAAATCTTCAATCGATTGCTGCGCAAGTATTCCACGTACCAATAGCAAGCTGCTTTGTGATTCATAGCGTAAAATATCAGAAAGAGAAATAACCCCAATTGGACGGCGTTTTTGCACCACCGGTAAGTGATGTAAGTTATCACGTAGCATCGCAAGTACAGCTTCGAAAACATAGGCATTGGCATCTAATAAAACCAAGTTTGTAGACATTATTGTATGCGCGGGTGTGTCAAATGCCAGCCCATGAGCAATGACTTTGGTACGTAAATCTTTGTCTGTGATAATACCAACAACTTGACCATCATCTTCCTCTGGGTCGTCGTTAATAGGTTTAGTACTATCAGTCACTAAAACCGATGACACCGATTCATCAGTCATAAGCTGGGCAACTTGTTGCACCGTCGAATCAGTATTAACTGTTACCACATCACGGTGGATCAGCGATTTTACTTTTGCCGTGGTTAAATCATTACCATCGGCTTGTTCAACAATTGCCTGATGTAAACGAACATTACCATCCGTTTCAAAATAGTCAGCAAATGAATCAAATTCGTCGCAATAGCGGTTAAATAGTTCAACATTAATGCAATACACTAGCGTATCTTCAAGTGCTTTAGCTGGAAAGCGAACCTTGCGATTCATCAGTAAACCCATCTGCCCAAATATACCGGCAGTGGTTAAACGATTATCCAGTTCCCCATTACGTCGATACATTTCAACAGAGCCGCTTCTGATCACATAAAGATCGGCGATATCTTGACCAAATAATAAAATATCGGTGTGCGCTCTAAAGTAGGCGACTTCAACCTGTTGCGCGAGCTCATTGATTGCTTTACTCGGTAGGCTGTCAAAAGGCGGGTGTTGTGCTAAAAACTGCGCGATTTCTACTTGTTCGGCTTGCATAAAAAAAACCTGTTGGGGATAGCTTTCCCAAGTGTGAGCCTAATTAACTTATTTTTCAAAGATAAATAGTTAATTAGGCTATTTTAATTGTGATTTACTCTACCTTATCAAGCTCCTGCGCAAGTTGCTTACTTTCATCACCACGGGGGGTAGTAAAGCGCGCTAAGCCCAAGTAAATTACCGGTGTTAAATACAACGTAAATAGCACCGCTAAAGACAAGCCACCAAACACGACCCAGCCAATCGCATTACGTGCCTCAGCCCCCGCTCCGGTTGATAATATTAGCGGCAGTGCACCTAGTAAGGTTGATATCAAGGTCATAGTAATTGGTCTTAAACGTACTAATGCTGCTTGCTCTACAGCTTTACGAACTGTTAAACCTTGGTCGCGCAATTGGTCAGCAAATTCAACTAACAAAATCGCGTTTTTCGCGATTAAGCCAATTAACATCACCAAACCTATTTGCGAGTAAATATTTAACGAAGTACCAGTTAAATACAGCGCTAAAATTGCTGATGTAATACCAAACGGTACTGTTACCATCACCACCACAGCACTATTAACATTTTCAAACTGTGCGGCTAATACTAAAAATACGATTAAAAATGCCAGTATGTAAGTGATAAATACTTCATTAGAAGTTTCTTCAAAGGTTAAAGCTTCACCTTTAAATGCCAAGCTAATGCCACTTGGTAGCGTTTGCTCTGAAATATCACGTAATTGCGATACCAGCTGTGCAATACTCATGTCCGCCGGCAGTTCCATATCAAGCTCGATAGCACGACGCTGTGCGTGGCGTTCAAGCTCGGCGGCAACACCTTCTTCTGTAATGGTTGCAACGCTACTCAGTGGTACTAACTGACCGTTATTTGCACTGATATATAAATTAGCGAGATCACTGGGATCTTTAATGGTTTGATTTTGTGCTTGCAGAATAATCGGTACCGATTGGTCACCAATATTTAAATCTGCAATATCATCGCCATTTATCGCAGCACGCAAGGTGATTGATATATCACTCAGTGACACTCCTAATTCCTCTGCACGACGTCTATCAATATTAACGCGCAATTGCGGCTGTGATGGCTGATATGAAATACGCACGTTGTCAATCGACGGGATAGTCTGCTCAACCTGGGCAGCAAAATCTTGTGCGGCCTTATAAATCTGCAGGTAATCTTGCCCTAATAGTGCCAGCTCAATACCGCCACCTTGACCGCGTAAATTTAAACTATTTGACCCAGACGGATAACCTGCCGCCCCAGGAATATTACCCAGCGGACCTCGAATTTTATTAATGATCTCTTGCTGTGAAAAATGACGCTCATCCCAGTGTTTTAAAGGCACGGTAATAAACACAATATTTGGATCCCACTGCCCTACAACAGTATAAATAGATTCAATTTCGCCGCTTTGCACATACGGCAGCAAAATATCTTCCATTTGCATTGCTTGACGGTCCATAAAATTCAAACCAACACCGTCAGGGCCCCGAGCAAAGATACGTATTTTTCCGCGATCTTCTGAAGGCAGTAATTCATTATCTAAATTGAGATACAAAGCACCCGAACCCGCAGCGACTAATATACTAGCTATAAACGTAAGCCACGCATGATCAAGCACCCAATGAATGGTTTTAGTATAAATATTAGCAAGCCAATGACCTATTTTAGCAAATGGGTGTTTACCACCTTGTTTGAGTTTTAGCTTTGAGGTGAGCGCTGGCACTAATGAAAGCGCTACAAAGCTTGAAATGATCACCGCTCCCGCAAGTACCCCACCAAACTCTCTAAATAATCGCCCTGCTGTTGAGGGTAAAAATGCGATAGGAACAAATACCGCCGCTAACACCGCTGTCGTTGCGACAACAGCAAAAAACACTTCTCGCGTGCCAATTACCGCAGCAGCACGGCGGCCAAGGCCTAAACCGCGTTGACGTTGAATGTTTTCGCTGACCACAATCGCATCATCAACAATCAACCCCGTTGCTAACACTAATGCCAGCAAAGTAAGTATATTGATTGAAAAACCCAGTGCCCATATCAACGCTAATGAACCAACCAAGGCAACAGGAATTGCAAATGCAGGCACTAAAGTCGCGCGCCAAGAGCCGATAAATACCCATAATGTAATGATCACCAGCAGCACAGTTAACACCAGTGAGTAAATCACCTCATCAACTGAGCTCCTGATAAATTGGGCATCATCAGAAGTTAAAGTAAATTTCAGCTCCGGAAAACGCGTTTGCATTTTTGCTAATAAACTTAATACTTCGTCAGATATTTCAATGGTATTTGACTGTGCTTGACGTATAACTTCCATGCCAATCACTGGCTGGCCGTTTAAGCGCACCATAGAGCGAGGATCCGCAGGACCAAAATACACCGCCGCAATATCACCAATACGCGTACCATCACGAATAATAATATCGGCCACTTGCTCAGCGGTAATTGAGGTTGCATCTGCGCGCACTATAATTTGTTGATCCGTCGATTTCAAACTACCGGCAGGTACGTCAAATGGCGCTTGGCGCAGTACTTGGGCTACATCAGGAACGGTTAAATTAAAACTGGTTAATTTAAGTGGATCAAGACGCACCCGTAAAACACGTTTTCGGTCACCATTTAAACGTACATCGGCCACACCTGGAATGGTTAAAAACTGCGGTGCTAAATCAACCTCAACCAGTTCAGTCAACGCTTCAAGGGCTATGGTATCGCTTGATACGGTTAGCGATACCACCGCCTCAGCATCATTATCAGCCTTGATAATAGAAACGCGCTCAACTTCTTCTGGCAACTCCCGTTGTACACGTGCTACCGACTCACGGGTTTCATTCGCAGCATCATCAAGGTCAACACCAGCACGAAACTCAACAACAATCCGTGCATTGCCTTCTTCACTTTGTGCGCGAATAGTTTTTACACCACTTACGCGGGCTACCGCCCCTTCAAGTTTACTGGTTACTTCGGTATCAACAGTCTCTGGAGAGCCCCCAGGAAATGAAGCCGACACCGTGATCCTTGGCGTATCAACATCAGGCAGTTCACGAACTTCAACCCCAGCAATGGCTGCAATACCCGCAATAATGATCAGTAAATTAAGTACTACAATAAGCACTGGGCGGCGAATGGCCATTGAAGGGAGATCTTGCATCATAGGTTGTTGTTTCATACCTACTCCTGCGCTGCTGCAAGCGGCTTGATATAATTAAGCTCTTGCGCTTGGCGTAAACGTTGTACGCCTTCAACTACCAAAATATCGCCTTCGTTTAAAGGCCCAGATACGAGCAAACGACCCGCTAAACGTTGCTGGATTTTAACATCAACGCGAGTTGCCTTTTGCTCAACACTTTTCCATACATAGGGGCCGGTTGCCCCCCATAAAAGCGCAGCTTCAGGCACTGCAGCTAAACTCTGCCCTAATACCTCAATATGTACTCTAAAACTCATACCCGGTAAAAATTGTGCTTGTGCATTATCCAGTTTTGCTTTGACACGCAGCGTACGTGTTTGTGGATCAATGCGTGAGTCAAGATAAGCGACTTGCGCATTGATCGCATCGCTTCCTTGCCACGGCATCACAGTCACGTTACCGCTAGTTCTGAGCATTGAAATAGCTGAATCTGGTGCATTAAAATTAATGTATAACGAACGAGTATCATCAATACTGGCGATGGCTGTTTGTGTGGTAATTCGATCGCCAACTTCGACATCCGTTAACCCCATGGTGCCACTAAAAGGCGCTCGTACTTGGCGATCTTCTAATTCGGTTTCGGCTTTAGTCACCGCAACCTTAGCTAACTCATACACAGTTTTTGCATCATCTAGATCGCTTTTTGGCACCGCGCCTTTAGCATGACTTTGCTGTAAACGTGTTTGTATTCGTTCACTATCTGCAAGCTTTATTTTCGCTTCATTAAGCGCCGCTTTTTGTCTGCGCGAATCGAGCTCTAATAAAATAGCTCCTGCGGTTACCTGATCACCGGGTTTAAAATGCACAGCCGTCACTTTATCCCCCACTGCAGGATAGAGGATAACAGAGCGAATCGCTTCGGCATTACCAACCGCTTGAACTTGCTCTTTTGCACGTTCCATCGCAACAGGTTCAACAATTACGTTAGCAGCAAATGCCGATGGCATTACCGCTGAACAAGTAATAAAAACACTGACTAAAAGAACTCGTAATTTCAAAAAGATCACCTAATTAATTATTATTTCCATTATGGTACGCAGTGTAACAGTGTTTTGATCAATAAAAAGTCTAGTTCGATTAACTGTCAAAACAATACGTTGAAATACCTTTATAGGGGAAAGTAACTAGGGCAGTGTATTTAATGCTAAGAGGCTAACTAGCTATAAATACCCTATACATAAACAGCCTAATTGGTCAGAATAAGGTATTGTCTTAAATTTACTCATAATGGTAGTTTGAGCTTTTAGAACTAAAAATTGTTGAATTTACGGGTTAATAAACCCTGAAAGTGGTCAAAAATATCTAGTTTATTGCTAAGTACTTTTGAGTAAGTGGGCAAACAGGTATAGTATGCAACAATAGTTTTTATTAGGGTCCACTCTGCTAGTTTATATTTAAAAGGACAATTATGTTTAAGCAAAAATTTACCGATATACATGGTATTACACACCAAGAAGCCGTATTTTTGGTCAACCTTATTAACATCAGTGAACAGCTTTCTAAACAACTACAATTCGATCACAGCGGAGAAGTTAGCGTTGAGTCTTACGAACATGGCAATGTTGAATTTTCAGCCGTTTATTGGACATCAGCAAAAGCTAAAGAGGACGGTTGTGAGCCGCTGATTTTTATGTATAAAAAAGATGTGTACACACTAGAGCAATGCACTATTGCTGTAGATAACGCTAAAGACATGACACCTGAACAGCTCACCAATGCCGCCGAAGCGCATTTAAAAACATTAATCTAAAGTTGGCATGTATACATGGTGATTTAATAAAAACATCACCGTGTTAACACGCTTATTTAGAACTTAAGATGACACCTATCACAATTATTTACCTAAAACAGGTTTTCACCACATAAAAATGCACGACGCACGCAGCGAAAAACGCAATGCTAATAACCGGATCTGAATACTAAATCAATAAAGTTGCTGTTGCTCGAATCATAAAATACTAATAGCTTAATCGCTGATGTAATAACTGTGCTTAAAGCTATGATTTTTAAAAATTTGTGCCTGTCCCATTGTTACAGATTAACGCTTACCTGCTAGTATAAAAATTTATATTATTGAAGCCTGATTTCAATCAAGGCGTTAAATAACATCTCTTTGTCTGCTCGTGTTAAATATCGAGAATTTAGTGTGCGTTCAAAAACTTTAAATTCTTGCTGTGAAAAAACGCCTCCATGACGTAAATACTGTGTAAGTTCAATATTGATGTCTTTCCCTAGCTTTATCAGTGCAGGACGGAAACAGTATCTAAATTTCTAGGCTCTTTATCTGTTGGCTTACTAAGCAAGTCAGCGCGGTATCTGTATTGTATAGCCTTAGCCGCAGATATTTGGGCACGAAAAAACGCGAGGACACTTTCTTTGTTTAAGCCTTGTTTTTCTGCTGACAAACTTGCATTGTTAATAACAATTAGCTCACGCTCTTTATCTTCAATGGCTTGGTTATTATTACTCTTATAAAGCGCAACATCTTCCATGTAACTCAAGCGCAAGTTTATTGTTGAAAAAAGCTCTTGTGCTGTACTTGCAGCAAAAGAATTAGTTGAAAGCAGCATAGCTGCAAAGATTGAGATGATTCGAAACATAATATCTTACCTTATGATGGGGACTGTTATCGTGCAATAAAAACCTAACGATTAAAATTCATTCAATCTTGGTTACCTTAAAAAAGCCCCAGACAACGCTGAGGCTTTATAAAACGGTAGTAATAGCTCTACTAAATTACTTTTTACGCTGTGCGTCTTTTTGCGCTTTTTTAGCTTCTTTACGCTTTTGTAAAACGGCTTGTGCTTCGTTGCCAATATGGCCTTCGCCACGAGCTTGCGCTAATTCAATTTGCTTTTGACGCTCAGCAAATCGTTCACGTTGTTCGTCGGTAACATCATCAATACAATGATGACACGAGACACCTTCCATGTACTCTGGTTTGAGTTTTTCGTCTTCAGTGATTGGCATACGACACGCATGACATTGATCGTATGAGCCTTTTTGCAAGTCGTGATCGACTGCTACGCGATTATCAAATACAAAGCACTCACCTTCCCACATGGTTTCTTCTTTTGGCACTTCTTCTAGGTATTTTAAAATGCCGCCTTCAAGATGGTACACATCTTCAAAACCTTGCTCTTTCATGTAAGCAGTTGATTTTTCACAGCGAATACCACCAGTACAAAACATAGCTACTTTTTTATGTTTGCTCGGATCGAGGTTTTCTTTTGCCCACTGCGGAAACTCGCGGAATGTTTTAGTATTTGGGTCTACTGCGTTTTGAAAAGTACCAATTTCGATTTCATAATCGTTACGGGTATCAACTAAAATAACCTCAGGATCTGAGATCAATGCATTCCAATCTTGTGGTTTTACATAACTGCCAACCACTTTCAGCGGATCAATCCCTTCAACACCCATTGTGACGATTTCTTTTTTTAGTTTTACCTTAGTACGGTAAAACGGGCATTCATCATCAAATGATTCTTTGCTAACAATGTTATCAAGGTTTGGTTGGCTGTCTAACCAGCTTAAAAGGTTGTCAATGCCTTCACGCTTGGCAGAAACTGTGCCGTTGATACCTTCTGCGGCAATTAATAAAGTACCACGTACTTCATTGGCTTCCATCACATCTAACAATGGTTGGCGTAGGGCTTCGAATTCAGGTAAAGAAACAAACTTATAAAGTGCACATACAACAAAGTGCTCGCTGGTTACATTGTCTTTATGGACAGCAGTCATGGTGATTCCTATTTTGCTTTAGCCGTTATTGGCGGTAACCGAATCGTAAATCCGGCGCATAATACATATTGAGGGCCGGATTTTACGCTTTTTCTAATTAAATGCAAAAAAAGCAGTGATAATTGGCTTTTTACTATTAGCCGCACTCGGGACTGCGCTATAATAGCGAAATTATTTATACCCAAACAAATTGCTCATTTTGGAGAAACACACTTTGCATTTTACTGATCTTGGGATTGATACTCGCCTTGAAACACAATTAGCGCATCAAGGGATCACCCAGCCCACTGATATTCAGGCCCATGCAGTGCCCACCGCACTGGCAGGCCATGACATTTTCGCCCAGTCTAAAACTGGGTCGGGCAAAACCTTGGCATTTTTATTACCTGCTGTTCAACGGGTTATGAAACAAAAGGCGCTCAGTAAACGTGATCCTCGTGTGCTTATTGTGGCGCCTACTCGTGAACTGGCGACCCAAGTATTTACCCAACTTCGCCTGCTAATTGCAGGTACTAATATTAAAGCGGTGAAAATATTAGGCGGTGAAAACTTTAATGATCAAATTAAAGCACTGCGTAACGACCCGCAATTTGTTATTGCTACACCGGGTCGTTTAGCCGATCACTTAACTCAGCGTTCATTACAACTAAGTGGCCTTGAGTTACTTATTTTTGATGAAGCTGACCGTATTTTAGATTTAGGTTTTACTGCACAGTTAAAGATGATCAACGAACAAGCAGATCATCGCCTGCGCCAAACATTATTGTTTTCAGCGACACTGGATCATGCACAAGTCGATGCGTTATCACGTAATTTACTGAAAAAGCCAAAACAAATTACCCTTAGTGCGGCTAACGAACAACATTCAGATATTAAACAAAGCTTATATTTAGCAGATCACCTTGATCATAAAGAAGCGCTGCTTGAGCATTTTTTAAAGCAAGACGAGGTCGGGCAATGCATTATATTTACAGCGACTCGTACAGATACCAGCCGTTTAAGCGAATCACTTAATGCTAAAGGTTTTAAAGCCCAAGCATTAGCAGGTGATTTAGCCCAAAATAAACGTTTAGATATCATGGACGGCTTTAGCCGTGAAAACTTTAAAATTTTAATAACCACCGATGTTGCCTCTCGTGGTCTTGATTTACTGAGCGTAACTCATGTAATCAATTTTGATTTACCTAAACACGCTGAAGAGTATGTGCATCGTATTGGTAGAACTGGTCGAGCTGGCTTTAAAGGCACCGCTATTTCACTGGTCGGTCCTAAAGATTGGTTAAGCTATAAAGCAATTAAATCATTCTTAAATGATGAACTTGAGTTTCATACCGTTGCAGGGTTAAAAGGTAAGTTTAAAGGTTTACGCGAACCAAAACCTGATGCAACATGGGCTAAAGCACAAGAAAATGTAAAGCCTAAAGTAAAAGCTGTGACTAAACGCAAAGCAAAACCTAAAAAGCCACAAGCGCCAATCAAAGCCCCTCTTAATATTGATGGTGATGCACCAATGCGCCGTCGTAAAAAGCCAGAACAGGAATAATTATGAGTTACCTTGGAACCACCCAAACCCTATTCGTTAACGAAGTAAGTAACGAAGGCGCGTACCTTGATGGTCATGATCTGGGTGAAGTTTTTTTACCAAGCAGTGAAATTAAACATGAGCTAGAAGCTGGCGACAGTGTCAGCGTATTTATCTTTTTAGATAATGCTAATCTCGCCACTGCAACAACTAAAAAGCCGTTAGCTCAAGTAGGTGAATACGCCCTACTTCGTGTTAAAGAAATCAACAGCATTGGCGCTTTTTTAGATTGGGGGCTTGATAAAGATGTACTAGCACCGTTTAACGAACAAAAGCCAAGAATGCAAGAAGGCTATTCTTATTTAGTACGTTTGTATTTAGATAACGCCAGTGGCCGTATTTGTGCATCAAATAACTTTAATCGTTTTATCAATAAAACGGAGCCTGAGTACGCCCCGCTGCAAGAAGTACAGTTAATTGTCGCTGGCAAAACCGATATTGGCTATAAAGTATTAATAGAAGAAGCACATTACGGCGTTATATTTTACAACATGGTGTTTAAAAACATGTTTGTTGGCCAACGCTTAACTGGATTTATTCAAAAAGTACGTGAAGACGGAAAAATTGACGTTATTCTTGAAAAACCAGGTATGGCTAAAGTAAGTGACTTGGGTGAGAAAATAATGGATAGATTAAAATCCGAAGGCGGTGTTATTGCTTTAGGTGATAAATCGGATCCTGAGACAATTAAAAAAGTTTTCTCAACCAGTAAAGCAAATTATAAAAAAGCCATTGGCGGTTTGTTTAAGCAAGGCTTAATTGATATTGAAGCTAAGGCTATTAGGCTTAAGTAAGCGGTCAGCGGTCAGCGGTCAGCGGTCAATTCAAAATGATATAGAAAAGAGTAAAGTGAAAGCTTTACTCTTTTTGTTTATATAAGCTTCAATGACAAGTGTGAGCGTGAAGCGGACGCCGATAAAAGTTAAACTTAAACATGTGTTGATGTGTAGGATGTAATTTTTGTCAGGTAAGATTATTAACAGCAGTTTTGGTGTGTTATAAACCACCAAAATGGTGTTCAATAAGATGTCATAAAAATTATTTAGGCTCGGTAATATGAATACACAAGTAGAAAGATTGGGCGTCGCACGCTTAGATATTTATTTCTCACAAAATGGATGGCTTTTTCGAGAACAATCCATACATGATTATGGTATAGATGCTCAGGTTGAAATAACTGATGCTAACTATCCTACAGGTGATTTAATTGCAATACAGATTAAATCAGGTTTAAGTTTCTTTAAAGAAGAGAAACTAAATAGTTATGTATTTAGAACAACAAGTAAGCACATTGAATATTGGGCAAATCATACACTTCCTGTCATTTTAGTTCTTTACCACCCAAAGCAAGATAAACTTTATTGGCAGGTGATCAATGATCAAACTGTAACTAGTACAGGTAAAGATTGGAAAGTTCATATACCAAAAACAAATGAACTCAATGATCAAAGTTTTTTTCAACTTAGTAAGTTAATCCAACCAGAGCCTTACATAAAAAGAATTAATAAACTTAAGCTAGATTCTAAATGGATTAAAAAACTTCACGAAGGTGAAGAAGTATTCGTTAGTTTTACTGATTGGGTTAATAAATCATTACCACGCTATAAAATAAAAATTTCATGTTCTGATAGTTCACAAATTTGGCCGATGACTTATGCTCCAAATATGTCTATTGAAGAAGCTTTAGAGCACTTCATTCCTTGGGCAGATTTTTCAATGGATATTGAGCATCATAGAATGCAAAGCGAATCACAATGGTCTGCTGAATGTTATGTTGGCAAAGATCCTGAAACTGGAGATGTTTATTTTGGTGAAGACTTTGATGACTGGTATGTTGAACCTGATGAAAGTGAAATTTTGCCAACACATGAAGATGGTGAATGTGCATATTATTCCTTAAAACTTAACCTGAACGAATTAGGTGACTCATTTTTAATTCTTGATGATTATTTATCTGAAGTTTCCCCATTCGATAGTAGAACATTCACAGAAGAAGATTTGAACTGGTAATTTTTATAATCGGGTAGCCGGAGGTCTCCTCCAGCTCCCACACCAGCCATCATCAACTTTTTTATTAACAGGAAGTGCAATGGGCGGTTCATCTCCCGTGATGAATATTGATCCAAATATCCCTCAATGACACTAAACCTTGTGAAGCCAATTAGTCATTGCCTAGCGCGAGGTTTACGCCACTACTGTCAGTAGCACATTCTTATCCTTCAGCGTATCCAGTGTTCTAAATCCACCGTTAGCTGATAAGCGTTGGCTATTAGGTAGTAGTGTCCCCAGACGCGCAAATACTTTTGGGCCTAGAACCTGTATTACTCTTAAGCGCAGCGCCTCTTAACCTCTTTGTGAATAATTTACTAAGTTTTTTGCACAAAGAGAAGGGAATGAGAAATAAATGAGGGGAAACTTAGCGCTTAGTATTTGCATGCTTAATAATTTAACACGAATATTACTAAGCGATTGAATCAAAATAGCAACTCGGCTATGGTTATTGCATCAATAAAAATAAATTAAAGACGAGTAATTCTACAGGCTCGTTAAGCCTCATCTATTCCAGCGTAGGTGCACAAGGATAATTAAGTGGAAGAATTAAAGCACCAAATAAAAATGCAAGCTACCGCCAACATTTTTCAAACTATGGGAAGAGAAGTCGCAGGACATAAAGTTATTGAGCAATTTAAAAGCATGCCTGATGCTAAGTTAAATATGCTCGGATTTTATGCTGGTATTAAAAGTGAACACTTACCGATATATAGAAAGTTAACTCGCGGTGAAAAAAACGAGTTTACTGAAAAACTAAATACCTTTAAAGATGAGCTGAAAACAGGGGATGTCGTTCTTGTTACAGGTACTTCAAACTCATCAAAGATACTAGCAAGCTTACAAAAAACGGTTTACTCAAACGCCCGTTCGAGTCATGTTGTGATTGTTCAAGCTGATTTTATATGTATAGATGCAGTGCCTAAAATAGGTGTTTCGCTTAAACTAATCTCTGAAGTTTTAAAAGACGTTAAAGATGATTGGCGTATTATTAGATTTAAAGGGTTAAAAGAAAAGGACAATGAGCTACTTAGTAAGACGTGCGCTTATTATATTAAGCAACCGTATGTGATTTTACCAAAAAGAAAACCAGCCAAAAAATTCTCATATTGCTCTGAATTAGCACGTAAAGTCTATGTTGATAGTAAAATTAAAAATACTGGAATTCCGAATAGTACAATTATAAAATCATGTGATTTCGATAAAATCGCTGACCAGAATAGTCAGTGGCTAGACATAACAGACTCTGTTAAACCATACATAGAGTTCTGTATAAAGTATGAAGACATTTTAAAGTTTATATCTAAGAGCTTTACACAAGGTATAGACCTAAATCGACAACGATTTAGTGAGCGCAGAAAAACAAAAGAAAGCATATCAAAAATGCATAAAAAAGGTGAAATCTCATCTTCAGGTGCAGCCCAGATTAAAAATAAAATAGAATCCCTAGAGAAATCATTAAACTATAAGTTTTGGGATCACCAATAAAGCCTAATCGGGTAGCCGAAGCGGAAAATGGGGTCGCGGAAAATGGGGTCGCGTCTTGCCTTTTGCCACATTGTGTTTTGAATAACCGCAACTGACATATTCCAGCCTATTCATCGCCAAGTTATTAAGTTTGTATACCCAGAAACAGAAAGAGCAAAGTAAATACTTTGCTCTTTGTTCTTAGTAATAGTAGTAATAGTACCAATTAAAAGACCGCTGTTTATTTTATCGAGTCATTAATTTCTTTTAATGTTGCAACAGGGTCTGCGGCTTGTGTGATTGGACGGCCAACAACTAGGTAATCACTGCCATCTTCAATCGCTTGCTTTGGTGTCATAATACGCTTTTGATCGCCTGCATCACTGCCCGCTGGGCGAATACCTGGCGTAACTAATTTAAACTCTTTCCCTAAAGCAGCCTTTAAACTTTGCGCTTCTTGTGCTGAGCACACTACCCCGTCAAGGCCTGACTCTTTTGCAAGTTTTGCTAAATAGATAACTTGCTCAGCAGGCGTTTTTTCAACACCTAAACGCTTTAGTTCGTTTTCATCCATACTGGTTAAAACGGTAACGGCAATTAATAATGGCGCTTTATCACCAAATTGCTCAAGCGCTTGTTTGGCTTTAGTCATCATTTCAACACCGCCACTGGCGTGAACATTAACCATCCAAACACCCATTTTGGCAGCTGCGGTAACCGCTTTGGCAACCGTATTTGGAATATCATGAAACTTTAAATCTAAGAATACGTCAAAGCCAAGGTCAATTAATTCTTTTACAAAAGCAGGTCCAAAATAGGTAAACATTTCTTTGCCTACTTTTAAACGACATGTATCAGGCGATAATTGCTTTACAAAGTTTAAAGCGGTTTGCTGATCATCGTAATCGAGGGCGATAAGAACTTTTTTTGAATGTTCGAGAGACATAACTTTCCTAAAACTGATTGTAGAAGTAAGTGAATATTTTTATAGAAAACTAAAAACCGTCTAAACCACGGCTCGGTACTATGGTTTCCCAATGTTTGCACGAAGGACAAACCCAATAAATTGTATGACTGGTAAAGCCACAGTGTTGGCACTGAAAATCTGGCTTGGTCGCAATATAAGATGTGACCAGTTTATCTATTTGGTCTAGTACATCTTTAATATCATTATTTTGTTTTGCTAATAGCTGTAATAAAAAACTAAAGCCACGAATTGTCGGCTGACGTTTTAAACTATCAGTTAAAAATTTAATTGCTTGTTCGGTATGCCCTTGCTCAAGTAATGCTTGGCAATGTTTTATTTTTATTAGCACCCCACCCTTATCAAGTAGCTGCTGTAATAATTCATGAAATTGGTGGGTTAGGTTTAATTGCTCATAACTGTGAGCTAAATCATCTATAAACAAGGGAGCAAAAAAAGTGAAACTACAGATCAGCTCACGCCAATAATAAATTGCTTTTACGTAATCTTCTTTTGCAAATGCTGATTTACCTAATTCATATAATGGACGGATCGCTTTATGATTTAGGCTAATGGCTTTGCGCATAATTTGCGGATCATTGCTAAGCAACGCAGCTTCACAATAAAAGTTAGCGATGGCTTTGAAATGTTGCGGCTTTGAAAATAAATCACTGTGTGCTTCGAACATATTGATACCCTTTTCCCATTCGCGTGTTTGCGAATATAAATTAAGTATCGGCTCTAATGCATCACTGTGGTTGGCTTTTACTAACCACACTAAATGTTCTTCGGCGCCATCAAGCAAACCCGCCATAATATAATCTTCAGCAAGTTCAAGGCGACTAGCAGCAGCTTGTTGTTCATTAAGGCTTGGGTGTTTGAGCAGTAATTCGTGGATTTTTATTGCACGATCTAATTCACCTCGGCGGCGAAACATCGTTGCTAATGTAGAATAATGTTCAACAGAGTCAGCGGCGACTTCAAGCAAGTTGATGAGGTGCTCAAGGCCTTGATCTTCCTCTCTGTCGAGTAAAAACTTTAAGCCTTTACTGTATTCAGATGTGATCTGACGATTAAGTTGATGAGCTTGGTTTTTAGCGCTATTTTTACCCATGATCCAGCCATAACCAGCCGCAACAGGTAAAAGTAAAAACAAAAGCTCAATCATAGTTAGGTGTCTTTATTAGCAACAAGCTTATTATTATCTTTTTCAGGCGCTAATTTTTTTTCCAAACGATAGTTTTGCCACTTTAATTGCGAAAACAATTTAAAGCTAATAAAACAACCAATTGCGACACCTAAAGCAAAGCAGATACTTATTATCATTGCGAGGGGTAAAGTATTGCTGGCAATAATATAATTTATTTGCACTAACTGTGGATTTTGCGAACCAAGTACAAATGCAAAAATTAAGCATATTGCTACCAGGATAATTTTTAATACCCTAAACAAGTAACTACTCCAACTAAATAACTAGGCAATGCTCGCGTTTACGCGATCTCGTAACTCTTTGCCTGGTTTAAAATGTGGTACGTGCTTACCTTCTAACTCAACCGTGTCGCCAGTCTTTGGATTACGACCTGTGCGAGGTGAACGAAAGTGTAATGAGAAACTACCAAAGCCACGGATTTCAATACGATCTGAGCTTGATAATGAGCCGGCCATTTGTTCAAGAATTTCTTTAACAGCATTCTCAACATCTTTCACAGGTACATGCGCGTGTTGCTCGGCTAATTTTTCTATCAATTCTGACTTAGTCATAACGTTTCCTTAAAAAGAGATAAAGGAAGGGCAACACTGCCCTTCCAATTAAGACTGATTAATTAGTCTTTTTGTGCATTTGCGAATGCAGCTGCCATTGCGTTTTCGAACACTGGCTCTTCTTTCTTAAGCTTTTCTAGTACTTCTTTCTCTTCTGCTTCGAAAAGAGCTTTAACTGAAAGGCTTAAAGTGCGGTTCTTACGATCAACACCAACATATTTCACTTCAATTTCGTCGCCTACAGAAACAACAGTAGTTGCATCTTCAACGCGCTCTTGAGCGATATCAGCTACACGGATGTAACCTTCAACGCCTTCGATAAGTTCAACAGTTGCGCCTTTCGCATCAACTTCTGTCACTTTACCTTTAACAATAGCACCTTTTTTGTTTGCATCAAGGTAGTTATTGAATGGGTCAGCTTCGATTTGCTTAACACCTAGAGAGATACGTTCACGCTCTGGGTCAACTTGCAATACGATAGCAGTGATTTCGTCGCCTTTCTTGAATTCACGTACAGCGTCTTCGCCAGGTGTATTCCAAGAAATGTCTGAAAGGTGTACAAGACCGTCAATACCACCGTCAAGACCGATAAAGATACCGAAGTCAGTGATTGATTTGATCTTACCAGTAACTTGATCGCCTTTGTTTTGAAGACGAGCAAATTCTTGCCAAGGATTAGCAATACATTGCTTAAGACCAAGTGAAATACGACGACGTTCTTCGTCGATTTCAAGAACCATAACTTCAACAGTGTCGCCTAAGCTAACAACTTTAGAAGGATGGATGTTCTTGTTAGTCCAATCCATTTCAGAAACGTGTACTAGACCTTCAACGCCTTCTTCGATTTCTACGAAGCAACCGTAATCTGTAAGGTTAGTTACACGACCAGAAAGTTTAGAACCTTCTGGGTAACGACCAGCGATAGCTGCCCATGGATCTTCACCAAGCTGTTTAAGGCCTAGAGATACACGAGTTTTATCTTTGTCGAATTTAAGAACTTTAACTGCGATTTCGTCGCCAACATTAACGATTTCTGAAGGGTGCTTAACACGCTTCCACGCCATATCAGTAATGTGTAGTAGACCATCAACACCACCAAGGTCAACGAATGCACCGTAGTCAGTAAGGTTCTTAACGATACCTTTAACTTCTTGACCTTCAACAAGGTTAGCAAGAAGCTCTTCACGTTCTTGTGAGTTTTCAGATTCGATAACTGCACGACGTGAAACTACAACGTTGTTACGTTTTTGATCAAGCTTGATTACTTTAAATTCAAGCTCTTTGCCTTCAAGGTGAGTTGTGTCACGTACTGGACGAACATCAACAAGTGAACCAGGTAGGAAAGCACGGATTGAATCAACTTCAACAGTGAAACCGCCTTTAACTTTACCGTTGATAACACCAGTAACAGTCTCTTGCTCTTCACATGCTTTCTCAAGACGGATCCACGCTTCGTGACGCTTCGCTTTCTCACGAGAAAGGATAGTTTCACCGAAACCGTCTTCAATTGCATCTAGTGCAACATCTACTTCGTCGCCAACAGCAACTTCTAGTTCACCAGCAGCATTTTTGAACTGCTCTGCAGGGATAGCACTTTCTGATTTAAGACCAGCATCTACAAGTACAATGTTGTTCTCGATAGAGATAACTGTACCTTTAACGATAGAGCCTTGCTCTGCTTCAAAACCCTTTAAGCTTTCTTCAAATAACTGCGCAAAATTTTCTGACATACGAATATACGTCTCATATATTATTACCAATAAGCAACCATGCTGCATGGGGTTGTTAAAATAGCACTGGCATCCTGCTGGCGCATAAATAGTTTATCGTCGTTTTGGAAGTTTACCTTCGACGATCGCTGCATCTAATAAAGTCATAACCTTATCAAACACTTGCTGTGCATTAAGCTCGCTAGTATCGAGTTCAATAGCATCGTCAGCTGGTACAAGCGGCGCAACGGCACGATTCATATCGCGGTCATCACGTGCTTGAATATCTTCTAATAGACCACTTAGTGTAACATCAAGACCGCGTTCATTCAACTCAACAAAACGTCGGCGCGCGCGTTCTTCTGCACTAGCGGTTAAATAAATTTTTAATGGAGCATCTTGGAACACCACAGTGCCCATATCGCGGCCATCGGCTATTAGCCCATTTTCAGTTCGAAATGCACGTTGGCGCCGTAATAATGCTTCTCTAACGCGCGGTAAGGCTGCTACTTTTGAAGCGGCAGCTCCTACTTCTTCATTTCGAATTGTTGTTGATACATCTTCACCTTCCAGAATAACCTTTCCAGCGTTAGTTTGACTATCAACTAAAAACTGCACATCTAAGTTAGCAGCTAAAGGCACCAATGCCTCTTCGTTGTCTAGTGCAATTTGGTGATGAAGTGCTGCTAGTGCTAATACGCGATAAATCGCGCCACTATCCAGTACATCCCACCCTAATTTATCGGCTAACAAGCGACAAACAGTTCCTTTACCTGAACCACTTGGGCCATCAACGGTGATCACGGGCATTAATAACGCCTGCATTTAAACCTCCTGCAATGCACACCAAAATAAAACTGCGACATTATACGTTACTTAATTAAATATATCCGCTTTTTGTATGTAACTTTTTATATTTCAACTTTAGTCATTTATTGACTAACTGATGCTAGTACATTGAAAAATGTTGGAAATGTCTTGTATGTACACTTAGGATCATTGATAGTTATTGGCTTGCCGCCTACCGCTACCATGGCAAAACACATCGCAATACGGTGGTCGTCATAGGTATCAATCGCCACATCGTTAAAGTGTTTTGGCGGTGTTATTTCGATGAAATCTTCACCTTCAACTACCTCAGCGCCCACTTTACGCAGCTCCGTCGCCATTGCATGTAAGCGATCAGTTTCTTTTACGCGCCAGTTATAGATATTACGAATAGCGGTTGGACCATCTGCAAATAACGCCACTGTCGCAAGGGTCATCGCCGCATCAGGAATAGCATTGGCATCGATATCCACACCTTTTAATTCGCCTTTACGTACCACTAAGCGCTCGTCATACCAATCTATTTTAGCACCGACCTGCTCCATCACTTTTGCAAAGCCAATATCGCCTTGCACAGATTTTGCGCCTACGCCTTTGATCTCTATTTCACCACCGGCAATTGCCGCCGCAGCGACAAAGTAAGATGCACTTGATGCATCCCCTTCAACCATAATACGCTCAACAGCTTGGTATTGCTGCGCACCTTTTACAGTAAAGGTTTTATAGTTATCGTGAGTTACCGATATGCCAAAGCGAGCCATTACATCTAAGGTAATATCAATATACGGTTTAGATACCAGCGTACCCTTAATTGTAATGCACGTATCGCCATTAAATAACGGCGCAGCCATTAATAATGCGGTAAGAAATTGGCTCGAAATACTGCCATCAATTGCAACGTTGCCGCCATTAATTTGCCCACCAACAATTTTAAGTGGCGGATAGTCTTTATTTTTTAAATAACTAACATCCCCACCGAGCGCTTGTAATGCATCAACTAGGTGACCAATTGGACGTTCCTCCATACGTGGCTCGCCAATTAGTTCATAGTTTCCCTTCACAGCGGCTAAAACCGCAGTCAGTGGGCGATACGCAGTGCCTGCATTACCTAAAAACAATGGCTCAGCTGGAGTCAAAAACTGCCCGCCAACACCTTTTACAGTGGCTACAGTTTTATCATCATTAAGACTGACATCAACGCCCAATAATTTTAATGCACCAAGCATATGACGAATATCATCACTGTCTAATAAGTTTTCTACAACCGTTGTGCCTTGCGCAAGTGCCGCTAACAATAAAATACGATTTGATAAACTTTTTGAGCCAGGTAAGGTAACACTGCCATTTACTAGATTAATTGGCTCTAAGCGTAACTGCTCCATTAACTGTGCTCCTTGGCAAATTTCGCCATAAAGTCAACTAACGCTTGTACACCGGCAAGTGGCATGGCGTTGTAAATACTCGCACGCATACCGCCAACAATACGGTGACCTTCAAGTGCAAGTAAGCCAGCTTCTTTTGCTTGGGCTAAAAACTGTGCATTTAAGCTTTCATCATTGAGCCAAAAAGGCACATTCATACGTGAACGACAATGCTTAGCAACCTTATTGCTATAAAACGGTGATTCATCAATAAAGCCGTACAGCAGTTCGGCTTTTGCTATATTTTGCTGTTCCATGGCTTTAACACCACCATTTTTCTCAAGCCAGTCAAATACTTCTGCCGCTAAATACCAAGCAAACGTAGGTGGCGTGTTATACATGCTGCCTTGTTTTACTTCGAGTGCGTAATCAAATATACCTGGCTTTGCAACCCCTTCACGCTCAAGCAACGTTTTACGAATAATCACAATGGCAAGGCCTGATGGACCAATATTCTTTTGTGCACCAGCGTAAATTAAATCAAACTGATCAACATCAAACTCACGCGATAAAATAGTTGATGACATGTCTGCAACGATCGGCGCTGTTGGGTGACTTGGTACATCAAACACTTCAATGCCATCAATGGTTTCATTTGGACAATAGTGGATGTATGAAGGATCGGCTGGAAATTGCCACTCACTAACTGGTTTGATAGAAAATTGCTCATTTGTGTCATTACGGACATCAAGCTCAGTGACGGTAGTAAATTTAACCGCTTCGTCAACCGCACCTTTAGACCACACACCATTTTCACAATATACGGCGTCTTTACCTGCTTGGTGCAGGTTCAGTGGCACTGCAGCAAATTGGCCTCGACCACCGCCATGCATAAACAGCACTTCAAATTCATCGCTGATATTCATTAACCGGCGTAAGCTTGCTTCACATTGTGCCGTTAATGCTAAAAATTCTTTACTACGGTGACTGATCTCCATCACCGATACACCTAAATCTTGCCAATCAAGAAATTCTTTTTGTGCTTTTTCCATCACAGCTGGCGGTAACATTGCAGGCCCAGCACAAAAATTATATATACTCATTACCTTTCCTCATTCCAGTAATTTAACAATTGTTTTTAATTGCTAATTTTAACAATTAATTTTTTTGATTTTTATAGTAAAAAAAAGCGGCCGAAGCCGCTTTAATGATTAATGTTATGCCTCTGGAGGATTATCCCCAGCGTCATCATTAACAGTGTCGACTAGTTCAACGCTTTCACCTTCGATAATAGCGTTAAGCTCATCGATTTCGATCTCTTCGATACGTTGTAAACCAACTACTTGCTCTTCGTCAATAGTTCTTATCAAAATAACACCTTGGGTATTTCGCCCAACGGTAGAAACTTCATTAACGCGAGTTCGCACCAGAGTACCTCGATTAGAGATAATCATGATTTCATCGTTATCGTCAACTTGTACAGCACCAACTACAGCACCGTTACGCTCACTTACTTTGATTGATACCACACCTTGAGTCGCACGACTCTTAGCAGGGTAGTCACTGAGCAATGTACGCTTACCGTAGCCGTTTTCTGTCACGGTTAAGATAGCACCATTCGTCTTAGGTACAATTAATGATACAACACGTTGGCCTTCAGCCATCTTAATACCACGAACACCTGTTGCAGTTCGGCCCATCTGACGAACACCCTTGAACTTGATTTCCGGGTTACCGTTTTCATCAAGTACTGGGTTGCCGTTTTCATCTAAAACAGGTGATTCTTCGGCTTCTTTAAAGCGAACAACTTTACCAGCATCAGTAAACAACATGATTTCGTTGCTACCATCAGTGATATCGACACCAATCAAGCTATCACCGTCGTTTAAGTTAACGGCAATAATACCGCTAGCACGTTGACGGCTATACGCAGTCAATGGTGTTTTCTTCACGGTACCAAATGCAGTTGCCATAAAGATGTATTTATTTTCTTCATACTCACGTACTGGCAAGATAGCCGTAATACGTTCGTCTGCTTCAAGCGGCAATAAGTTTACAATTGGCTTACCACGGGCTGCACGACTGGCAAGTGGTAATTGATACACTTTAAGCCAATATAAGCGACCTGCCGTTGAGAAACATAAAATAGTATCGTGAGTATTAGCAACTAGTAGACGTTCAATGAAATCTTCATCTTTCATCTTGGTTGCTGATTTACCTTTACCACCACGGCGCTGTGCTTCGTAATCAGACAATGGCTGATACTTCACATACCCTTCGTGAGATAGGGTTACTACTACGTCTTCTTCTGTGATCAAGTCTTCAAGACTAATATCATGAGCCGCTGCATTAATTTCAGTACGACGTTCGTCGCCGTATTGCTCTTTAATTTCAACTAACTCATCGCGGATAACTTCCATTAAACGCTCAGGATTAGCAAGAATATATAAAAGCTCGGCAATTAAATCTAATAACGTTTGGTATTCGCTTAGAATCTTTTCATGTTCAAGACCAGTAAGCTTGTGTAAGCGTAAATCTAGAATTGCTTGGGCTTGTTGCTCAGAAATATAATACTGACCATCACGAATGCCTAAGTCATCCGCTAACCAATCTGGACGGGCAACATTTGCTTCACCGGCTTTTTCAAGCATGGCTTTTACATTACCTAATTCCCACGGGCGGCTAGCAAGTGCTACTTTAGCTTCAGCTGGCGTTGGTGAGTTACGAATAAGCTCGATAATTGGGTCAATGTTAGCAAGTGCAATTGCTAAGCCTTCAAGCATGTGTGCACGATCGCGGGCTTTACGTAGGTCAAATACCGTACGACGAGTCACTACTTCACGGCGGTGAATGATGAATTCTTCAAGCATTTCTTTTAAGTTGAAACACTTAGGCTGGTTATTGATCAACGCAACCATGTTCATACCAAACACAGTTTGTAACTGAGTTTGCGCATACAGGTTGTTTAAGATCACTTCGCCTACGTCACCACGTTTGATCTCGATAACGATACGCATACCGTCTTTATCTGATTCATCACGTAATGCACTAATGCCTTCAATCTTCTTATCTTTAACAAGCTCAGCAATCTTTTCAATTAAGCGGGCTTTATTTACTTGATAAGGGATCTCGTGAACGATGATCGTTTCACGATGGGTTTTTTCGTCAACTTCAATTTCCGCACGTGCACGCATGTACACTTTGCCACGGCCAGTTAAATAGGCTTGTTCAATGCCTTTTTTACCGTTGATAATTGCCGCAGTTGGAAAATCTGGGCCCGGAATATAATCCATTAGTTCATGAATGGTTAATTCAGGGTTTTGAATAAGTGCTAAACAGCCATTCACAACTTCAGTTAAGTTATGAGGAGGAATGTTCGTCGCCATACCTACCGCAATACCCGATGAACCGTTCACTAATAAGTTAGGAACTTTGGTCGGTAATACGTCAGGAATTTGCTCTGTACCATCATAGTTAGGTACAAAATCAACAGTCTCTTTTTCAAGATCAGCCAAAAGCTCATGAGACATTTTCGCCATACGGACTTCGGTATAACGCATTGCTGCTGCTGAGTCACCATCAACTGAACCAAAGTTACCTTGGCCGTCAACTAACATATAACGTAAAGAGAATGGCTGGGCCATACGTACGATTGTGTCATACACCGCACTGTCGCCATGGGGATGGTATTTACCAATTACATCACCAACCACACGGGCTGATTTTTTGTAAGGCTTATTCCAATCATTATTAAGCTCGTTCATAGCAAACAAAACGCGGCGGTGAACAGGTTTTAAACCATCACGTACGTCTGGTAGTGCTCGTCCTACTATTACGCTCATTGCGTAATCTAAATAGGAGTTTTTTAACTCGTCTTCAATATTGACTGGCAGAATTTCATTGGCGAAATCAGTCATTTGATATCACATTCCTTCAGTATTGACCCACGAAAGTGCCACATATGGGCGCTTGCGGGGATTTAGTTATTATTACCAAGTCATGCTACCACAATTTATTTAGATTTACAGGCGCTAAATCTTTGCGATTTATTAATTTACCCCTATATAATGGCCTGAGATTGACGAGGAAGTTTTTTATGACCGAACATCAAAATGTAGATAGTGCAGAAATTGCAAAGTTTGAAGCCATCGCTGAGCGTTGGTGGGATCGTGAAGGCGAATTTAAACCCCTTCATGAAATTAATCCATTAAGATTAGATTTTATTGCCGACAAGGCCAAAGGCTTATTCGACAAAGAAACACTCGATGTCGGCTGTGGTGGCGGTATATTGAGTGAAAGTATGGCGCGAATGGGCGCACATGTGACTGGTATTGATATGGGTCAAGAGCCGTTAACCGTTGCGAAACTGCACAGTTTAGAAACCGGTGTAAACGTTGACTATATAAAAATACCTGCCGAACAGTATGCCAGCGAACACCCTGCCCGCTTTGATACTATTACTTGTATGGAAATGTTAGAGCATGTGCCAGACCCTGCATCTATCATTCATGCAGTAGCAGAATTAGCGAAACCTGGTGCTGATGTATTTTTCTCTACATTAAACAAAACCCCAAAAGCATATTTGTACGCAATTATCGGGGCAGAAAAATTATTGAAGATGGTGCCTGATGGAACCCATGATCACAAAAAGTTTATCAAACCAGCACAACTCATTGCATGGGCAGAACAAGCAGGCCTCAAAGTACGTGCTAGTGCGGGATTGAGTTATAACCCTTTATCAAAGCAGTACAGCTTAAATACCGATGTAAGCGTTAATTATATTCTGCATTTTGAGAAACTAGCGTAATGGCTGGTTTTAACACAGCAACCCCCGCAATTGATTACGACGCCTTTATTTTTGATTTAGACGGTACATTACTCGATACCGCAGATGATTTAGGGGCTGCGCTAAATTACGTACTCGCTGATCATAACCAACCATTAGTAACCGCTGATATATATCGTCCTGCAGCTTCTAACGGTGCAATGGCGCTGCTTGCAGCTGGATTTGGTCAGCAATGGCACGATCACCCAAATCAAGCTGACTTACGCCAGCAGCTATTAACGGCCTACGCAGATAATATTGCCACCCATAGTCAATGCTTTACTGGAATTGCACAATTATTGATCGCGCTTGATCAACAACAGATCAAATGGGGGATCATGACTAATAAACCTGAGTTTTTGACTATTCCATTAGTTGCTGCAATTGCTGAACTCAAAGATGCACAGGCAATTGTCAGTGGTGACACCCTCGATATCGCTAAACCATCTCCTTTACCTTTACTGCATACAGCCCAACTGTTAGATGTTGATCCGAGTCGTTGTTTGTATATCGGTGATGCGCAGCGTGACATAATTGCAGCCAAGGCTGCAAACATGCACAGCGCTGCTGCGTTGTGGGGCTACATCCCTAGTGAAGCTGAAGCATTGAGTTGGCAAGCCGATTTTAATTGGCAATCACCTATTGATGCATTTAACCATATATAGTGCCATGTTAAATTTTAACCACTACATATTGTGATCGTGTTACTTTTTGCACATTGTTTGTTGATAAAAAAAGCAGCCAAAATTTATTTTTAAAATGCGTAAATTTAATCGATCATCAGTTGATTTTTATAAATTTCATTTTAATCAGATGGTCAAAGGTTAATGGCTACTAACACAAGCGTGTTATCCCAACGTTATCCACAATTAGGGGCGTTTATGCCCCTTGCAAATGATCGCATACCACACTATCTTGTGATCTAGAATTTGATGAACACCAGATGTTGTGGCTAAATGTTATTCAATTAAATTCGCGCTAATACAGTTTTATTGCAATAAAAAATTTATTTTAAGAAAAATGTGTCACTAAAAAATATTATATCCCAAGGAATACAGGCAAAACTATGAACCAACAGCTATCTGTAAGCAAACGTGACGGCCGTAAAGAGTCACTTGATTTAGATAAGATCCATCGCGTTATTGCTTGGGCCGCCGAAGGTCTAAATAATGTGTCTGTCTCACAAGTTGAGCTGAAATCGCACATCCAGTTTTATGATGGTATTCGTACTGAAGACATCCATGAAACCATCATCAAAGCGGCCGCTGATCAGATCTCTAAAGAGTCGCCTGATTATCAATATTTATCAGCCCGCTTAGCTGTATTCCATTTGCGTAAAAAAGCCTATGGTCAATTTGAGCCACCGCGCTTGTATGATCATATCGTTAAGTTAGTTGAAGATAAGCGTTACGATGCACACTTACTAGCTGACTACACAGAGCAAGAAATTGATCAACTGGATGAATACCTTGATCATGGACGTGATTTAAACTTCAGCTATGCTGCTGTTAAACAGCTTGAAGGTAAATATTTAGTACAAAACCGTGTTACGGGTGAAATTTATGAAAGCGCACAGTTTTTATATATTTTAGTTGCAGCCAGCTTGTTCTCTGATTACCCAAAAGAAACGCGTTTAGACTACATAAAGCGTTTTTACGATGCAGTGTCATTGTTCAAAATTTCATTACCTACGCCTATTATGGCGGGAGTTCGTACCCCTACGCGTCAATTCAGTTCATGTGTACTGATTGAATGCGGTGACAGCCTAGATTCAATTAATGCAACCTCATCAGCGATTGTAAAATACGTATCGCAACGTGCAGGTATTGGTATTAATGCTGGTCGTATTCGCGCACTAGGTAGCCCTATTCGCAATGGTGAAGCATACCACACCGGTTGTATCCCGTTTTATAAGCACTTTCAAACGGCTGTTAAAAGTTGTTCGCAAGGTGGTGTCCGTGGTGGCGCAGCAACCCTGTTCTATCCACTTTGGCATCTAGAAGTTGAAAACTTATTAGTGCTTAAAAACAACCGTGGTGTTGATGATAACCGCGTTCGTCATTTAGATTACGGTGTACAGTTTAATAAACTAATGTACTCACGTTTGATCAAAGATGATTACATCACATTATTCAGCCCGTCTGATGTGCCTGGTTTATATGATGCATTTTTTGAAGATCAAGATGAATTTGATCGTCTTTACGTACAATATGAACAAGACGAGTCAATTCGTAAAAAACGTATTAAAGCTATTGAGCTGTTTTCAATGTTTGCACAAGAGCGTGCTAGCACTGGCCGCATCTATTTACAAAATGTTGACCACTGTAATACACACAGCCCATTCATTGCTAAAGTGGCACCAATTCGCCAATCTAACTTATGTTTAGAAATTGCATTGCCAACTAAACCACTTAACAATGTTAATGATGAAGAAGGTGAAATTGCACTGTGTACGCTGTCGGCCTTTAACTTAGGTGCGATTGAGTCACTGGATGAACTTGAAGAGCTTGCAGAACTTGCGGTACGTGCACTTGATAACTTACTGGATTTCCAAGACTACCCGGTGCCAGCAGCACATAATGCAACTATGGGCCGTCGTACACTCGGAATAGGCGTAATCAACTACGCATATTACCTTGCTAAAAATGGCAAACGTTATTCTGATGGCAGTGCCAATGCATTGACTCACAAAACATTTGAAGCAATTCAGTATTACCTAATGAAAGCCTCAAATGAACTGGCTAAAGAACGTGGTGCATGTCCTAAATTTAACGAAACAACGTATTCGCAAGGTATTATGCCAACCGATACGTACAAACGTGATTTGGATAAAATTTGTGATGAACCATTGCATTTAGATTGGGATACATTACGTGCCAATATCAAAGAGCATGGTATGCGTAACTCAACGTTATCTGCGTTGATGCCATCTGAGACATCGTCGCAAATTTCAAATGCAACGAATGGTATTGAACCACCACGTGGTCATATCAGTGTTAAAGCCAGTAAAGATGGTATTTTAAAACAAGTTGTACCTGAGTATGAACGCCTTAAAAATAACTATGAATTATTGTGGGATATCCCATCAAATAAAGGTTATTTAGAATTAGTGGGTATTATGCAAAAGTTTGTTGACCAAACAATTTCTGCCAATACTAACTACGATCCAAATAAGTTTGAAGGTGGTAAAGTACCAATGAAGGTCTTATTACAAGATTTACTGGGTGCTTACAAACTTGGCGTTAAAACCCTTTACTACCATAACACCCGTGATGGTGCATCTGATATGCAAGAAGATACACCAGAAGTGGAAGATGATGATTGTGCAGGCGGTGCGTGTAAAATCTAATCGGTAATAAATATAAATTGGAAGCGGGCTATACGCCCGCTTTGCCCTGTTCGTTTTTTGAGTGATCTTATGTCTTATACTACTTTTAGCCGAAACCATAATAACCAACTACAAGAACCGATGTTTTTCGGCCAAACCGTTAACGTATCGCGTTATGATCAACAGAAGTACCCTATTTTCGAAAAGCTAATTGAAAAACAACTATCGTTTTTTTGGCGTCCTGAAGAAGTCGATGTAAGTAAAGATCGGTTAGATTTTCAGGCCTTACCTGATCACGAAAAACATATATTTTTAAGTAACTTAAAATATCAAACCTTACTTGATAGTGTGCAAGGTCGCTCGCCTAATGTTGCGTTACTGCCAATTGTGTCGATCCCAGAACTTGAGACCTGGATTGAAACATGGGCATTTAGTGAAACAATCCATAGCCGTTCATATACACATATTATTCGTAACGTTACCCAAGCCCCTGAGCTTATTTTTGATGATATCGTTAGTAACGAAAAGATCAGTGAACGTGCTGATGCCGTAACTAAATATTACGATGAATTAATTAATAAAGTGGCTGTGTATAACTTATACGGTGAAGGTAAACATGAACTTAATGGCGAAACAGTTCATATCAGTTTATTTGAACTTAAAAAGCTTTTATACCTTGCAATGATGTCAGTGAATATCTTAGAAGCGATCCGTTTTTATGTCAGTTTTGCCTGTTCATTTGCGTTTGCAGAGCGAGAATTAATGGAAGGTAACGCTAAAATTATTAAGCTGATCGCCCGTGATGAAGCGCTTCATCTTTCTGGTACTCAGCATATTTTGAATATTATGCAGGATGGTAAAGACGATCCTGAAATGGCTATCGTAGCAGCCCAGTGTCGTGATGAAGCGATCAAGATGTTTGTTGATGCTGCTGAACAAGAAAAAGAATGGGCTGAATACCTGTTTAAAGATGGTTCAATGATTGGCTTAAACAAAGATATTTTATGCCAATACGTTGAGTACATTACTAATGCTCGTATGACTGCAGTTGGTTTACCAACACAGTTTAAAACCAGCAGTAACCCTATCCCATGGATCAATTCATGGTTAGTGTCAGACAATGTACAAGTTGCTCCACAAGAAGCGGAGATCAGCTCATACCTTGTAGGCCAAATTGACTCTCAAGTTAATGCCTCTGATTTCGGTGACTTCGATCTCTAATGACCAGCAACAAAACTGCAAAGATCCACTTTGCAGATAATAGCCAGTGTGTAGATTTTGACACTGGCTGTCATTCCCTTTTAGACTGCCTAGAACAACAGCAATATGAAATTCCTTTTCAGTGTAGAGAAGGATATTGTGGTGCCTGTAGAGCAACCCTAGTAGCAGGGCAAGTCACCTATAACGAAGAACCACTCGCCTTTGTACGTGATGGAGAAGTACTGCTGTGCTGCTGTAAACCCGATGGCAATATCACTCTCAATTTGAAGTAATTTGTTAATGCCAGTCAAACTGCTTTGTTTCATAGCAATGTATTTTATCACTGATCATTAAACTACTTTCATCTATGGTTACATCCCAATTTAAACTGCGGGTTAAATCCACCTGAATATCATCAATAAACTGCTGGTCAATCTCAATAATATGGCTATTATCAAATAACTTTAACCGTGACTGAGATTGCGTTAACCATTCACTATTGCCCGTTGTTAAAATTAATAATTCATCCACCTGCTTAGCGATCTTAACTAATTCATCAAGGTCAGGTTTATCAACACTTAACCAGGTTTTATAATGTTCATCCAACGCTTGAATTCCTACATCTGGCTGTAGTTTATCAGCAAGTTTATTAAGCACTGCATGGCTGTCATAAGATAAAATACAATAGCCTAACAGCTTTAAAACAAAATGCTCCAGTGTTTCATTTTTAGTCAACGCTGTGGTAAAAATTTCTTTGTGATTACGCTGATGACGCAGATCAGCTATGCTAAATCGTGCTTTAAAAATACGTGTTTTATCAGACATAATATTCACCAGTCTCGCCGTTACTCCTATTGAGTATAGCCCAATCTGATATAAGCACGTTTATTTTAAAAGTTATGGTATAACATTATTGATCAGCACAAATGATGGTGTTATATTATATCACAACATAATAGCAACAACGTAGTAACCATGATCCGACATTCATTAATATCAACTGCAATTATCACTGCTTTAAGCTCTTTTTCTGCTCATGCTGCGCTGGTAACTGGGCAAGTTTTTGACAATAACAAGCAACCACTCAGCTATGCCGATGTGCACGTACACGGTAAAGCACAGTCAATTAAAACTGACGAGAATGGCCGATTTAGTATTAATATTGATGCTAATAGCCAATTACATATTAGTAAAAATAATTTTGTTGATGCTAGAGTTCAAGTAACTGAAACCAGTTCTGCTCTAAATATCACGCTTGTACCTACGTCAGTTGAATCTGTCGTTGTGTATGCCTCTGCCCTGCATAAAAATAGCTTAGAGATGATTTCACCAGTGAGTGTACTCAGTGGTGATGAACTGCGCAATAAAGCAAAACCCACGTTAGGCGAAACGCTCAAAGGCCTTCCAGGTGTTAATGCCAGCTATTTTGGCCCTGTTTCATCTAGCCCTATAATCCGTGGCCTAGATGGCCCTCGCGTTAAAATCACCCAAAATGGCTTAGACAGCAGCGATGCGTCACGTATTGGCCCAGATCACGCAACATCGAATGACAGCCTAGCTGCAGAACAGATTGAAGTTTTGCGTGGCCCAGCTACGCTACTTTATGGCTCAGGCGCGATTGGTGGCGTAGTTAACGTAGTAGATAACCGCATTCCAACTGATAATATCGAGCAGTTAACTGGGGCTGTTGAATACAGCCATGACACGGTTTCAAATGCCAACACCTATGCTGCCAAGCTTGAGACGGGCCATAACAACTTTAACTTCCATTTTGACGGTACCAAACGCACTGGTGATGACTACCAAACTCCGCGTTTTAACTTACCTGAAGAAGAGCACGAAGATCATGAGGGTCATGACGAAGAAGAGCATGAAACAGCCACCTCGGTAAAAAATACCTTTATTGATAGCCAAACCGTTAACTTTGGTACCAGCTATGTAGGTGAGCATTTAACGCTAGGTGTTTCTTATGGCCGTATTGAAACCGACTACGGTATTCCAGCACATAGCCATGAACATGAACATGGCCATGATCACGAACACGAGCATGATGAAGGCGAAGAAGAAGCCGTTTATGCGCGTGTAGAACAAGATCGCTGGCAAGGTTTGATGAGCTATGCATTACACAACAACTGGATTGAAACTATTAATTTACGTCTAGGTTATACTGATTATCGCCATGCTGAAATTGAAGATGGCGCGATCGGTACTATCTTTAGTAATGAAACCACTGAAGCACGTTTAAATATTGAGCATAAGTTAGGTAATTGGCATGGTATGGCTGGTTATCATTTTAGTGACTCTGATTATGATGCCGATGGTGAAGAAGCCTTCACACCCGCTAGCAAAACGACTACTCATGCATTATTTATCCTCGAAGAAAAACAGTTTGGCGACGTGACATTAGAATTAGGTGCGCGTATTGAAGATTATAATATTGATAGTAATGTCGGTGCTGCTGCGCATGACCATGACCATGACCATGACCATGACCATGAAGATGATCATACTTATGAACATGCCAATGAAATAACGCCTTACAGTAAAAGCTTTACTAATCTGAGCGCTTCAGCAGGCGCTATTTGGCAATATACACCCGGACAAAGTATTGCGCTGAGCGTGTCACACTCTGAACGCGCACCGTTATCAGCCGAGCTATTATCAAATGGTGTCCATATTGCAACTGGCACCTATGAGCTTGGTTTAGGCTACGCGATAGAAGACGGTGAAATTCACTTCGAACCTGAAAATATCAAACAAGAAACATCAACCAATATTGATTTTGGCTTTAGACGCTTTAGTGGCGATTTTGGTTATACGGTTAACTTTTTCTATAACGACATTGCCAATTTTTACTATCAGCAGAACACGGGGTTAGTGTTTGATGAAGAGCACGGCCTTGAAGCTGCAGAGCCTGGCCACGATGATGGTATGGCTGTTTATCAATTTGTCAGTAAAGATGCGAAATTATACGGCATTGAATTTGACGCACATTATCAATTAAATTCAAATGCGATGGTAAAAGTATTTGGTGACTCAACCACTGCAAAACTTGCTGATGATGAAGGGTATTTACCGCGTATTCCGGCAAATAAGTTAGGTTCAGAATTACAGTATAATATCAGTGATTGGCAGTTCAGCTTAACTGGCACACACTACTTTGAACAACGTGATATTACGGCTTATGAAACCGCAACTGATAGCTATACACTGTTTGATGCGCAAGCAAATTACCAATTAAGTGTCGGTCCGGTAGATACACAGTTTTATATCAACGTTGATAATATTACGGATGAACTGGGTTTTGTACATAGTTCATTTATTAAAGATGAAGCGCCACTACCCGGGCGTAACTTTAGAATTGGTCTACGTGGTTATTTCTGAACTCAGTAAATAACCATAAAAAAGCCGCGCTAATAGTTATTAGCGCGGCTTTTTATTACTCAATTTCTAATTAAAGAATTTCGTGTAGCTCAACGTCAAATACCAGTGTTGAGAATGGTGCAATTGCAGCACCGGCACCACGTTCTCCATAAGCAAGCTCATGAGGAACATAGATACGCCATTTGGTGCCTTCAGGCATCATTTGTAATGCTTCAGTCCAGCCTTTGATCACGCCACCAACTGGAAACTCAGCAGGTTGACCACGCTCATAAGAGCTGTCAAATACAGTACCGTTGATAAGTGTACCGTGATAATCAACACGCACTGTTGACTCAGCAGTTGGCTTGTTGCCTTCACCTGTTGCTAGTACTTCATATTGAAGACCAGACTCAGTCACTGTGATTTCAGCACGTTTTGCATTTTCTTCTAAGAATGCAATGCCTTCAGCTGCAAGTACTTTCGCCTCTTCTTCACGACGTGCTTGGATTTCAGTGTTGATTTTTTCGAATGCAGCTTGGATCTCAGGGATCTCAACTTGGAAATCGCCGCCCACATACGCATCTTTCATGCCTGCAAATACTGAATTTAAGTTTAAACCTTCGAAAGGGTTAGCTTTAAGTTGCTCACCCATCTGTAGGCCAATACCGTAACTTGCTTTTTCAGCATCTGTAGTAAAATTATCTGACATAATATGTTTCACGTTTTGTTTATACCAAGCTTAATAACGCTGGTATCAGTTAAAAGACGCGCCTATGCTATCATAAAAAAAAGCCCTTTTGGGCTTCTTTAGAGCTAGTTTTTAGTGAGTTTTCGCTTTATTAATCGCACAGCAAAAGTCAAGATTGGCAAGCTGATTAAAATACCAGCAAGTAATGGACGACTCAGTAATGCCTGCGTACCAACTAATAACACCGGCACGACTAATAAACCGATACAACCAATAAATATTGCCGCAATTTCTGGCCAGTATTTATCATATTTAGTAATTAAATGCCCAGCTAATAGATTAAAGCCTAGGCAGTAAAGCATAGCTGTGAGCAATACATGCTCTGGTTGTGCATCCATCGCCATTTTAACGAGTAAGTTAATAGCACTGTGATAACAGTAGCCAAACACCGACCATAACAGTATGTGTTTTAGCACCCGTTGTGTGGTGTTTAATTGATTTTGCTGTGACATCTTAAACTCCAGATAGCAAAAAGCCGCCCATAAGGCGGCTTTTTAAATATGGTGGAGAGATAGGGATTTGAACCCTAGAGGGGCTATAAACCCCTGCCGGTTTTCAAGACCGGTGCATTCGACCACTCTGCCATCTCTCCGTACGGCGCGGATAATAGGGGTTAGCCGCCTTGTTGTAAAGCCCTAAAAGTAAAAAAGTTCAAATTAATCGTTACAATTACTCGAAGCGCTTAAAAATACATCAATAATACTGTTTTGGACGTTTCGCGACCCACGAACACAGTAAGCAGACTAATAAGCTAAAAGTTACAAAACTTAAGCTCTGAAAGATTAAATCAAAGCGGTTTAGATCATCACTTGGTACAAGCACCAATACAAAAGCGGGTAAAATACTCACAAACAACACGTAACAACACACTTTAAACGCTCTACCAAAATCAAATCGTCTTGTGTGTTGCATCCACCACGCTAAGATAACCACAATAGCAGTTGATGAGATCGCGATTAAATGAGGAGTCTGTGTACTAAATGCTGTGTAAAGAGTGATAGCCGCACCAACAAAGCCCCATAAGGACCACGTTAACCATTTTTCTTTTTCACGTAAAAATAAATTTCCCATTATCCTCGTCTTCTTGTTGTTATTCTAATTAAGACACTCCATACATTAACAAACTGCAGAAAAATAACAAACCATTGTATTGAGGGTTATTGCATCCAAGCGCTTCAGACAGCCAAGCTACCTAAAGATAATAACAAAGGTAGCCTTAATGCACTCTGACTGAAATAACACGACAAAGTTCCAATTAATTACGTTTTGGCAACTATAAGTGTGTGAAAAAGTGTTCTGGGCTATGACGAACAGCCTTTTTACAGTCCACTTCTGGAGTGCCTAAATACAGGTAACCGACAATCTCATCTTCATTATCAAGCTTTAACGCCGCTTTTACCGCCTCACTTTGCGCAAAGTAACCAGTACGCCAGACACCACCAAGTCCCTGCGCAAAAGCTGCTTGTTGCATAGCTAACACAGCACAACCAGCACTTTGTACTTGTTCGATACGCGGTACTTTTGGGTGCGCTTGATATTTGGCAATGGCAATGATTATCATCGGTGCACGCAGCGGTAACTCTTTGGCACGATTAATGACTTTTTCATCTTGTTGTTCTGCAACTGCACTTTGATAATAAATTTCGCCGAGTCGTTCTCGCGCATCTTCTGCAACAACAATAAATTGCCAAGGCGCAAGGCAACCATGATCAGGCACACGAAGCGCTGCTTGTTTAATAATATCAAGTTGACTGTTGTTTGGGGCAGGTGCAATCAGTCGAGGATCTGACTGACGAGTCAATAAAAGCTCAATAGCGTCCATAGCGATTCTCTAATTAAAAAAGAAACTAGCATAGCATTGATAGGGATTGCTGAGAAAGTTTGAAAGTTAGAAAGTTTGCGACGGGCGTCGCAAACTGACAGGTAGAGATTTAGATTATTCGAATCTTTTCCGTAACCAGTGATCAAGGCTAACAAAACGCCCACCGCCGGTAAAAAATAAACTCAATAACATCGCAAAATAAATTGCTGAAAACTCAATGCCATTATTCAAAATCGACGGTTTACCCTTTTCATAAAGGTAATCTGGGAAACCATGTTCTTGTACAAGTCCTCGAATTTTCTCAATACGTTCTTTTACTTCACGAGAATTATCTAAACTTTCTTTTGCACCGGGGATCGCCAACCAATCAAGTACTTGTGCAGCACTGGTATCTGGATCTGTCGGCGCAATCGCAAACCAGCCATTGTGCCAATGTACAGAGGTTGCGGCAACGACCATAGTAAACATCAGCGGTATGCTAACCAGACGGGTTAATAAACCAACTAAGAGCAGCCAGCCACCGAGAAATTCACTCCAGCCAGCTAAAAAAGCCAGTAAATCAGGAAAAGGTAAGCCTAAGCCCCAGTCTGGGTTACCAAACCAAGCAACAACATCTGGAGAAGCTAAAAAGAATTCAAAAAACCCATTACCATTACCACTGATATTTAGCTTGTTATAACCTGCGATGATCATAACTGGCGCCAGTATCAGTCTAAATAGTAAAGCAGGGATACCATCAAAAATGGCTATTTTTTGGAGGGAAGTTTTATATAGTGTGATCAATGTATTCATCGTAGCAGTCTAGTCTTTTGTAATGTATTAAACAAAGACCGCTACGATTAAAAGTTTATTTCAGTTAAATTTTACGCGCGACCTGAAGCGCTTCATAAATAGCTCGTTTTGCATCAATTGCTGATGCTAATTTGGCCCCGCCAATTACATGTACTTTAGGATTATCGATTAACCCCGACATTAATTCGTTATTAGAGACTTGCCCGATACAAGCGATCACTGTATCAACAGGTAGCACCTGCTCCTCTCCTGCCACAGTAATTTTTAGACCTTGCTTATCAAAATGATGATACTGACAATCAGCGATCTGTTTTACACCATGTTGCTTTGCAACTTGACGATGTATCCAGCCCGTTGTTTTACCAAGCTCACTGCCAAAACGCCCGGCGCTGCGTTTTAGCATAAACAATTGACGATTATCTTTATCTGGACTTGGCTGACACTCAATTCCCCACTGCGATTTAAAATCAGCAATACTTTGGTCTTTATGTTCACTTAAAAAAGCAACCATATCAAAGCCAATGCCGCCGGCACCTAAAATTGCAATCGATTGCCCTAATTCAACTTCGCCTCGAATAACTTCATCGTATGAAAAAACACGTTTATTATCCGCGCAGGTAAAGTTTGCCTCACGCGGGCGCACACCCGTTGCAAACACCACGTCATCGTATTGCTCAAGCATTTTATCGGTAAAAGGAGTATTGAGTGTTACCGTGACCTTCAGACGTTCAAGTTCATTAATAAAATAACGCAAGGTATGATTGAAATCTTCTTTACCAGGAATTCGCATCGCTAAATTAAATTGGCCGCCCATATCTGTATTTTTATCAATCAGCGTTACCGTATGGCCTTTTTGCGCTAAGTAACAACTGGCAGATAAGCCCGCAGGCCCAGCACCTACAACCAACACATTTTTAGCCTTGTTGGTCAGCTCAAGAGGATAATCTAGCTCAAACCCCGCTTGAGGATTCACTAAGCATGTTGCTCGTTTACCTTTAAATACATGATCTAAACAGCCCTGATTACAGCCGATACAAATATTAATGTGTTTACTTTGTTGTGCTTGATATTTATTAAAAAATTCTGGATCGGCTAATAGTGGTCGTGCCATCGAAATCAGATCTGCATCCCCTGCAGTTAAAATTTCATTGGCAATCTCAGGAGTATTAATACGATTTACAGCAATGACAGGAACCGATACCACTTCTTTTAAACGTTTTGAAGCTTCTTTAAATGCACCTGCTGGCACCATACTCGCAATGGTAGGTACTCGTGCTTCATGCCAGCCTATGCCAGTATTTAAAATATCAACTCCAGCCTGCTCTAATGCTTTGGCCTGGATCGTAACCTCTTCAGGTGTTGACCCATTAGGAATTAAATCCATCACCGATAATCGAAAGATAATTAAAAATTCTTTATTTACTTTGGCACGTACAGCTTTGACTATCTCTAACGCTAAACGCATACGGTTTTCTAAACTTCCACCGTATTCATCTGAGCGTTTATTGGTATGCGGTGCCATAAACTCATTAATCAAATAACCTTCTGAGCCCATCACTTCAACGCCATCGTAGCCAGCCTTTTGTGCTAAATAGGCGGAATGAGCAAAGTCTTTGATGGTTTTTTTTATTGCACTGAGCGACATTGCTTTGGGTTGATATGGGTTAATAGGTGCTTTAATTGCACTTGGTGCTTGATTAAATGGATGATACGCATAACGTCCAGCATGTAATAATTGTAAGCAAATCTTACCGCCGTGTTGATGGACAACATCAGTGTATGCACGGTGCTTAAACACATCATAATAGCTATTAAAAGACGATGAGATTGGGGTTAATTTGCCACGCAAATTAGGACTGTAGCCCCCCGTAATGAGCATCGCAGTACCACCTTTAGCGCGCGCTTCATAAAAAGCACGCAGGCGTTTTCGATTATGCCATCCCTCTTCAAGCCCCGTGTGCATTGAGCCCATTACCAAACGGTTACGTAGCTGTGTGTGTTTCAATTGTAATTGTTGTTCTAACATCCTCTGCCCCAATGAACTGGTCTAACCTCTATACATTAACCAATTTTGCTCGATTGGCAAGCAATAAGCAACAAAAGCGATAAATTAGCTAATATTTTCACATTCTCACGGTTAAAACCTCGCTCATAAATACTTAGTTACGATTTAACAGTTAAATTAATTTTTATTCTGGGCTAAGATGGTGACAGATATAAGTTGTACCAGACTAAGGATTTATTTTGATTGCAAAGCTATTTAAAGGACTGTGGGCAGGAATTAACTTTTCTCGTCGTTTAGTCCTCAATTTTTTATTTGTGTTACTCGTTATTCTTTTCATTGTTTCAATCGCAAGCGATGACAATGAAATCAATGTTGCTGACACATCGGTGCTCAGGCTAAACCTCAATGGTCCAATCGTAGAAGAAAAAGTTTACGTTGATCCAATTGAAGCTGCCATCAATGATGCAACACAGGGCAACGACGAGCCGGCTGAAATTTTACTTGATGATATTATCGAAGTAATTGATCAAGCCACTGAAGATAAACGCATTAGTGTGATTTTGCTGGATTTACAAAAAATGCCTAACGCGCATTTAAATAAATTAAAACAAATCACTCAAGCGTTAGAGCGGTTTAAAGCGAGCGGCAAAAAAGTAATTGCCTCTGGTTATTATTACTCACAAGCACAATATTACATTGCTGCGCACGCTGATGAAATATCGATGCACCCTTATGGCGGTGTAGAGATCCAAGGCTTTGGCATGTACCCATTGTATTTTAAAGATGCGCTTGAAAAACTCGGTATCACTCAGCATATTTTCCGTGTTGGTACATTTAAATCGGCTGTTGAACCGTTTATTCGTAACGATATGTCAGATGCAGCAAAAGAAGCTAATAATGTATGGCTAGGTGCATTGTGGAAAGAATACAAACAAGACGTTGCCGCTGTGCGCCCATTTGATGAAGCAAACTTTGATGAAACAATGGACGTTTTTCTGGCTAAAATGCAAGCAGTTAATGGCGATTCAGGTAAATATGCCCTTGAACATCAATGGGTTGATTCTTTAAAAACCAATCAACAAATGCGTCAACAATTAATTGCCTTAGTAGGCACTGAAGAAACGGGCAAAACCTTCAACCAAGTATCATTTAAAGAATATCTCTCATTGGTTAAACCGCCGATTGAGTTTGATAACCCAATGACAGAAAAAGTCGCCGTTGTGGTTGCACGCGGTACTATCTCTGACGGCGAACGTAAAGCCGGTGAAATTGGTGGTGACTCTACAGCGGCTTTACTACGTAAAGCACGCTTAGATGATAAAGTAAAAGCGGTTGTACTGCGTATTGATTCTGGCGGTGGCAGTATGTTTGCCTCTGAAGTTATTCGTGCTGAAGTGCTTGCTCTTAAAGCAGCTGGTAAACCAGTGGTTGCTTCAATGAGCTCAGTAGCAGCTTCTGGCGGCTACTGGATTGCCTCTGCTGCCAACGAAATTTGGGCAGCGCCGAGCACAATTACCGGCTCAATTGGTGTATTTGGTAACTTTATGACCTTTGAAAACACCATGGCTAAATTAGGTGTTTATTCCGATGGCGTTGCCACAACTGAAATGGCTGGTCTATCGATCGCTCGCCCGCTTAATGAAAAAATGGCACAGGTTATTCAACTAAGTGTAGAAGATGCTTATCAACGCTTCTTAGAGGTTGTTGGTGAAGCACGAAATATGACCCCTGAGCAAGTTGACTCTATTGCACAAGGCCGTGTTTGGATTGCAAGTCAAGCGCAAGAGCTTGGCTTAGTTGACAAATTAGGCAATAAGCAAGACGCTATCAAAGCGGCAGCTGAACTGGCTAAGCTTGATTTTTATGAAGTTAAAACCATTAAGCAGAGTCTATCGGCGGAAGAGAAATTAATGCAGGATATTTTTGGAAATGCATCGATTAGATCGCTAATTGGCTCACAAAGTACGCTACAAAACGCACTCTCAAACCAAGCATCTATCAATGGTTTAGTTAAGCAATTAACAACTGAGGTTGAAGGTCTAAAAGATTACAACGATCCGCAAGGCATTTATGCCCGCTGCTTAGTGTGTAATATTTCGCAATAAATAGTGTATAGGCTGTAATCGCAGCAACTAACCGTTATACTAAGCCCAGTTTTTTTACTGGGCTTTTTTTATGAAACGTAAACGTATTTATATCGCATATACTGGCGGTACGATTGGGATGAAAAAATCGAGTCGAGGCTATATTCCCGCTGAAGGTTTTTTAACACAAACCGTAGAAAACAATGCCGAATTTAATCGTGATGAAATGCCCTTATTCGATATTCACGAGTATTGCCCGCTGATTGACTCATCAGACATGTCCCCTGCTCATTGGCAACTAATCGCAGATGATATTAAAAGTAAATACCAAGATTATGATGGCTTTGTCGTGCTTCATGGCACAGATACCATGGCGTATACCGCATCTGCTTTGTCCTTTATGTTTGAAAACTTAACAAAGCCAGTGATAGTGACAGGCTCGCAAATTCCACTGTCGCAATTGCGCTCTGATGGCCAAGTAAATTTACTTAATGCGATGTATTTAGCGGCTAATTATCCGATTGCTGAGGTTAGTTTATTTTTTAATAATCAATTATTTCGCGGCAATCGTGCGACTAAAGCGCATGCCGATGGCTTTGATGCCTTTGCATCCCCTAACCTAGATCCATTAGCACTATCAGGTATTAATATTCAATTATTAAAAGGCCAGTTAAGCCCGTATGTTGAAAATGAGCTACAAGTCACCAACATCACGCCGCAACCTATTGGTGTTTTATACTTGTATCCTGGGATCAGTCATGCTGTAGTTAAAAGTCTGGTAAACGACAATATCAAAGCCCTCGTATTATTGAGCTTTGGTGTGGGCAATGCGCCACAAGATCCAGACTTTTTAGAGATCCTCTCCAGCGCAAGTAAGCGCGGAATGGTTATCGTCAATTTAACCCAGTGCTTAAAAGGGCATGTAAATATGGGCGGCTATGCAACTGGTAACGCATTACTTAACATTGGTGTGATCAGCGGTTACGATATGACCTTAGAGGCATGCTTAACTAAATTACATTACTTATTTAGCCAAAAGCTTGAAATTGAAACTATTCGCCATTTAATGCAAGACAACTTACGTGGTGAGTTAAGTAGATAAGCTGAGCGCTTTATAATAAAAACTATTTTTTAAATTAAAAAGGCACGCTAATTAGCGTGCCTTTCATTTAAACCTATTGGTCTAATTAACGTACTTTCGCGTCAATCTCTACTAAATCAGTTAAATGACATACCTCACCACTATGAGTTTTAATGCCATGCTCACCAAAATAATCTCGCTGTGCTTGTACGAGATGACCATTGCTTGGTGTCGTCAACGTCGCAAAATACGTTTGCGTTGAGCTAAGTACCGGAAATGCTAATCCAGTCATCATTGCTTGACCTGCTATCTTACGCAGCGCTAATGACTCTTTTTCTAAAGTGTCGATAAACTCAACACCTTCAGCGATGTTATCTAAGTAATCAGCACGGATAATACAACCAGCACGCCACGTTTGCAGTGTTTTAGATAAATCGACTTTCCATTGATGTGCACGTGATGCACCTTTGATCAGCGCAAGGCCTTGACGATAAGCCAGTAAACTTGCAAACAAGAAGGCATCTTTAAGTTCATCTAAATCTAATTCAACCTGTGAAGTTGATTTAGCTGCATACGTCATTTCTTTCGCTGCATGTGTGTCACCAGTATTGGTTAAGTGACGCGCTTGCACAGCTGCAACCAATGAAGGAACGGCGATACCCAGTTCTAATGCATTTTGTGCCGTCCACAAACCAGTGCCTTTCGCGCCAACTTTATTATCAATCAAATCAACTAACGCTTCACCCGCATCGGTTTCTAACGATAAAATATGACTTGAGATAGATAATAAATAGCTATTGAGTGTGCCTTCAGACCATTGATTAAAAATCTCTGCAACTTCATGTGGAGTGCGGTTAGTGCCTAAGCGTAATAATTGATACATTTCTGCGATTAGTTGCATCAATGCATATTCAATTCCGTTGTGCACCATTTTTACAAAGTGACCACTGGCTGATTGACCAACACGGGCAAAACACGATTCACCTTTGTAGCTTGCTGCTACTTTTTCAAACCATGGCTCAACGCGTTCCCAGCCGCCTTCTGAACCACTTGCCATCATCGCAGGACCATGACGCGCGCCTTCGGCACCGCCAGAAATACCCATAGTGGCAAATTCAAATTTATTTTGATATTTAAGTTTACGAGTAATACCGTCTTTATAATTACTATTGCCACAATCGACGATAATATCGTCACAATCAACGCCTGCATCAACTAAATCGCTGCAAACTTTATCGACTAACTCACCCGCTGGCACTAATAACAAAATTGAGCGAGGCGGCGTTAACCGTTTTACCATATCACCTAAATCAGACACAATGTGCAGACGATCTGCCATGCCTTGTAATTTAGCACAGCTTAATAGCTCTTCGCCCGCGTCTGGGTTTTTATCATAAGCTACTAGCGTCATCCCTTGTTCAATCAAGTTGAGAGCAAGATTTTTACCCATAACGCCTAACCCTACTAATGCAACTTGCATTTAGTGTCCTCCTCGGTAACAACTATTGGTTAGTAAATGAAATAATACCGCGCGCATTATATACCCAAGCCACTTAAAATTGCGAGCCTAGACAACAGATACAACGCTTTGCGCAAGACAAACACGCAAGATACAGTGATTATATCAAACAACCGTTGCCTCGGGGCGATAAATTTTCCTGATATGGATTTCTGAGTCGAGCATTGACGAGACCTGACACCGGTGTCATAATGTGGTCATAATTTTTTTGTATAAAATAATGACAGCTTTACACGTTACCTTGATGTCAACGCGCTATTTGCTGTCAGTAAAAACTGTATTATGCGTGTCAGTTAAACTAACACCTATAAATAACGAAAAACCGTCAACCTGCTTACAACATTGTAAGCCTACAGGAGAATTTGATGCTTAGACGCACAAAAATAGTCGCGACCCTTGGACCTGCAACCGATCGAGATAACAACTTAGAAAAAATAATCCGTGCTGGTGCAAACGTAGTGCGTTTGAATTTCTCACACGGCATTGCACAAGATCACAAAGACCGTGCCCAAGCAGTGCGTGACATTGCCAAAAAACTAGGCAAGCACATTGCTATTTTAGCCGATCTACAAGGCCCAAAAATTCGTGTATCGACATTTAAAGATGGCAAAGTAACGCTACCTGTTGGTGCAAAATTTATTCTTGATGCAAAAATGGAAAAAGGCCTAGGCGATATCAACGCCGTAGGTATTGATTATAAAGAATTACCACAAGATGTTGCCCCTGGTGACTTACTACTTTTAAACGATGGTTTAATTCAATTAACAGTAGTAAATGTTGAAGGTCATTTAGTGCATACCACAGTAACTGTTGGTGGCGTGTTATCTAACAATAAAGGCATCAACCGCTTAGGTGGTGGTTTAACTGCTCCAGCCTTCACTGATAAAGATAAAGAAGATTTATTAACTGCAGCAGAAATTGATGTTGATTATATCGCAGTATCGTTCCCACGCAGTGGCGACGATATGCGTTATGTGCGTTCACTAGCTGAAGCTGCAGGCTCTAAAGCACAGCTTTTAGCTAAAATTGAGCGTGCTGAAGCCGTTGAAACGGTAGAAGCAGTTGATGATATTATCCTTGCTTCAGATGCGGTGATGGTTGCTCGTGGTGACTTAGGTGTTGAAATTGGTGATGCTGCCTTAATGGGTAAACAAAAACTCATTATCCGTCGTGCTCGCTCACTTAACCGTACCGTGATCACAGCAACACAAATGATGGAATCAATGATCGATAACCCAATGCCTACCCGTGCAGAAGTTATGGATGTTGCCAACGCAGTCCTTGATGGCACTGATGCGGTAATGCTTTCAGCTGAAACAGCGGCAGGCGATTACCCAGAAGAAACCGTGGCAACCATGGCGCGCGTTTGTTTAGGGGCAGAATCACAAAAAGAAACTCACGTTTCTAAACATCGCTTAGATAGTCGTTTCTCTTCTAATGCAGAATCAATTGCATTGTCAGCTATGTATGCGGCAAACCATTTAGATTCAGTAAAAGCGATTATTACTTTAACTGAATCAGGTAGCACAGCAAAATTGATGTCACGTATCAGCTCTGGCTTACCTATTTATTCATTGTCTCGTCATGCCAGTACGCTTGGTCAAACAGCATTATATCGTGGTGTTTACCCGGTATTCTTTGACTCAACACAATGTGAAAAAGATAACATGGTAAAAGATGCCCTTAACACACTTGTGAATGCGGGTTCATTACAATCTGGCGATACTGTGATCATCACTCATGGTGATGCTATGGAAACGATTGGTGCAACCAATACTATGAAAATTGTTACTGTTTCTTAATTAACGCAGTTATAAAAAAACGCGAGCCAAGGCTCGCGTTTTTTTATTTAAAACACATGGTTTAATTTACTTCGTTATATAACAGCTATTGAGCCCGTTTCTAAGTTAACTTGCTAACGCAGCTTTTACTTTATCGCGATAACTACGGCTTACTTTTAATTCTTGGCCGTTCTCAAGCACTAATAAATACTCACCACTTACCTGAGTTACAAGCTTGCTAATTTGTTTAGTATTTACAATCGCACTGCGGTGTACACGTACAAATAGCTGAGGATCAAGTTCCTGTTCAAGCTCTTTCATTGTTTTTCGTAAAATATGCGTTTGACCATCTTGGCAATGTAAACACATATAGTCACCAGCGGCATCAACCCATTGAATTGTTGCTACAGGTACACGGATTATTTCACCCTGCTCTTTCACCGCTAAAGATTCTGGGTAACGGCGATCTGTTAATGTATCGCCAGTTGCCAGTTTTTTCAAAATCTCTTCACAATTATTACCAGTAATTCCAGCTACAAAACTCGCCAATTTCTTTTTATGGGCGTTGTCTTGTTGCGTCTTCAAGTAGGTATGCACTTTTTCTACCGCCTGTTTTAGTCTGTTGTCGTCGACTGGTTTAAGGATATAATCTAAAGCATGGATCTCAAATGCTTTGACTGCGAACTGATCAAATGCGGTTACGAATACAATAGCTGGTAACGCTCTGACACTTTCACTGAGTGCTCTGGCAACCTCAAATCCATTCATTCCAGGCATTTGAATATCTAAAAAAACTAAATCTATTTTCCCTGCTTGGCATGCATCGATTGCCTCTTGGCCAGAGCTACATAATTTAATGACTTCGATATCATCAAACTCCTCTAGCCTTACAGCTAAGCCTCTACGGGCTAATGGTTCATCATCGACAATCAGGGTCTTAATCTTGCTCATTTCTTCACAGCCTTCTCAAACGGAACGCGCAGATTCACTTTCAATCCACTTGGCGTATTATGTGATAACACAAACGAATAGTTATTTTCATACAAAGTTTTCAGGCGGTCTTTCGTATTTGCCACCCCTACCCCTTGTGAATTAACTAATTGGCCATTAAGTAATTCAGTACCAGGGCCATTATCGCCTACTTCCAGTAATAGTTCATTAGCAAAAACTTGTGCTTTAATATCAATCACCCCACCTTCGATCAGATGAGCTATCGCATATTTAATCGCATTTTCGATGATCGGTTGCAATATTAAACTCGGCACTAATGCATTTTTTGCTTCATCACTGATTTGCACATTCACTTGCAACCGTTCATCAAAGCGTACTCGCTCTATTTCAAGATAAAGCATCAGTGCATGCAACTCTTGTTCAAGTGGGACTTTCTTTATCGGATCGGTATTGAGTGTATAACGTAAAAAGTCGCTCAATTTCGACACCATTAAATTAGCATCTTTATTCTCTTTTACCAAAATCAATGTAGATATAGCATTAAGAGTATTAAACAAAAAATGAGGATTTAATTGATAACGTAGCATCTTCAGTTGTGCTTCATGCGCCATCGTAGTAGCTTTTAGGGCTTTTTGGCGCTCACTTTGCAGTAGTTGATAATATTTAATGCCAAAGTACAAACCACTCCAACAAAGAATAATATAAACCGAATCTAAGCCTTGTTGTAGATAGTAAAACCACTCTGTAGGACGATAGCCATGGCGATAAATCTCCCATAAATTGAACTTTTGTATTACCGCCCATAAAGTACCTGTAATGTACGAAGCGCCAAACACTACTAACATTAAAACCCAAGGAGATGCATTCCAGGCTTTGCGATACATATAACGCAATGGCACAGTCATTAAACAGCCGGCGTAAGCATTGAGTACGATCACAAATACATAAATATCGCGCATCTCAAAGACTTTAGAACCAATGTAGTTAACAAGTGCATAACCGACCCAACCCGCAATCTGTAATACCCAGAAAAAGCGTTGACGGTTATCAACTAAGGATTGCCAATTCAAAATAGTTAATTACCTCATTTATTTGTAATTATTATATAGCGTTAGCGCGGTTGGGATCACTACCGACTATCTCGCTTTTCACGAGCCTTACCGCAAATAACTGTTGGTGAAAACTTTATTTTAGCCACAAAAAAAGGAGCCATAGGCTCCTTTTTAATACTTATTTTAAAAACTTAAGCTGCCGCTAGGCCTTCTTTAGCTTTTGCAACAAGCGCTGCGAATGCAACTTGGTCATAAACAGCGATATCTGCAAGGATCTTACGATCGATTTCTACAGATGTCTTTTTAAGACCATTGATAAAACGGCTGTAAGACAGACCATTTTGACGTGAAGCAGCATTGATACGTGCAATCCATAATTGACGGAAAGTACGTTTCTTCGCACGACGGTCACGGTAAGCGTATTGACCCGCTTTAGTAACAGCCTGGAAAGCTACGCGGTAAACACGTGAACGTGCTCCGTAGTAACCTTTTGCTTGTTTTAAAACTTTTTTGTGACGTGCACGTGCGACAACGCCGCGTTTAACTCTTGCCATTTCTAAAAACCCCTATTAAGCGAATGGTAACATACGTGAAACTAGACCATGGTCGTTCTTATGAACCATCATCTTAGGACGTAGGTGTAACTTACGCTTAGAAGTTTTCTTAGTCAGAATGTGACGAAGATGCGCTTGTTTACGCTTGAAACCGCCAGAAGCAGTCTTTTTGAAACGCTTAGCCGCGCCTCTGTGACTTTTTAGCTTATAAGCCATTGCAATAACTCCAAATGTATTGCTTTAAAATTAGTAAGCAGGCGTGAGATATATTGCTATAGCTCCACTTTTAGGCCTAACTTACTGCCATATTCCGGTGAAAACCCAACATAAATGCTGCAGTTTTACTTTATTACCGGTTAGCACAGGTGAATATTTGCATATTACTTGGTGACCTGAGCTAAATTCGCTGCGTATCTTAGCTTGTTTATTGCTTTTTAGCAACAGGCGCCATCATCATAACCATTTGGCGACCTTCAACACGATTAGGGAAAGACTCAACAACTGCAAGCTCTTCCAAATCGCCTTTGATACGGTTTAATAATTCTATACCAATTTCTTGGTGGGCCATTTCACGACCACGGAAGCGGATGGTAATCTTAGCTTTATCGCCACCTTCTAAGAACTTACGTAAGTTGCGAAGCTTAACCTGATAATCACCTTCATCCGTGCCAGGACGGAATTTGATTTCTTTTATCTGGATTTGCTTTTGCTTCTTCTTCTGCTCTTTTAGTTCTTTGCTTTTTTCAAAGATGAACTTACCGTAGTCCATGATTCTACAAACAGGCGGCTCAGCATTTGGGCTAATCTCTACTAGATCAACACCAGCGGCATCAGCCATAGTTTGCGCGTCTTTTAATGACTGAATTCCAGCTTGCTCGCCTTCAATGTCAATTAAGCGAACTTCTTGAGCTGTAATTTCTTCGTTAATACGATTTTTTTGGGCTGTTTGTTGCCCTTTCTTGCCGCCTCTAATAGTACGTTCCTCCAAGAATATCAAATAATAAGCGTGTAGTTAGCAATTAAATGTAAGCCCTACACGCAGAGTTTTTATAGTCGATTTTTAATTTCTTCGCTAATTTTAGCGACAAATTCATCAACATTAAATTTGCCCAAGTCTTCACCTGTGCGGGTACGTACTGCTACTTCTTGTTGTTCAACTTCTTTATCACCAACAACAAGTAAATAGGGGATACGTTTTAATGTATGTTCACGGATTTTAAAGCCAATCTTCTCATTTCTCAAGTCAGCAGCGGCTCTAATTCCAAGTTTATTTAATTTTTGTACAATTTCCTGCACATAAGCTGCTTGTTTATCAGTGATATTCATAATCACTACTTGCTTTGGTGCAAGCCAAGTCGGGAATAAGCCCGCGTACTCTTCTGTAAGAATACCGATAAAGCGCTCGATAGAGCCCAATATTGCACGGTGGATCATTACAGGTGTACGACGTTCGTTGTTTTCAGCAACATAAGTTGCCCCTAAACGCCCTGGTAATGCAAAATCTAGTTGCACTGTACCACACTGCCACGCTCTGTCTAAGCAATCGTACAAAGTAAATTCAATTTTTGGACCGTAGAAAGCACCTTCACCCGGTAAATAATCAAATTCGATGTTATTTGCTTTCAGGGCATCAGCTAATGCAAGCTCTGCTTTGTCCCACATATGATCTTCGCCAATACGCTGTTCAGGGCGTGTTGACAGCTTAACCACAATTTTTTCAAAGCCGAATGTTTCGTACGTATCGTAAACCATTTGGATACACGCTGATACTTCGTCCATGATTTGCTCTTCAGTACAGAAGATATGGGCATCATCCTGAGTAAAGCCACGTACGCGCATTAGACCATGAAGTGCGCCTGACGGCTCGTTGCGATGACAACAACCAAATTCAGCCATACGCAGTGGAAGATCACGGTACGATTTTAAACCTTGATTAAAGATCTGTACGTGACCTGGGCAGTTCATTGGTTTGATTGCGTATTCACGCTTTTCAGATTCAGTGGTAAACATTGCTTCTGAATACTTTTCCCAGTGACCTGATTTTTCCCACAAAGAACGATCCATCATCATTGGACCTTTTACTTCTTCGTACTGGTACTCGCGTAACTTTTCACGCACAAACTCTTCAAGTTCACGGTAAATGCTCCACCCATCGTTGTGCCAAAACACCATGCCTGGCGCTTCTTCTTGCCAATGCCATAAATCAAGTGCTTTACCAATACGACGGTGATCACGTTTTTCGGCTTCTTCTAAACGTTGTAAGTAGGCTTTAAGTTGCTTTTTATCGCCCCATGCAGTGCCATAAATACGCTGCAACATTTTATTATCTGAATCGCCACGCCAGTAGGCACCGGCTACTTTCATTATTTTGAAATGTTGGCAAAAACGCATGTTCGGTACGTGTGGACCACGACACATATCGATGTATTCTTGGTGGTGATATAATCCTGGACGGTCATCTTTAGCAATGTTTTCGTCAAGGATTTGAATTTTGTACATTTCACCGCGCGCTGCAAATGCATCACGGGCTTCTTGCCAGCTTACGGTTTTCTTAACCACGTCGTAGTTTGTTTTAGCAAGTTGCAACATGCGCTTTTCAATAGCTTCTAAGTCATCTTGACTTAATGAATGTTCCATATCGATATCATAGTAAAAACCATTATCAATCGTTGGACCAATTGCCATTTTTGCATCAGGAAACAGTTGCTTAACTGCATGACCAATCAAGTGAGCACATGAGTGACGAATTATTTCTAAGCCGTCATCATCTTTTGCGGTGATGATTTCAAGGCGAGAATCGTCAGAAATTAAATCACAGGCATCAACACGAGTGCCATTAACACGACCAGCGATAGTGGCTTTTGCTAAGCCTGGGCCGATATCATTGGCTACATCAAGTGTACTTACAGGGTTTTCAAAACTACGCTGACTGCCGTCAGGAAGAGTAATAACTGGCATTATAAGTCCTTACTACAGTGGTGACGCCTACAATGCATCACATGTATTTATTAAATTAAAATGAATAACTCGACAACGCTTTTACGAATAAGCATTGTTAATTTTAACCGTATTTGGTTAATGTATTTGTTGAGTCTTAGCAAACACAAGCAGTTATTGTCGCGTTTGGAGCCACTAAATACAAGTATTTAGCCAGACAAATTGACAAATAACCCTCGCATTTCATACTTAATTTAATTTCAGCTGTTGGATAACCTAATGACGACGTCTAATCGTATCCGTTTTGCCACTTTAAATTTACTTAATTTTGCGGCGCCACCTTATTCTTTTTATCAATTACATGAACGTTACAACGCAACGCAATGGCGGCAAAAACAGCAATTTATCACTGACTTTCTACAGCAAAGTCAAGCAACGGTTGTTGCTTTCCAAGAGGTGTTTAGCCCTAAAGAATTGGCCATTTTGTGTAAAGAGCAAGGCTATGACTATTTTGCTACTGTTGCCAGTCCGCGTAGTGATAGCCTCTACCCACAGGTGTTATTTAACCCTGTGGTGGCGATTGCCGCGAAAATCCCTTTTCAAGCATGCCACGAACTCACCCCTTGCCCAGAACTACTTGAGTACTTAAATAATCAAAATGAATTTAAATTTAATCGCACACCTATAAAATGCAGTTTTGATGTACCTGAATTTGGTGATTTAACCTGCTATGTGGTGCACTTTAAATCACAACGGGTGCATTCAATGGCGCATATTTTAAACATTCATAATCAAGACGATCCCTTATTAAATCTATTACAACAAACCGTTGGCATGATGCAATCGCAAATATCACGCTCACTGGAAGCTTCGATTGTTTATTATGATGCACTAAAAACCCAGCGTGAAAAAAACTGTGCAACATTAGTAATGGGGGATTTTAACGACAATATTGACAGCCCTGCGCTGTCATTCATGACCCAAGGATTTCACCCTACTCGTTGCGAGCCCTGTTTAGAGCTTGAACAACCCATTGTAGGATTAACTGATTCGTTTGAATTAAGCAGTGAATCGGCAAATGGTAAAGTAAAACCAGCAACACATTACTATCAAGGTCGTGGCAATGTGCTTGATTATATTTTGACCTCAGGACACTTTAATACTGATTGTGCATTATCGCGGATAAAATCGTTGCACTATCTAAGCTTTGATAAACACTTAAATCCAAACCAAATTGATGAAGATATCTGCGTAAGCGACCACAGCGGCATTGGGATTGAAATCGGTTTTTAAAATGCACTGTTTTTAAGGCGTTTAATTGATATAATGCTGCCCAAATTAGTTATTTAGAGAATGACAATGAGAACATGCGGTGTAGAAATTACCGGTAGTGACGTACTACTGTGTATTTTAACAAAAGATAACGATGTATTTGATATACGAGATATTCGCCAAACTCGCTTTACCTTAGGTAATGGTAATGACACTGAAGTAATGCGTAAATTCCAATTTGATTTTGCGAAACTTATGCAGGACTATCAAATTGACTCAGTTGCTATTCGCCAACGTGCGCCTAAAGGTAAATTTGCCGGTAGTGCGAACGGTTTCAAAATGGAAACTGCAATTCAATTGATCCCTGAGCTGAGTGTTTATTTATTCAGTACAACCGAGATCAAAGAGCAATTAAAACGTAATCCTATTCCAATTGATTTCGCTGAAACGGGGCTTAAAAAGTACCAAGAAAATGCGTTTGTAAATGCATATGTACATTTAATGAAAAAAACCTACCGCAGCGAAGAACTTTAATTTTCAATTAGAGTTCAATTTATAATCAGATACTACGCTAGTGTGTACTGCAATGTTTTTGTTGTAGCTACAGCTAGCGTTTTTTATTGCCTAATATTTATCATTTTTATTACTACATTGGTCGTATAGCGCTTTCATTTGTCGACAATCTGTGTTTTTCTAACTGAGTAGACTCTCACAACATTGACACGGAGACCGTACATGCAAATAAGTAACAATAATACAACTGCAACCGATGCGAATAAAACAGTCAAAGATGCAGCTGGCTTAGAGCATAGCTACTATAAAGGAGCACAAAGCCCAGCATTGATCAATAAAACCATAGGTGATTACCTCGACTCCATTGTCGACAATAACCCAGACCACCCTGCAATAGTGCTGCATCATCAAAACATTCGTTTAAGCTATAAAGAGTATCAGCAGCAGATCAACCAGCTGGCAATGGGGTTACTGGCTTTAGGTGTAAAACCAGGTGATCGTGTTGGTATCTGGTCACCAAACAACCTTGAGTGGTGCTTAACCCAATTTGCGACCGCCAAAATTGGCGCAATCATGGTCTGTATTAACCCAGCGTATCGTCCAAACGAACTACAATTTGCACTAAATTCAGTCGAGTGTTCAACTCTTATAACAGCTTCAAGTTTCAAAGCCAGTAATTACCTAGGCATGCTTAATGAATTACTGCCCGAACTTGCCGCTGCAAAAGCTGGGCAACTGCAGGCAAAAAACCTCCCCTATTTAAAAAATATTATTCGCATTGGTGATGAGCCTGCCGCTGGCATGTTTAGTTTTAGTCAAGTTATGGCAATGCCAACGGCCGCCCAGCGCGTTGAGCTCAACGCCATTGGTGCAACTTTGCAACCAGATCAAGACATCAACATTCAGTTTACCTCCGGCACAACAGGCAATCCCAAAGGCGCTACGCTCTCCCATAAAAACATTTTAAATAATGGTTTTCTTATGGCTAATGCAATGCGCTTAACTGCAGATGATAAGCTGTGTATTCCAGTGCCGTTATATCACTGTTTTGGAATGGTATTAGGTAATTTAGTATGTATAAGTAAAGGAGCTACGGCAGTATTTCCAGGAGATTCTTTTGATCCAACAATCACGCTTGAGGTGGTTGAAAAAGAACGCTGTACTGCACTGCATGGCGTACCTACGATGTTTATTGCTGAACTGGAACTAAAAGATTTTGCTCGTTTTGACTTATCCAGTTTACGTACGGGTATCATGGCAGGCTCTACGTGTCCTGAACAAGTAATGCGTAAAGTACAATCGCTGATGCATATGAATGAAGTTGTTATCGGTTACGGCCAAACGGAATGTAGTCCCATTAATAATGCCACGGAGATTGACTCATCCATTGAAAAACAAGTTACTACCGTCGGCCGCGCGCTGGCGCATACAGAAGTAAAAATTATTGACGAAGTGGGTAATATACAAAAAATAGGGCTTGCTGGCGAAGTATGCAGCCGTGGTGCGGGTATTATGCGTTGCTATTGGAATGATGAAGAAAAAACCGCCGCAACTATCGATAAAGAAGGCTGGTTACACTCTGGTGATTTAGGTGTAATGGATGCGGAAGGTTTTGTTGCAATAGTGGGCAGAATTAAAGATATGATCATTCGTGGTGGCGAAAATATCTACCCGCGCGAAATTGAAGAAGTACTTTACACTTACCCTGGCGTGCAAGATGCTGCTATTTTTGGCATCAGTGACGACAAGTACGGCGAAGAAGTATGTGCTTGGGTGCAGCCTAAAGATGATGCCGTGTTAATAGAGCAAGAAATTCGCAGCTTCTTAAAAGATAAATTAGCTTATTTTAAAATACCAAAACACATTCAATTTGTTGAAAGTTACCCTATGACGGTTACCGGAAAACTACAAAAATTTAAAATGCGCGAACAAATGCAAGCACAATTAAAAGACAACGCGTTTTCATAATTAGCCAAAGCTCATCACGTTAGTTAATAACGCCCAATGTAATTTAAAACCTTGGGCGTATTATAAGATTAATAGCTTAACAGGCCTATTCTGGCGGTTTTAAAAAATACGTTTGCGCTAATGCATTATGAATGCCCGCTAATTCAATTTGAATTTGATCCATATAATTATGTAAGTGGCCATTTTTAAGCGCTCTTACATCTTCAGCTTTCAATTGTTTTACCACTGCATCTATTAAATTTATAATCTCTGTAGAATTTGGCAAAGGTGAAATCAGCGTTTTCAGCTCTATTAAGCAAAACAAAATTGACCGTGGAAATACTTCACTGTGCATCACGAATTCTAATACATCAGCACGTTGCACCCGTACGCTCATCTCTTGTCGATACATTTGATAAGCACTAAGCGAGCGCAATAAGCTGATCCACTGAATATTTTCATAAGGTTTTGCTTCATCGCTGGTGATCAACGTCTCTGAACGAATGTCTAATATTCGTGACGTCATATCAGCACGTTCTATTAACGACCCAAAGCGGATAAACGTAAAACCATGATCATGGTTAATAGTCGCATCTAAAGCACCAAATATTTGATGGGCTGATTCGATGATTTTCTTTAGATAAGCAAATCGGCCACGCTTAGCAAGCCCTTCTTTTTGATTATCTTTTACATAGTAATAAAGGGAGTTAATTTCTTCCCATACATCGCGAGGCATTACGTCTCGGATTGTCCGAGCGCTCTCTCTTGCATAGATAATAGAATTTAAAATAGACGAGCCATTATCACTACCGACAAGTAAATAACGCAGCGCTTTTTGCTCTGTGTAATCAGCGTGTTTATCTTCATACGCCTGACGCGCGCCAATAATATCTATTAATGGCTCCCAGCCTGTACATACGCCTTTAGGTAAATCCAACATCAGCATGTTGTTGACATTAATTAACCGTGCAACATTTTCTGCACGTTCAATGTAACGAGCTACCCAATATAAAGTTTCACCTACTCTTGATAACATATTATTTAGCCTCTTCGTCAACAATCCAGGTATCTTTACTACCACCTCCTTGAGATGAATTTACCACTAATGAACCTTTCACCATCGCAACACGAGTAAGGCCACCAGTAGTGATCTGTGTGTCTTTACCTGACGATAATATAAACGGTCTCAAGTCAACGTGACGTCCATCAGGCTCGGTGCCGTCAAGGGTGGGAACCGTAGACAAATCAAGAGTTGGTTGCGCTACCCAATTCCGTGGATCGGCTTTTATTTGTGCAATGGTTGCTTGTTGCTCTTTTTTAGTCGATTTAGGACCAATCAATAAACCATAGCCACCCGACTCGTTTGCAGGTTTGACAACTAGTTTATCAATATTTTTAATAACATAATCACATTCTTTAGGATCTAAACACTTATAGGTTGGCACATTTTCTATCTTGGGTTCTTCGTCCAAGTAATATTTTATGATGTCAGGTACATAGGCATAAACCACCTTATCATCCGCAACCCCTGCACCGGGTGCATTGACTAACGCCACATTACCTTTCGACCATGCTCGCATTAAACCGGGTACACCTAATTGTGATTCAGGTAAAAAAGCGTCGGGATCTAAGAATAAATCGTCGATGCGTCGATAAATTACATCAACGCGTTGCAAGCCTGTAATTGTGCGCATATAGACACAGTCGTCTTTTTCGACTACTAAATCACGCCCCTCTACTAATTCACAGCCCATCTCTTGAGCAAGGTAACAATGTTCAAAATAGGCGGAGTTAAATACACCGGGTGTTAATACCACTACTTCAGGCTTATCGTCTGGACGAGGTGACATTGCTGCCAACATATCAAACAGTTGTGAAGGATAATCATCAACTGGCAAAATCGACACTTGTTCGAATAACTCAGGGAAAACACGTTTCATCACAGAGCGGTTCTCAAGCATATAAGACACCCCAGACGGCACGCGTAAGTTATCTTCGAGTACAAACATAGTGCCATTTCCATCGCGCACTAAATCGGAGCCGCAGATATGCGCCCATATATTATTTGGCGGAGTAATTCCAACACATTGAGAGCGAAAGTTAACTGATTTTTCGAGTAAGCCTTTTGGAAAAATACCGTCTTTTATTATTTTTTGATCATGGTATAAATCATTTATAAACAGATTCAACGCTTCAACACGCTGTTTTAAACCTACCTCAATAGTTTGCCATTCTTTTTTACCAATAGTGCGCGGAATAATGTCAAACGGCCACGCTCTATCGATCATATTGCCTTCATTATAAACTGTAAACGTAATGCCCATTTCTTTTATGGCAAGATCTGCAACAGCTCTGGCTTTAACTAATTCTTCTTTTGATAAGCTAGAAAAAAACTGTGCTAACTGTTTACCGTGCGTTCGAATATTTCCTTGTGCGTCTATTAATTCATCAAAAAAGCCATTTGTTTGATATGCTTTCCAGTCAATTTTCATACATCCTTCCGCCTTATCCATTATTAATATTGAGTTGTTTTAATCACTCCAATCGAATCATATCAACCGCTACATCAAGCAATTGTGTACCGCCACCAAAAACCACGCCTTTCAAAGGAGTGACATCAGAAAAATCACGGCCAACAGCAAGTGTTATATGCTGCTCTTTAGGCATAACATTATTTGTTGGATCAAAGTCGACCCAACCAAACCTTGGCACAAACACAGAAAACCATGCATGGGTCGCATCTGCACCAGCTAACTTTTCTTCCCCCTCGGGAGGCATTGTTTCTATATACCCGCTAACATAACGTGCTGCTAAACCAATACTGCGTAAGCACGCTATCGCAAAATGTGCAAAATCTTGGCAAACGCCCCTTTTTTGTGCAAAAACAACACTCAAAGGCGTACTAATCGTAGTAAAACCGGGATCATACTGAAACTCATGAAAAATCCGTGCCATGAGATCTTTACAGCCGCAAATCAAGCTAATATCAGCTAAAAACGACGTTAAAGCGTATTCCTTTATACCCTGTACAAAAGGAGTATATTGAGATGGCAAAATAAACTCCGATGTTTTTAACAGCTGATATGTATTTGGCTTTGCGACGATATCGCGAGCCTCTTGCCAAGGCATATCAGTGTCGACGAGGTTAATATTTGCACTTAATAAAAGTTCCACTTCACTGGTCATAGTCACTTTCAGTTTTTTATGCTGAGTGGCTATTTCAAACGCGGTCACTTTATTATCAAAATAATCCGTAAATTCTTGTAGATAATTTGCCGGCGGCTCAATATCTATGCGGCTACTGTGGCATATCTGAGCACGATTTGTTTTTGGTGTTAACCGTGCTTGGTTTTGACACAAGCTAACAAAATCGGCATAACTGTAAGTTGTGGAATGCTTTATTTTATATTTCACGATTGAGCTTGCTCAATATTAGTCCAATTCAATTTATTCGCCGTTTGTGTATGAGAAAAATACTGCAATAATAATACATCACAAAAGGTATTTAAGTTCAGGCGAATATTATGGTTAAACTCGATTAACTGTTTACGAACTCCAGCGTCCGTCCTTTGCAGGTAGTCTTTTTCTGTGACATAGCAACTCGTTTTAGAAAGTAAAATTGCTTTTTCATGTGCTGCTATCACTCCCTGTCTGCGTTTAGTCGGTAAATGCTTGCATAACTGGTTTATTTGCTCTAACTGAAAAAGTAATGAGCGAGGGTATTCTGCATCAAGTAATAATAGCTCAAGCCCAGTACCTATACTTTGATACATTCTATAGCGACGTTTATGGGTCACTAAGCTAACTTGACTACTCAAAACCGCTTCGAGTAAACCAAGCTCTTCAGCTTGCTCGAGTTCTTGCGTTAATAAAGCCCCTGTTAATGAGGTGATTTGTAAGCTGCGCTCAATCCTGCGACCCATCTCAAGTAAAAACCAGCCATTGCTGTTTGGCATACAATCCACTAACGAGCCATTAAAGGCCATGATCAAACCAATCACTTTATCTAAAATACTTTGCATCGCACGTGATGAAATATTGATATTGATATGCTTTAGCACTTTAACTTGTTCATTGATTTCATCAATAATACGACGACTATCATGGGACAATAATTCTTGGATCTGTACTGATGCATTCGCTAAATAATGTAACGTATTTATTATACTACCCGCGCGTAGCTCATCAGCGAGTAAAGCAAACGCTGTTTGCTTAGACACTGCGCTATCAAATTCTTCAAGCTTGATAGCTTGCTCTACATAAGGGTAGACAATATGCTGAGCGCTGATAGCAGCCAACAAACGAGCAACAGTACTGCGGCGTATTAAATCTGGATAAATAGCCAACTCAGTGTAACGATCAATAAAGATACGTAATATTCTTATGGTATTTTCACAGCGCTCTAAATAACGACCGAGCCAAAATAAATGTTCTGCAGTACGACTTGATATAACCCCTTCAAGTAAGCTTACATCCATTCTTTTTTTAATTGGTGTTGGTACACTTTGCTCAGTTAAATCAATATCTTTACTGGTATTTATCCAAGTATCTTTGAGCCAACCAGCGCCCTTAGCGTTAGCACTATTTTGATAAGAGAAACACAGTGCCGATGGCAGCACTTCGATGCCATTTTCTGTGGTTAATACATAACACCTAAATACCACAGGTTTTGCAATTAACTTACCGTCATCCCAAAATGGTGCGCTACTAAATGCGGGTTTATCTTGAAAATAATAATCGCTAGGTTGCTTAGTTATAAGTTGTTTAATTTTATCCGCGTCTAAATGGCCATCAAGTGTTAGTTTAGGATCTTTATAACTACCAAACACTAACTGTGACCAATCCGATGATTTAACATCTTCAATGCTGTGGTACTTAGGGCAATCTAGTAATAATGGTTGTTGTAAAAGTTGCTCTGATAGCTGGGCTAAATTACATTGTATTGCTGGTGATGAGAGTACCCCGCAACCAAAAGGATTTAATACTTTTACTGAGCCCTCACGTACAGCTTGTAATAAGCCTGGAATACCATGTAACGAGTATTGTGTTTGTTCAAGTGAATCGATACTTTGATCTGGGATCCAACGTAAAATCACATTGATTTTCCCCAACCCTTGTAATGACTTTAAACACACTTCGCCATTACGCACTGTTAAATCAGCGCTTTGCACTAAAGTATAGCCAAAGTAAGTAGATAGAAACGCATGCTCGTTATAATTTGGATCATCGATCCCTTGAGTTAAAATAACAATACGAGGATCATCCATATAATGAATAAACTCGTTAATGCCTTCTTGAAACAAATTTAAAAACTCTTTAATTTGTTGCACGTTGCATTCAGCAAACTCTTCAGCCATAACGCGCCTAGCTATAATGCGGTTTTTAAGCAATAGCCCTAGACCTAACGGACATTGGCAATGATCAGCTAAGACTTTAAATTCACCCGATGGTGCGCGATACACATCAACCGCTGTAAAAAACAGTTTTAGCTCATCACTTGGTAAGCTAAATCCTTCACGTAAGTAATGACTATCTTGGTACAGCTGCTGCGGTGATATTTGCCCACTCAAAAGTAGCTTTTGCTCAGAATAAACATCTTGTTGGATCTTATTAAGTAATAAAGTTCGCTGTTTTATGCCTTGCTCTAACGTATTCCAATCTGCTCGAGAAAACATAAAAGGCAGTGGATCGAAGTGCCACTGTTGATTACTCTCACTTTTAATATTGCCATTTTGCAAAAGTTGCGTAATTTCAATGGCACGACTACTTACATCTTCAGCGGTTAAACTTGCTAAACGATTAAATAAAGTATCCCAATGCTCAGGGTTTAAGCCACTGTGATCCGCCAATTCATCATGACCGTGGCGTTTATCAAGGTATAAAGACAACCAATTAGGAAGCTCTGGCATCGTATTATTATTAATGTACAAGCTAAAAGCGCTCCGCTATAAAAAGTAAACTATCATTCTAGTTCAATTTGTTGGTAATTGTATTAACAAAAGCGTCTGTTAAATAATGACTCTACTTTGCGTAATGTCAAAGTGGAGTCATACAATTAACAACCCAAAAATATGATTTATTTGAACTTAGGTTGTCTCCTTAAATCGAGCGTATTAGGGTAATCTGAATTAGTATTTTCTTCATCGGGAACAACAAATTCACTCACCGATTGTGCTGATTCAAAGCTTTGTGTCGCAGCCGATGGGCTCCAACTTGGCTGATCAGATGCTAATAATGATGGTGTGTGACCATGCTCCCAAAATCGTGCAACCCTTCGCCCTTCAGCTTCAAATGCATTAACGGGTAATGTTTCTGGATTTCGCCCACCAGCATGACTAACATGGTAGACAAAACCACCCATTGAGCGGCCTTCCCAGGTATCGATCAGATCAAATACTAACGGTGCATGTACACCAATTGTAGGATGCAGCGCTGTTGGTGGCTGCCATGCACGGTAACGGATCCCGGCAACCATTTCATCTTTCGCTTTGCCTTTAACAATTTTAAGCGGCACGCGTCGGCCATTACACGTAACGATATAGCGGTCACTCATTGTGCCAATTACTTTGATTTGCACGCGCTCTAATGACGAATCGACATACCGAGCAGTACCAGATGCACTGGCTTCTTCACCCAGTACATGCCAAGGTTCAATCGCGGTTCTAAGCTCTAACGTCACATCATCGAGTTCTCGGGTGCCGCAAACAGGGAACCTAAACTCAAAAAATGGGTTTAGCCAACTTACTTGGAATGCAAAACCAGCTTGCTGCAGATCTCTAACAACCTCAGCTAAATCATTTTCAACATACTGAGGTAATAAAAATTTATCATGTAATTCGGTGCCCCAACGGATCAACGGTTTGTGATAAGGCTTTTTCCAAAACCAAGCTAATAAAGTCCGTAATAACAACATTTGCACTAAGCTCATTTGTGAGTGAGGTGGCATTTCAAACCCCCTAAACTCGACAATACCTAGTCGTCCTGTTGCTGAATCGGGTGAATATAGCTTATCAATACAAAACTCCGCCCTGTGTGTATTACCTGTTAAATCAACAAGTAAGTTGCGTAACAAACGATCAACGAGCCATGGCTCAGGCACTTCCCCTTCAGGCATGTGTGAAAATGCGATTTCAAGCTCATAGAGCAACTCATCACGTGCTTCATCCACACGAGGTGCTTGGCTTGTAGGGCCGATAAATAAACCTGAAAATAAATAAGATAATCCAGGATGGTGCTGCCAATAAGTAATAAAACTTCTTAAAATATCTGGGCGTCGTAAGAACGGGCTTTGCTGCGGCGTTTCACCACCTAAAGTGACATGATTACCCCCCCCGGTGCCGGTATGACGACCGTCCGCCATAAACTTATCTGTTCCTAAACGTGCTTGTTTGGCTAGATCGTAAAGTGTCGTTGTTCTATCTACCAATTGCTGCCATGACGAAGATGGGTGGATGTTCACTTCAATGACACCTGGATCAGGTGTCACGGCGTATTTTTCTACACGACTATCTTTAGGCGGGCTATAGCCTTCAATAACAACCGGGATTCGCAGGGTTTTTGCGGTGCTTTCAATCGCATTTAATAGCGACATATAATGTTCAAAATGGCTCGTTGGGGGCATAAAGATGTACAACCGCCCTTCTCTTACTTCCAATGCCATTGCGGTTTTGATCATCTGTTGACCAATAAAGCCTTTTTGCAGTTTTTTAGCTTTTGTAAAGTTATCTGGAATATCAAACGGATCTCGCTCAATAATGTTGCTTGTCCACTCAAGGCTATCAAGCGGTAATCTATAACCAAGGGGTGATTCACCTGGTAATAAAAAACAGTATTCGCGTTTAAATTCCCATTTGCATGACTGCCAGCAATGTTTCGCTTGATTAAACTGCAGCGGCAATGCATAACCAACAGGCTTTTCAATACCTTGTTCCATTTTAGCTAAAAAGCCTTTACGGCTCATTGCACTAAGAAGTTCAGGCTGTTTAGGCCCCACCTCTTTGGGTAACGATGCCTCTTGCCATAAATGATATAAAATATCTTCATAGGCTGTAGTGATAGCCTTGGTTTCAAGGCCTATTTCTGCACATAGCTGTTCTGTAAAACGCTTGGTATCTGTGTGGTCTAATTTATAATCTTTATTCGGATCAGCTAATAAACTGGCATCTTGCCACAAAGCTTCACCGTCTTTTCGCCAATAACATGCATATTGCCAGCGAGGCAGTGACTCTCCCGGATACCATTTACCTTGCCCATAATGTGTAAAGCCACCTTTGGTATATGCTTTGTTCATCGCAATAAATAAGCTTTGTGCTAACACTCGTTTTTCTTTACCGTCGGCTTCTGTGTTCCATTGGGGATGTTCCATATCATCAATAGAAATAAACGTCGGCTCACCGCCCATTGTTAAATGAACCCCTTCCTTAACATATACATCATCAACTTGCTGACCCAAGCGGTTTATTGCAGCCCATTGTGTTTCTGAATACGGCTTTGTAACGCGAGGGTCTTCATGTACGCGCGTTACTTTGTTATAAAAACTAAATTCTGATTCGCACTTATCTATGCCACCAGAGACAGGTGCTGCTGAGCTAGGTTCAGGAGTGCACGCAAGCGGAATATGGCCTTCCCCAGCAAATAAGCCGGAGGTAGGATCAAGCCCGATCCAACCTGCGCCTGGAATATATACTTCCGTCCATGCGTGTAAATCAGTAAAATCTTCATCAGGACCACTTGGGCCATCAAGTGATTTTTGATCTGATGTAAGTTGGATTAAATAACCAGATACAAAACGAGCAGCCAAACCTAAATGACGAAACAGTTGTACTAACAACCACGCAGAATCTCGACATGAACCGGTTTTTTTTGTGATGGTTTCGTTCGCCGTTTGAACTCCAGGCTCTAAACGAATGCCGTAGCCAACAAGATTATAAATTGACTGATTGACCGCAACTAAAAAATCAACACTTCTGATTGGTTTTTCCGGACGTAACGAATCAATCAATTCTAAAAACTTAGGACTCGCCTTACGTTTTTTTAAATAGGGATTAAGCTCAGCCTTTGCGACTTTATCGTATTCAAATGGAAACTCTTCAGCATATTCTTCTAAAAAGAAATCAAACGGATTAATTACCGTCATTTCAGCCACTAAATCAACAGTAAAACTAAACTCAGTTGTGGGGCTATTAAATACCACTCTTGCCTGATAATTACCAAAAGGGTCTTGCTGCCAATTGATGTAATGATCTTCCGGCACTATTTTTAATGAATAGCTTTTAATTTTAGTTCGGCTATGCGGTGCTGGACGTAAGCGGAAAATATGCGGCCCCATATTTACTGGGCGGTCGTACTTGTATTGAGTATGGTGCGCTATACCAACAGTAATTGTCATCGATTAATCCCTCTTTAATTTTTTGTATAGCCATTTAAGTATAACTTACTACTACCTGCCTGCTATTTAAGCAATATACATTCCATATAGATTACATAATAAAATTAGGCTGTTAGCCTATATATTGGTCACTATTGACTGTTTAGAATCAAAGAGCGAGCGCTGTGAAGAATTATTTGGTGCGACATCCGCACCAAATTAGCACAAAGCTAGGTATTAAAAATCACACAGCGCTTATTATTTTATGTAATTCACCAATAAAGCATGCCTGTTTTTTCTAGCGATTAAATAGAAAAAAGTCCCAATTAATCACAACACCAGTTAAATGCTTCGCTAAAACGAACTTAAAAAATTGTTCACAATAAAACCACGATTAAGCTTCTTAACAGTGTTATAGTAGTTTGATTTTTAATCGCCCTGAAAGCCAAACTAGCAAGCTTAGTGTCTTTAAACAAGCAATGTTGGCATTTTATTTTGCTAATTTATGATTAGCATCAATGCTTAAGGTAGATTGTTCACAGTTAGATCATGACGTAATACACATCCCGCCTATCTTCATATTAAGGACGCTATTTATGCAAACATTAACAAACATTGGTGACAACTTGGTTAAAGGGATATCTGCCCGCTATGGTTTAAGTTATGGGGCAGTAGTACATATGTTAGTTGCAGTAAATAATGGCGGCGGTTCAATGGCGCAGTTTAATTGCCCAGAACTTGGCGGCTCAGGTCAATGGATGCGCGGTGGAATGACAATGGTAGGAGACATGTTCAATAATGGCTTGAAAAACACCGTTGATAACTTATGTAACGAACTTGCCACTATTTTAGCAAACAACCAAGTTTTCCCCGTCATTCCTGCAGGTACTTTAGGAAGCAACCAGTGGTGGCCAGTTAATTTAGGTAATCCATCGAGTACCGGTTCACAAAACAACACCCGATATGCTGTCTTCCCTAATCGCTTAGCCATTGAAAAAAATGGTCAGGTCACAGTCTATGATACACTCGATCACCAGATCGGGGGGGTAAGCCAGCAACAAGGCAACGATATATCGCTTACCTTTAGTAGCCAGTGGGGAAACATTAGCGTAAATAGTTTGCCAGTGATTGCTGATGATAGCTTCACTCAGACACATTCAAGTCACAATACCAACTTTGCCCAATCAACAGACTTTGCAAAACAACAGCAATCTCCCCCTGAGACAGGCTTAAATGATAAAATGATGAGTAGCGAGTCGACAGCTATTAATGCTTCGCAATACTCAGTGAATGAAACCCTCGACATTATTGAAAAATTAGCACAATTACGTGATTTAGGCGCACTCACTGATGCTGAGTTTAATGAAAAAAAATCAGATTTATTGCAACGAATTTAACGGCAAGTAATCTCAGGCTTATTAATTTTATAATTTGCTAACTATATAATTTGTTAGCAATATAGCTAATGTAAGTCTGTTCACTGAATAATTTGTCATTGTATTTATCAACGGATACGGTAAGAAAATATGAAAACGTTTAAATGTAACTGCAAAGATAATCAAATATTGTTTTTTGAAAGTAGTCACTGCCTTGCCTGTGGCAAAACTGTTGGTATTGATGATAATTTTAACCTTGTAGAACCCTACGAATTTAATGACACAACGGGCTTATATTACAAAGCGTCAGCCCCTGATGTGCCCTATCAAAAATGTGATAACAATGCACACTATAAGGCATGCAATGGCATGGTTGATATCGACAGTTTTGTACCAGCGCCAGACACAGAAGAAGTGCTGTGTTTCGCATGTCGGTTTAATGAAACAATCCCAGATCTAAGTATTAATCAACACATTCCACTTTGGACCAAAATGGAAACAGCAAAACGCCGAGCATTGTATACACTTAAAGCGCTTTCTTTACCATTAAATAACCTCAGCCAAGATGCCGAAGGTGGCCTTAGTTTTGATTTTATAACCGACCGCAGTGTTAATGACCATTTCGTGACTAAATTAGCAGGTCAAGAAAATGTTTTTACTGGCCATAACTGCGGCCATATTACAATTAATTTGGCTGAAGCTGATGATGTCGCTCGCTCACAAACAAAGCATGCTATGGGTGAGCGCTATCGCACTTTGCTTGGTCATTTTCGTCATGAGTTAGGGCATTATTATTTTGACCAGTTAATTGCAAATTCACCGCAAAAACATGCTTTATGTAAACAATATTTTGGCGATGATTCTTTAGATTACCAACAAGCGATTGATGCCCATTATAAAAATGGCGCTCCTGCTAATTGGCATGAAAACTATATTAGTGAATACGCCACCATGCACCCTTTTGAAGACTGGGCAGAAACTTGGGCGCACTACATGCATATTATTGATACTTTAGAGACAGCAAAAAATTTCTCTATTACCGGTTCTACACTCGGTAATGAATTTGAAGTTGAGGACACTGATGAGTTAAGGCTACCGCAAAACTCGTATTACTTTAATAGCCAAACATCAATCTCAGTAATGTTGGATAGCTGGATGGAATTTTCGATTATTTTAAATTCGTTAAATCGCAGCATGGGCTTAGCTGATGCTTATCCATTTGTTTTAACACAGGCGGTACGCACTAAGCTTTCGTTTGTTCATCACGCGATCCATAACAGACTTAACCTTATGCCTGATTTAAATACAACAGCTGAGAACACATAACAACAGCTTTGATAATGTAATTTCGGCAAATGCTCTATCCGGATTAACAGTACTGACACAGATAACACAACACATCCGCTAATGAGTATGACCTGTATTGCGTTATAAACTTTTGGTATTACAAACTAAAGCTTGCCTGATACTTAGTTGAAATTAATCGTACTCGTTCAAATGGCCAATGCTCAGCGAGCCAATGTAAGATGCATAACCGTAAGGTATTATTTAATTCCTGACTATCATTACGTAGCCAAAAAGTAATCTCACTATCGAATTCATTGTTTACCCCAGGATCGATATACACTGAGCCTAGGCAGCGTGTTTTTTTCGGGTTTAATATCGCATAAGCAAATGCTTTTTTTTCGTTAAACTCTGCGGCATGTTGAGCTAAGCTTTGACGATTCTCTTCAAGGGTCATATCGGCTTTTGGCCAATCAGGCTTGGGGGCGAATAAACCTTTTAGCTGCGGCACACTTGACATTACAGCAGTAAAATCAAGCTCGACTACCTGCTCATTTAATGGGGTAAAATAAAACGCAGTTGTTTGCAGCGCTTCTGGGGGGTTAAAATCCGTCGATACAAATAAAGACATTGCTTCCTTCCTTGCTAATATTTAACTGATAAAACCAGCCATTGTTGTTTTAATCCTATAAAATGAAAGCCGCCAATCAGTAAACAAATGATCGAGCTGCAAAGCCAAAACATCTCACTGCGTCCTAGCGGATTAGTCATTAAATATAATCCTGCAATACCGCGAAATAAATAAATCGCAGTTACCACAACTAACGCAAAGCGTATGAAAGGTAGCTGTTTGAACAAACCCGCGGCTGAAAAAGCATATAACGACCAAACGCTTAATACAAAAGCGATGAAGAAAGTGATCAGCGAAGGCGTCAACTTACCCTGCTCTGCGAGCATTGCCATGTGCTCACCAGCACCGAAAAAGCGATACCACGGCGCACCAAAAACAATACAACCAAGGTGAGCGAGTGCGGCTAAAGCACTTAAGCTGCCTGCAATCAGCAAAAATAGATTCATACACTGTCAACTAATTCACATTTAACTCCACCATAATACGAAAAAGCCATTAACTTCAAGTATTCACTGAAATTATTGTATGAAAAGTGTACATTCATAAACTAAGGTCAACATAAAATACAACTATTGCTGTTCAATTGCGAAGTCCGCTACTAAATTGTCTTGCCTGATATTCAAGCGCAACTGTAATTACGCTTGAATATCAGACGCTACACATTACTTTAGTGTTTGCTCAAACGCACCTACATCGCCAGGGAAAACCACCGGTGATTCAATACCGTCTTTATTAACCGCAGCAACCCCAAAATAATAATTATCAATGACTACATTTTTAAGAGTCGCTTCACTTACATCACCCACATAGCGGCTAAACTGCCATTGTGGTTCACTGGTATAACGCCAATAGAGTCTGTACCCCGTGGTCGTTTTATCATTATTTTTTTGCCATTTTAAGGTCGTACTAGGTTGCACAGCACCTGATATTTCAACGTTATTAGGTGGTGCCGGTGCCCATGCCATTGACGCTAAACTTACCGCATTAAGCGCTGTTAATTTTGCGGTATAATCAAAATCAACGCCATCAATGGTATCACCATAAACAATACCATCCTCAGTGCGTAAGTCTTGATGTTGATGGTTATAATTTTCGTTCGTTTCCATTACTCTTACAGCAGCATAACCCATGTCGTTAAACGGGCGATGATGCCCTCCTCGACCAAAGCGATCGAGTCGATAAACTAGCAATGTGTCAAGATTGGGAATATAGCGATCGGCAATGGTATCGATATAACGGGCTAAATTACGACTAGCTGAATCGACCTCGCCACCGGTAAAACGGCGTTTATGCGCTTGCTCTTTGGTTTCGATAACCCGCGTACCTTCAGAGAAAATACGTGCAGTCGTGTTATCAGTAACGCCATTAATACCAGTAATATTACCAATCATGTCATTATTGAGTACACCGTGTACTTGCCAGCCTTGCTTTTGTGCATAGTCGGCTAAAATTTTACCACCAAACAGTCCTTGCTCTTCGCCTGAAAGTGCGGCATAAACAATTGAGCCATTAAATTTATATTTAGATAACACGCGAGCTGATTCAATCACCCCAGCAACACCCGATGCATTATCATTCGCCCCTGGTGCGTCGCTGGTAAAATCCATTACATCGCTGACCCGTGAATCAATATCGCCCGACATCATCACCATCCGGTTTGGCTGATCAGTACCGCGTTGAATAGCAATAATATTCACCACTTCAACAGGATTTGGAATACGCTTTTCGCCAGAAATGGTATCTTTAACTTCTATTACTTCTAAACAGCCACCGCATTGCTGAGAAATTTTCTCAAACTCAGCCTTGATCCAACGCCGAGCTGCACCAATTCCTCGGGTGTTTGATTTCGTTTCTGATAACGTATGACGAGTGCCAAAATCAACAAGTGTTTGAATATCACTGCCAATACGTGTTGCTGAAACATCAGCGGCAATATCATGAAGCTTGGTTTGATCTTGATAATTTAGCTCAGCGGCCAAGGTGCTTGTTGAAATAAACAATGTAGTTATTAAAATTGCGGGCTTGAGGGTCGATAGCTGATAGGTTTTATGATCAGACATAGTGTTGATGCTCTTTATTATTTGATAAATATACAATACGTGAGCAGTTACCTGCTGCAAATAATTTTGAGACCAACACCTGTTTAACTCGTTCAATCACTGATTGGTTAGATAAACGGGATAATAATCGCGGTATGAACAAATATACGTCAATAAAAAACCCACCAATATAGTGGGCTTATGCATAGTAAAACTATCGTATGTTAAACAACACCTTGCTCAATCATAGCATCGGCTACACGACGAAAAGCAGCAATATTAGCACCTAACACTAAATTAGCAGGTTGATCAAATTCAGCGGCTGTATTACTTGCAGTATCAAAGATATTTTTCATTATTTGTTGCAGCTTAGTATCGACCTCTTCGAACGTCCACATTTGCATACTGGCATTTTGCGCCATTTCTAATTGGCTCGTCGCAACACCACCCGCATTAGCTGCTTTGCCAGGGCCATAGGCTATTTTAGCAGCAAGCAACACATCGACCGCTTCTTTAGTACTTGGCATATTTGCGCCTTCACAAACTAATATACAGCCATTGTTTATTAACGTTCGCGCATCAGCTTCAGTTAACTCATTTTGCGTCGCACAGGGAAAAGCGGCATCAGCAACAAAACGCCATACCGCATGTCCATCACTTGGGTAATCTGCACAAGCAATATACTTCGCATCGCTGTGGGTTTCTAAATAGACAGCTAAACTTTCACGCGCACCTTCTTTAAGCTTTTTAACAAGTGCAACATCAATACCTGATTCATGATACAGCGTACCGCTTGAATCACTGCAAGTGATAGGTGTTGCCTCTAATTGATAAAGTTTTTCCATCGCGTAAATTGCCACGTTCCCGGCACCAGAAACTAAACAGCGCTTACCTTTAAGTGAGTCATCATTGTCTTGCAACATGTAATTGGCAAAATAAACAGCGCCATATCCTGTCGCTTCTTTTCGAGCCAATGATCCACCCCACAATAAACTTTTGCCGGTAAACGCACCGTCGTAACGTCCGGTCAACCGTTTATATTGACCAAACATATAGCCTATTTCGCGTGCCCCAACGCCAATATCACCCGCAGGCACATCGGTGGTTGGGCCGATATGACGATACAACTCATTGATAAATGATTGGCAAAAACGCATTATTTCGCTGTCAGAGCGGCCCTTAGGATCAAAGTTTGCGCCGCCTTTACCACCACCAATCGGTAAGCCAGTTAACGCATTTTTAAAAATTTGCTCAAACCCTAAAAATTTTATGATGCTGGCATTTACACTTGGATGGAAACGTAAACCACCTTTGTATGGACCTAAGCTTGAGTTAAATTCAATTCGATAGCCTTTATTGACATGAATGTTACCGTCATCATCAACCCAGGGGACTCTAAACATAATTTGACGTTCAGGTTCGACTAGACGTTGAATAATCGCATTTTTTTGATAGTCGGCTGAGTTTTCAAGAATAGGTTCAAGTGATTCAAGCACTTCTTCAACGGCTTGATAAAATTCGCATTGTGCTGGGCTAGTTTGTTTTAAATGTGAAATGGTATCATGGATATAATTCATAATTATTCTTCCGTGTTAAAAGTTATGCTTGTCTCAGATGTTAAAATAGACGTGATCAAGTTTATGGGTCATCTAGTTAAGAGCCTTAAAAATTGTAATATTTTTAACACTGTAACATGATAAACCTATATATTTAACGTTCGATAACGTGAATTATTTTTGAGTTGATACGCAAGAGCAACAATTAACGCTCATTAAAACAGAATATAAATTTATGAAATGTGAATAAATAAAGATTTAAATACTAACGCAGAGAGCAGCTTAAAACACCGATGCTTAAAGTGGGGTTAAAAATCATATCCGTACGATATAAATACGGATATGAACACGTAAATTATTCGCCGCTTGCCTCTGGACGAAGTTGTAGCTGTAAACCAGTTAAAAAGTTACGTAATATTTGGTCATTACATACACGATAATGCTTGTTATCGGCTTTTCGAGAAAATGCACTTAACTCATGCTTACTCAAACTAAAATCAGTTAAGGCAAGGACATCGATCACGTCTTCCGTTTTCATATTTAATGCGATACGTAATTTCATTAAAATAATATTATTATTTAATTTACTTTCTGGCGCTGGTTGCTCACCGTCGCGCTTACCGCGCTTTGTATTAATAAAACCATTTAAAAAAATGGCAAACTCAGTATCACTTGGATCTACGTAACCCTCTTCCCCTTCTCTGGTTAGCCAACCAATCACTTGTTGTTGAGTCACGTCATGATCTGCTGCAGCAAAAATTTCAATCATGGTAGTATCAGCTAAATTAAAGGTATAGCGAAGGCGGCGTAAAATATCATTATTAGTCAAAGTAAATTCCAGAGTAAGATAAGACAACCAAGCAGGTATTGCTGGCTTATGAGTAGCCATACAGTTTAGCAGAGTTAACAAGGTCACCCTATTGATTTTTTGTTTTGCTCAACATCCCCATTATGAAGGAACGGCATGATTGATTTAACGCCATTTACTACCGATGCATACCTAGTAGCAACGATCCAAAGTAAGCAAGACACGCTAAAGGTTTTTGAAAATGCTGATTATCGTTGGCTTACACTCGGGGATGAGCTAACTTTACAAGGTGTAATGGAAAAGTCACAACCGCAGCAAGTATGTAATCCGGTAAATCAAGCTATGCTGCTATTTTTGCTTTGTAGCGAGCCCTACTCACAGATATTAAATTTAGGTTTAGGCAGCGGTTGTTTTGAACGAGCAGTGACTAATAAAGCCGGATTTGAATTAACGACTGTCGAAATTAATCCGAATGTAATTAAAGCAGCTAAGCAGTATTTTTTCCTCAATGACAACAATCATATTGTAGCGCAATGCGCTGAACAATTTGTTGCTCAAAGTAGCCGCAAATTTGATGTGATTATAATTGATGTTTTTAGTGGTAAATCGCAGCCAGCATTTTTACAAAAACAGGCATTTTTGTGCGACTGTCATGCGCGACTTAGCACATACGGTAAGATCTGCATCAACTTTACTGCAAAAAATAAACAACAATTAATCGCTCTACTAACGACACTTCGAAGTCTATTCAGTCATATTGTGGTGATTGAATTTAACCAATATAAAAATATTGTGCTGATCGCCAGTGAGCAACGCCTTGATGCTATTAATATTGAACAGATAAAACAGCACAACAATTTTAGCTCGCCTGATTTAGCTGCTGAAATTAAACAATTATTTTATATACCTAAGCTTGATTAAAATTGCGAGCCTGGTTGAGCTAAAAACGCAACTTCCTCGGCGCTGGACTGACGCCCTAAAATAGTATTTCGGTGTGGGTAGCGACCAAACTGATCGATAATATTTTTATGGGCAAGTTCATAATCTTCATTACTCAAACCTTTAAATAATACCATCGCCTGTTGGTGTATAAAGCTCGATTCGCTGTGCATAAACGGCATATAAAAAAACACCCGCTGCTCAACAGGTAATAATTGATCAAAGCCTTTTTCGATTGCCAACTGTGCCAATGTTAACGCTTGCGGATCTTGACTAAACGCGTGAGGGGTATCCCGATAAATATTACGAGAAAACTGATCAAGCACAATCACTTCAGCTAATGCACCTAAGGCAGTCACTCGCCAAGACGCATACTCGCCTTTTGTAATAGCTATCAACAGATCACTAAATGTATCTCGTATCTTAATATCTGTAGCATCAGATTTTTTATACCAACCAGATGGACCGAGTTCATCAAACCAATAATCTATTACTACTTGATAACTAAACATAAATTCCCCTTAGTTGCCTAATACCTTGGCTGGATCCACTGTTGTTGCCTGCCATGCAGGGTAAATAGTGGCTAATACTGCCAACACAAAAGTTACAATAACAGTGATCACAATATCTTGCCATACCAGCTTACTGGGTAAAAACTCAATAAAATACACCCCTTCCAGCGGGTTTGAGCCTAACAACTGACTCAGTAGGGTAAAAAGCTCACTGATGTTCAGCGCCAGTATCACACCTATAAATGAGCCCAGTACCACGCCAATAAATGCTTGGCTAAGTCCTTGTAAAATAAAGGTCGCTAATATCGTACTGTCTTTAGCGCCCATGGTTTTTAATATCGCTATGTTGGCCTGTTTTTCACGTACTTCCATCACTAATGACGAAACAATATTAAAACTTGCCACCGCAATGATTAAAAACACCACAATATAAACAATGGTTCTGACCATTTGTATATCTTGGTATAAGCTACCTTGGGTTCTAAACCAGCTAGAGATATAAACATAATCATCAATTGTTTGGCCAACCCGTAGCGCAATTTGGTGCGCTTGAAAAACATCGGTTACTGCTAAGCGAAGCCCTGTTACTTGCAGTGGTTCATAACCAAGTACTGATTGCGCCTTACTGAGATGGATGAAGGCAGCAGAACTATCAATAGGGCCCCCCATTTCAATAATACCCGCAAGGGTTAAAGTGACCCTTTTGGGTGCTAAAATCTCAGTACTTATCTCGTTAACTTGCGGGATCAATAAGGTAATTAACTCCCCTTGCTTAACACCTAATTGTTTAACAATTTGTTGGCCTAAAATAATTTCGTCTTCGCTTATTTGGCTGACCAACTTGCCATGGGTAAACTGATTAACCGCCGATACGTCACTTTCTAGAGCAGGATCAACCCCTCGCACTTCAACCGCTTTTAGTTCACTTTTATATTGCGCCATGCCATTGACACTAATAAAAGGTGCTGCACCGGTTACGCCACGTTGCTCTGAGAGCTTTTGAACTTTATCCGGCCAGTTATCAATTGGACGATTAGGCGCAACATATTCAACTTGTGGCACAACGCTTAATAAGCGATGTACTAGTTGTTGTTCAAAGCCATTGATCACCGACAAAGCAACAATTAACACTGCAACGCCGAGTAAAATACCAATGGTTGACGCTTTGGCAATAAAACTAACAAAGCCATTTTTTTCATCGCTGCTGCCGGAGCTTGCTCTAAAACGTTTACTTAAATAGGCACTAAGCAACATGGCTGGCCTCTTTAATTGCCAATTTCCCAGCATCAAGGTAAGCAATTTTACCCAGCTTATCGGCTAATTCTAGGTCGTGCGTCACCACCACAAAACTGGTATTCAAACTGCTATTAAGCTCTTTGATCAAATCGTAAATTTTAATCGCATTTTGTTTGTCTAAGTTACCTGTTGGCTCATCGGCCAATACTAAATCAGGTTCGCTCACCAATGCCCGCGCAATTGCCACCCGTTGACGCTCGCCACCAGAGAGCATTGATGGTTTATGGCTACTACGGTGCGATAGCCCTACTTTATCGAGCATTACGAGGGCTTTAGCTTTGGCTTTTTTAGCGCTGAGACCTTTGATCAACAGCGGCATCGCAACATTTTCTAACGCGTTAAACTCCATTAATAAATGATGGAACTGATAAATAAACCCTAAATGCTCATTACGAAATTTTGCTTGCTCAGCACGTGATAGCTTAGCAACTTGTTGACCTTTAATTTTTGCCACACCGGCACTTTGTGAATCCAAAGTCCCCAAAATGTGCAGTAAAGTACTTTTACCAGAACCAGAGCTGCCAACGATAGCCAGCATCTCACCTTGTTGTAAGGTTAAATCAACCCCTTTTAAAACCTCAACGTGATTTTCACCATCTTGATACACTTTACTTAACTGTTCACATTGGATAACTAAATCATTCATAGCGCAATACCTCTGCTGGGCTAACATTGGCAGCTTTACGCGCCGGATATAAAGTGGCTAAAAAGCTCATGGTAATACTGCCTACGGCAATCAGCGATAAGCTCATTACGTCAAATTTTACTGGTAAGGCAATCCCTGTTAACAAGTTTAAACCTATGCCTGCCAGCACTTCGTTGATATAAGCACTGAGTAATAAGCCAAGGGCTGCACCGATACTGGTACCAATCAAACCATTGTACAAACCTTGGATCATAAATACTTGCTGCACTTGAGCCGGCGTTAAGCCAAGCGTTTGTAAAATAGCCACTTCACTTTGTTTTTCGCTCACCATCATGGTCAACGCAGAGACAATATTAAATACCGCAACTAATACAATCAGCGCCAGCAGCATCGACATAATGCGTTTTTCCATTGCGACTGCTGCAAACAAAGTACCTTGTGACTGGCGCCAATCGGTGACTGTATGTTGACTTAAAATTGCACTAGCTGAAGCGCTAAAGGCATCTAGTTGAAAAGGATCGTTCAGTGAAATACTCAAATTAGGAGCACTAGTTTGTGGCAACTTTAATACCCGTTGTAGCGATTCGCCGCTAGTAAAAGCAAGTCCCATATCAATTTCAGAACCTGTTTCATAAATGGCAGCAACGGTGAACAAACGTTGGCTTGGTACGCGACCTAAAGGTGTATAGGTTGACGCATTAGGCATGATCACGCGCACTTTATCACCTAAACCAATTCCCAGTTTACGTGTTAAATAACGACTAACCGCAATGTGATAGCGCGATGTCATGACTGTTTGCCAATTACCTTGAATAACTTTATCGCTGATTTTATAAAGCGATGCGTTATCGTCGTACAAACCTTGCAATAGCACGCCATGTAAATCGCGATTGGTTTGTAAAATGGCTTCACCATGGCGATACAAACTCGCTCTTTTCACAAATTTGGACGCAACAATGGTATCTTGCAGCTGGATCATTTGTGCTTGAGTTTGTCCATCAGACGCAATTTCAACATGAGGAATGAGGCCCAACATATTGGTTTTAAGGTTATTTTCAAAACCATTCATCACTGAGCTGACAGTAAATAATGCCATTAAACCAATGGCGATACCGGCAATGGAGAAAAACGAAATAAAAGAGATAAATGCGTTCCCTTTCGAGGAGCGACTGTATCTCAGCCCGATAAACAGGCTAACAGGTTGAAACATAATTATTTATGGTCACATTTAATGCCAATTCAGCGCTCATACTAGCATAAATAAAGTGCCATTGGGTATGCGCAAAAGTGTAAAAATTCATGACAAATCAACTGCTGTATCAAAATTAAGCCGCTTTATTTAAACTTTTAGTTTAGAGATTTAATAAGGTGATCGAGTAATGCTCTGACGTTGGTCGCAACAAATTGTCGCGGAGGATACACTCCCCATACACCTTCTGGTTTTGGCTGATTATTGGTTAAAATAGGCACTAAATCACCCGTGGCTAAATCACTCTCAATGTAGTAGTTTGGCACTTGTATGATGCCAAGACCCTTTTTAGCTGCATCAGCTAACGCCCAGCCACTATTACACTGTAACCGCCCCGCAATTTTGATATGTTTATCACGCCCTTGCTCGCACACCCGCCAATAACTGCTGTTGCCGACTAAGCATTGATGGTGCTGTAATTCAGCTAATGTGTGAGGTTCGCCAAAACGGGCTAAATAGGCTTTTGAGCAGCAAATTACAAAATGACGTGCACTTAAACGTCGTGCTTTTAAGCTAGAGTCTTTTAAATGACCAAGGCGAATAGCTAAGTCAAAGCCGCCCTCAAGTAAATTTTCTTGTTCATTGCTCAGCGCCATCACCACTTCTACATCAGGGTGCAGTTGCATAAAAGTATGCACTGCTGGCATCACGAAGCTTTCGCCATACATAACCGGAGCTGTGAGTTTAATTTTACCTTTAGGAGCATTTTGCTGTTGTGCTAATAACGCGGTGGCGTCGTCCATTGCATGCTGTAAATGTTTTGTTTGATGTAAAAAGACTTCGCCTTCTTTAGTCAGTACAACTTTACGGGTAGTACGCGTTAATAATTGGGTATTTAAGCGCTGCTCTAATTGCGTTACATGGCGGCTTATGTGTGCAACGGATACCCCTAATGCGGTTGCAGCGCGGGTAAAGCTGCCTTCTTCACCGACTGCGATAAATTCGTCTATGCCTAACCAACGACTCATTATTACCATACTGTAAAAGTGTTTTATTAAAATGAAGATTAACATTGTTTGAGAAACAAATAAAATAGCGTTATTGTTTTCAAGTCATCTTCGTATTTAACCAGCAAGAGAGTTACTATGTCTGAATTTATAAAATCAAAAGCCGCAATTGCTTGGGGTCCAAAGCAACCACTATCTGTAGAAGAAGTGGATGTAATGATGCCTAAAAAAGGCGAAGTAATGGTAAAAATTACTGCTACTGGCGTATGTCACACCGATGCATTTACATTATCAGGTGCCGATCCTGAAGGGATTTTCCCAGCCATTTTAGGGCATGAAGGCGCTGGTGTTGTTTATGCTATCGGCGAAGGCGTAACCAGTGTTGCTGTGGGCGATCATGTTATTCCTTTATATACTGCAGAATGCGGTGTATGTAAAATGTGTACTTCAGGCAAAACAAACTTGTGTTCCGCTGTACGTGAAACGCAAGGTAAAGGCCTAATGCCAGACGGCACGACTCGCTTTTTCAAAGATGGCCAACCAATTTATCACTACATGGGCACATCAACCTTTTCTGAATATACGGTACTGCCAGAGATCTCACTGGCTAAAGTAAACAAAGCAGCATCACTTGAAGAAATTTGCTTACTGGGCTGTGGTGTTACAACTGGTATGGGCGCGGTCACAAACACTGCAAAAGTTCAAGCAGGCGATACCGTTGCTATCTTTGGTTTAGGTGGTATAGGTTTGTCAGCAATTATCGGCGCGAAAATGGCTGGTGCCTCGCGTATTATCGGTATTGATATCAACACGTCTAAGTTTGATCTAGCCACTAAATTAGGTGCCACAGACTTGATCAATCCAAAAGATTTCGACAAGCCTATTCAAGAAGTTATTGTCGAGATGACCGATGGTGGCGTTGATTTCTCATTTGAGTGTATAGGTAATGTTGATGTCATGCGCTCAGCCCTTGAATGTTGTCATAAAGGTTGGGGGGAATCGGTGATCATTGGTGTTGCTGGTGCAGGACAAGAAATTTCAACTCGCCCATTCCAGCTAGTCACTGGCCGTGTCTGGCGTGGTAGCGCATTTGGTGGGGTTAAAGGTCGTTCACAACTACCTGAGATTGTTGAACGTTACATGGCTGGCGAATTTGCATTAAATGACTTTATCACTCATACCATGGGTCTTGAAGACATAAACGACGCGTTTGATTTAATGCATGAAGGCAAAAGTATTCGTACTGTGATCCACTACTAATATTAAAAATACAGATACCGCATAGCGTGTAAGCTATGTGGTATTTTAGCGAGGAATCTATGTTAGACAATTTAAGCGCCACAAAAGTTAGCGGTGGCTGGCACAAGCAATACAGCCATACATCTACAAGCACCCATTGCCCAATGCGGTTTGCTATTTTCTTGCCACCCGGTGCCAGCCAAACTAATAAAGTACCGGTGCTGTATTGGTTATCAGGCTTAACCTGTACGGATGAAAATTTTATGCAAAAAGCAGGTGCATTTAAAAAAGCGGCAGCGCTTGGTATTGCTATCGTTGCACCTGATACTAGTCCTCGTGGCGACACTGTGCCAGACCAAGACAGTTATGATTTTGGCCAAGGCGCGGGGTTTTATTTAAACGCCACCCAAGCCCCCTATAACACGCACTATAATATGTATGACTATGTGGTAAATGAATTGCCTTCGCTAATTGAACAGCACTTTCCCGTGACTGATAAAAAAGCGATTAGCGGGCATTCTATGGGGGGGCACGGTGCGTTGATGATTGCATTGCGCAATCCAAAAAGTTACACCAGTGTTTCTGCTTTTAGCCCAATCACCAACCCTATTGACTGTCCTTGGGGGCAAAAAGCGTTTAGTCAGTACTTAGGAGATGATCAATCACAATGGGCCAATTACGATAGCTCTGAACTAATGAAAAAAGCACACAGTAACGAATTTTTACCAATGCGTATTGACCAAGGTGATGCCGATAATTTTTTAGTCGAGCAACTAAAACCAGACAACCTAACTGCAGTGGCAAAGCAAGTTAATTACCCGCTAACGTTGAATATGCACGCAGGCTACGATCATAGTTACTTTTTTATCAGCAGCTTTATCGACGAACACTTATCATTTCATCAACTGTATCTTCAGCGTTAATTGTATTCTCTACTGTGAGGTTGTCAGTCGTTACTTCCTCACATTGTTGTATTGATTTAGTTATTCTTTTGCATACCAGAGTAGGCTCTGAGCTTTCTTGCACTAACCCCACTAAAAAACGATCTACTTCGATGCCTAAGTCCGCAAATGACAAAGTCTGTTCATGACTAAAGTAAGTATTATCTTGAGGCGATACATGTGCGGGGGCCTGCGCTAAATCAGCATCATAATTTGTATCCGCTTTTGAATAAATAACTCCATCAACTAATACACCCGCTACAGTGCATGCGCTTAGTAATTGGCTGACAAGTAAAACAGTAATAAAGTGCTTGAACATAAATTTAATCCTTTATATCCCATTGCTTAAATGCGTAAGTTATTATTTAACTACCTCGAATGAGCCAGTTTTTAATAGCATTAGTATTGCTTAGTGGTTGTATCTGTAATACTCACTATAAACGAACGAGTATAAAACACTGTAAAAAACTGTAAGTGAATGACAATAAAGTAATTAAACTATAAACTAGCTCGAGCATAGCAACAGTAATAGGTTTAACTACACTTGTAACTCCTTCATAAACTCTTTTACAAATCCTATCAGCTGCAAAATAAAAATAAACAAAAATGGCACTGCACCAATAATTGCAATACTTCGGTTAAGTAATTCATTATTTTGTAATAACAATACCCAACTACTTAGAGCTAAAGTAAAAGACCACACATACAAACTAAATCGATGACTGCTTTTTGTCCCCGCTAAATTACGGATCACTAAAATTGCAGAATCTGCCGAAGTAGCAACAAAGATCAGTAATAATAATAAGCTCGACCAAATAAGCACACCTCCTTGCCAACCTAACTGCTTAAAAAATACAAATAAGCCTTGTGTATAATCAGTTTTAATAGCGGCCATAATGCCACTACTATGGCCGCTATCCCAAGCAATAGCAGATCCCGAAAAAACACTAAACCAAATTAAAGTGACGAAAGTTGGCACAATTACTACGCCAACAATGTATTGCCAAACTGGCCGACCTTGACTTATTTTAGCTAAAAAAACCCCAACAAAAGGTCCCCACGCTAGCCACCAAAAATAATAATTATACGTCCAACTATTAGCCCAAGCAGGATCATTTAGTTGACTTGATAATTGCCATGTCCCTGTCACTAATAAGTGGCTATAAAATTTAACGCCACTGATCGCCACATCTATAATCGGTTGTAGTGGTACCATCATGATGAGCCAAATAAGTACTCCAAATGCTAAAAAAACATTAAATTGACTGAGTGTTTGAATACCCTTTTTTAATCCTAAGCGCGCAGATAAGCTAAACAACAGCGCTAATAACATAATAATAATCAAACCAACTAACCAAGGCGAGTTAATGCCAAGCTCAAGCTCAATCCCTTTTCGTAGTAATAATGTTGAATTTGCAATCGTGCCAACTACACCAAAAAAAATAGCTAAAATGGCCACTAACTGGATCACGTATTTACACTTTAGCTGCCCTGCGCGACTTAAAAATGAAGTTGTTACACTCAACACCGGAGCACTTATATCTCCCGCTTTGCCACTGTTATGGCTCAAACCACCTAAGACTAAGCCAAATACTGCGTAGAGTGCCCATGCATGAGCGCCCCAGTTTACTAACGTAATAGCCAATGCAGCACCTTGTCTATCAGGGTAAAGACTTTGCTTTAATGGCGGTTGCAATACGTGCATGGCAGGCTCTGCTACGCCCCAAAAAATTAAACCCGATCCCATTCCTGCAGCAAATAACATTGACAACCAACCAAAAGTTGAAAACTCGACAGATGTATGCTCTCCACCTATTTTACGTTGTCCGAGTGGGCTAATAGCCAGCACAATAACGCTTATCAATAAAAAATTAACTAACAGAAAAAATGGTCCACCCAACACTGATAATGCATTAATGATCAGTGGTTGAATATGCGCGGTGAGCATATCAGGAAATAATAGAGCCCCGCTAACAAATAGCACACACAAGGTGGGCGCTAGTTTTTCAAGATTCGACACTAATTTAGTAATACGAGCTTTAATTACCACATAGATACCTTAAAAATTATACTAATTAAATCGGTTTTATCAGCGCTAACGTTACGACGCTTTAAAGCTACACCAAAGCAACTTTTTAATTTTACATAATTTAGACATAAAAAAACCGGCCGCAGCCGGTTTTCTGATACTTAATACCAATTATATTGATTTACAGAGCTCTTGAACTCGCTTGCATGATCATGCATTTAATAAAACTGAGATCAATAAACTTTACTTTGCAGCCAAAAGCTTCGCTTGCTCTTGTTGGCTTGCCATAAATTCGTTAAAGGTGCCGTGGAAATTAACCACTTCTTTGTCACGAATATCAATAATACGAGTTGCCAATGATGAAACAAACTCACGGTCATGGCTGACAAAAATCAGCGTACCTTCAAAGCCTTTTAATGCATTATTAAGCGCTTCAATGGCTTCCATATCCATGTGGTTTGTCGGTTCGTCCATCACCAAAACATTTACGTCTTGCATCATTAATTTGCCAAACAATAGGCGATTTTTCTCACCACCTGAGCAGTTTTTAGCTTTTTTATTCGCATCATCCGCAGTAAACAATAACCGACCTAACATGCCACGCACCATTAAATCGTTATGCTTGGCTGTACGCCACTGTGACATCCAATCAAACAAGGTTAAATCGTTATCAAAGTCTTTACTACTATCTTGCGGACAATAGCCAATCGATGCATTTTCTGACCATTTTACAACACCGTGATTAGCTTCAAGTTCACCCACTAAACAGCGAATAAAGGTTGATTTACCAACACCGTTTTCACCAATAATCGCAAGTTTTGAACCTGCTTCTAAAATCAGCTCGCCGCCTTCAAACAATACTTCACCGTCAAAACCATGGCCAAAGTCTTCTAAGATCAATGCTTGGCGGTGCATCTTTTTACCTTCATCAAAATACAATGACGGCGCCATTCGGCTTGACGACTTCACTTCATCTAAGCTGATTTTATCCATGCGTTTAGCACGTGAACTCGCTTGTTTTGCTTTTGACGCATTAGCACCAAAGCGGTTAACGAAATCTTGTAACTCTTCAATTTCAGATTGCTTTTTAGCATTACCAGCAAGTAATTGATCACGAATAAGTGTTGATGCTTCAATGTATTTTTCGTAGTTACCTGGGTAAATACGCAGCTCACCGTAGTCAATATCAGCCATATGAGTACATACCGCATTAAGAAAATAGCGGTCATGAGAAATAATGATCATGGTACATTTACGCTGGTTAAGTTCGTGCTCTAACCAGCTAATGGTATGAATATCCAAGTTATTGGTTGGCTCATCCAGTAATAAAATATCAGGGTTAGCAAACAAGGCTTGCGCAAGTAAGACGCGCAGCTTCCAGCCAGGGGCTACTTGTGACATTAGACCAAAATGAAATTCTTCTTCAATACCCGCTTTTAATAAAATATCACCCGCGCGGCTTTCTGCACTGTAACCATCCATTTCAGCAAAAACGCTTTCAAGCTCAGCGACTTTCATACCATCTTCTTCACTCATTTCTGGCAGTGAATAAATACGTTCACGTTCTTGCTTTATTTTCCATAATGCAACGTCACCCATGATCACAGTATCAACCACTGAGTATTGCTCAAATGCAAACTGATCTTGGCTTAAGTTACCGACTTTCAGTCCTGGGCCAATTGATACGTTACCTGATGTTGGCACTAATGAGCCATTGAGGATTTTCATGAAGGTTGACTTACCGCATCCATTGGCGCCAATTAAGCCATAACGATTACCGTTACTAAATTTAGCGGAGATATTTTCGAACAAGGGTTCGGCACCAAACTGCATGGTGATATTAGCGGTAGAGATCAAAATGAATTTCCTAAGCAAATACTGACAAGTACACTGTTCGCTGAATAAGGAAAAGTTAATACAGGCAATAAGACGGTATAAAGAGGCCGCGAATTATACAGGCACTAGCTGCACTAGTCGAGCTTAGTCTCAATAATTGACTCACCGAGCACTGGTTTTTATGTGACTTAAATAAATTTTAATGTCATCTACGGTTTCAGCCAATGATTTGTTCGATAGCAACAAAAAAGCGAAGGCAGTGCCTTCGCTTTTTTATCAAACGTCTCGTTTAAGCAAGTTTGTCTGAAGCAACTTTATAAGTTGGATCTTCTATTACATTAACTTCGACTAAGTCGCGCGCTTTATGTAATAACTGTATACAGTCTGGGCTCAAGTGGCGTAAATGCAACTGCTTACCTGCCTTGGTGTATTTATCAGCTAAAGTATCAATTGCTTCAATGGCACTGTGATCTGCCACTCGGCTGTATTTAAATTCGATGATAACGTCTTTAGGGTCATTTTTCACATCAAACAACTCCGCGAACTTTTTCACTGAGCCAAAAAATAATGGGCCGTGTAGTTCGTAGACTTTAGAACCTTCTTCATCAATGTAGTTTGTAGTAAAAATATGTTTAGCATGTTGCCATGCAAATACTAAGGCTGACACAATCACACCCACACATACTGCAATTGCTAAGTCAGTTATCACCGTTACACCCGATACTAATACAATGACAAAAGCATCTGATTTTGGGACGCGTTTCATCATTTTGAAACTCGCCCATTCAAAGGTGCCTAATACCACCATAAACATCACGCCAACCAATGCTGCCAGCGGCACCATTTCAATCAAACTGGCGGCAAAAATAATGAATGCTAGGAGCATTAATGCTGCTGTAATACCAGATAAACGCGAACGACCACCTGAGTTAATGTTGATCATTGATTGACCAATCATCGCGCAGCCCCCCATCGCACCAAAGAAACCACAGGTAACGTTTGCAGCGCCTTGACCAATGCATTCTTTATTGCTGTGACCACGGGTTTCTGTGATTTCATCAATTAGGCTAAGGGTTAATAATGATTCAATCAAACCAATTGCCGCTAAAATAAGTGCATAAGGTAAAATAATTTTCAGTGTTTCAAAGGTAAATGGCACCATTGGAATGTGAAATTGTGGTAAACCACCAGCAATAGTTGCCGCACTGTCACCGGTCATATCTTTTAAGAAATCAAGTACTGTACGCGCTTCTAAATCAAATCCGATAACAATGGCGGTTACAGTAACAATAGCGACTAATGTTGATGGCACAGCTGTAGTCAACTTTGGCAAAAAGTGAATAATAGCCATCGTTAAGGCGACTAATCCTAGCATGATCATCATCGGCGTGCCGGTCATCCACTGCATGCCACCTTGACCATCGGACACCTTAAATTGCCCTAGTTGCGCTAAGAAGATAACAATCGCTAAACCATTTACAAACCCGAGCATCACCGGATGCGGAACCATACGAATAAACTTACCGAGCTTAAACACCCCTGCTAGTATTTGCAGTATCCCCATCAGTAATACAGTCGCGAAGAGATACTCAACCCCATGATCTAGCACTAAACTTACCATAACAACGGCAAGTGCACCGGTTGCACCGGAGATCATACCTGGGCGGCCGCCAAAAATAGCGGTGATCAAGCCAACAATAAATGCTGCATATAAACCAACTAAAGGCTCTACATTTGCAACAAACGCAAATGCAACAGCTTCAGGAACGAGCGCTAGGGCAACCGTTATACCTGATAAGATATCGTTTTTAGCAGAGCTCGGCGCCTTGCTTAATAAGTTAAACATTGAATTCCTCTTCGGGGTGTGGGATCAAAAAAGCGCTGAATTCTAACAAATTAAGCTAAGGTTAACAATTGCAGTAAGAGGAACAAGCTAACGCCTTTATAGCGCTAGCATGATTAAATACGATTAAAGTGGCAGCGATGTACTGCGTTTGACACAAGTCATAGTGACGTTTGAGTGAACTTCTTGAACAAATTCAAGATTCAATAAATTATCACGAACAAACTGTTCATAGCCTTCAATGCCTTTAGAAATGATCCGCAACATAAAGTCCATAGTGCCAGCCATACTGTAACATTCTGTTACTTCATCATAACTTAGGATAAGTCGTTCAAACTCAGCTAAATTTGTACGGCCATGATTTGATAAACGAACATGAGCGTACACTAGCATATCAAAGCCGAGCTTTTTCTCATCCAATAAGGCAACTTTGCCTTTGATGTAACCATCTTGCTCAAGCTTAGCAATACGACGCCAACAAGGTGATTGAGATAAACCGACTTTATCAGCAATATCAGCGGTCGAAAGACTTGCATCTTGCTGTAACAGTGCCAAAATTTGGCGGTCAACATGATTTAGAGACATTTTATTTCTTATTTATTTTACTAAATTGGTTAAATTATACATTGGTTTATAGGTTGAGTCTTGTACTTTTATGCATTTATTATGCGCAACTAACCAAATTTACCACTTATAAATGGATTCGATATGCGCTCAGTCAGCACTTTAGTGTCAGGTCCATGCCCAGATAGAATTCGCGTTTCATCAGGCAGTGTCAAAATTTGATTTTTAATCGAGTCAAGTAACTGCTGGGCATCCCCTTTAGGGAAGTCTGTACGCCCTACTGAGCCTTTAAAAATAACATCACCCACTATCACTAACTGATGTGTTGCTTCATAAAATACAATATGCCCAGGCGTGTGGCCCGGACAATGACGAATGTCAAATCGCAATTGACCCAATGTAAACGTATCGCCATGACTTAACCAATGCTGAGGATGAAAAGGCGCAATTGGTGCAAAGCCAAACATTTGCGCTTGCATAGGTAATGCATCAAACCAAAACAATTCGTCTTTTTGTGGCCCGACAATATCAACAGAAAAATGCTCAGCAAGTACTTTTGCCGCACCGACATGATCAAGATGGCCATGGGTGAGTAAAATACACTGCAAGCTTAACTGATGCTTGGCAAGCTCAGTAATGATTTTATCAGCGTCGCCACCCGGGTCGATAACCGCTGCGTGGCGTGTTTGTTTACAAATAACCACTCGGCAATTTTGTGCAAAAGCGGTCACCGGTACGGTAATTATTTCCATATGTTAATTCTTTATTTGCGGTTTAGTGTCAAATGTCATCAGCACAGGATACTTTAAATAAGCTTGATCATAAAATGGCGTATGCTCATAGAGCCAGTTTAATCGTGCTTGTGCATCTTTAGCAAAAGCGGCATCCTCACGAATTTTTTTATCAAACTCAAGTGCAAGTGCCGGTTTATCTTTGAGCATATGGCGAGCATACGGCGCTAATGCATAGTTTTCCATGTACTCAGTACGTTGAAAAATCGTATTAAACTCACCCCACGCAAAAAATGAATCCGGTGCTTTGGGGTGTAAAAGATGGGCAACTAACTCACCGAAAGGTTGAGCAGTTTCAACTTTATACCAACCGGTCAAAGACTTTTCTGGTACATCAACAAAATCAAAATCTGCGTTTACTCGAAAGCGTCCTTCAAACGGTGCTTTATCAAATTCATGCTTTGTTACTACCGCGACTTTTAAATTAGTTACCAGCTCATCACTGCTCACGTTTTCTACTGTAATACCATGTAATTTGAGTTTTTCGACAATGTGTGGATACGCAGGTGGAATATAAAATGTACTTGGTACGGTGATCACGGTTTTTGCGTCCTTCTGCCAGTAAATGGGCAACGCATCATAGTGCTGTTTTTCGCCTAAATACTTTACTTCCATCTGGCCACTCAAGGCGCTTTTACTGCGCGAATACTTGATCCCTGCAAATGCGATAGTGTTTGGCTCTTTTGCATAACCGCGTTCAACAATAAGCTGGCTTGGCACAAAAGTACGTTCTTTTTCAACCGCTTCGGTTAATTGTTGATGATGTTGCGCCAATGCTGAAATAGCCCCATCTAAAAATACATAGGTGCCAAGTACACGTTGTTTATACGGTTTTAATGAATGATTTTCGACAAGAATTGTGGGTAACGATCTTAAATCCCCCCAACCATTCGAATAACGAGGCGTGGCAACCCAGCCCGCTAAGCCTTTTTTAAACTCGCGCTTATCCATTACAAATACCAGCGGCCCAGGTATATGGCCTTGCTCTTGTAGTTTTGTGTCGATGATAGGTTTAAAATAATTATTGAGCGCATCTGACACACTTGGCGATTCACTGGCAAATACGGGGTTGTACCCGTAAGTTACATCGTATTGATAATCTGCACCGTCAGTCACATGCACATCGATATATAAATCTGGGTTAAACTGCTTGATCACCTTTAATACACCACGTACTTCCGGCGTATCTAGTTTGGTGAAATCACGATTTAAATTTAAATTATTAGCATTGGTTCTAAAGCCCATTTCAACTGGCCCACGCTGGTTTATGCGATTAAACTGACTACTACGCTCATGGCCATCAACATTTAAAATAGGAATAAATAAGATGTTCACTTGGCTTAAAATATCTCGACGTTTACCGGTTGCAATATCGCGTAGCAACATAAACATCGCATCTTTACCGTCAATTTCGCCGGCATGAATTCCCGCTTGAATAAAAATAGTCGGCTTGGCGTTTTGCATTAACTGCGAAGGTGTAAATGCACCATCTTCGCTTGCTACCATCATGTTGATCGCACGGCCACTGGCACTATGTGCAATAGTTTGCACTTGGAATTGGGTAGGGTTTGCTGCAACAAGACGATCTACAAAGGCCATAGTTTGCTGATAATTTGGTGACTTTAGCCCTTCGCTTAGTTCGAAATCAGTGGTTAATGGGCCTTTTTGTTGTATCAGTGCCAAACTTTGACCTTGCCATGGCAACAATGGCGGTAAATGGCTATCTAATGTAACACTGGCACTTAACAATAATAAACTGGCGATCATAGGACTCTCAAACGTTGGCCTCTTTAATAGCTTGAAATTATAACAAGGATAAATGACAGATCGCGTAAACTGCGGTGATTCAACAAAAAAATGCAGCCAATGACAATTTAAAAATTTTATAGGGCTAATTTTCACGCATTAAAAAAGGCGCTATAAAAGCGCCTTGCCACTCAAGAATAATGTGCTTAAAACATATCTTGATAAGGATTCGTTTTACTAAATGCAATGGCTTTATCAAAACCGGGAATATGCATGTCGGTATCAGAAATGACAATTTCATCTTCATCAATCATGCCATCACCAAAGCGATAGATTAGCTCATATTGTCCTAAGTCAGCTTGTTGCTGATAATTAGTCTGAGCAGCTGTAACGGTTTGATTGCTCAATGCATATGCATCCATCACCGCACTACCATGGCGTTTTGCTAACATTTTCATGGTCACCATGGGTGACAAAACAGTGGCGGTGGCATTATTTCCGCCAAAGCCTTTTGAATTAATAAAAGCAATATCCATGTCTTCGCATTGATAATGCTCAGTACGAATATCTAAATACTGGTTATGCACATCCTTGGCCACTTTATCTATGGTGGTAATACCCGGCATAATATTATGTGCAAATACACCCAGCGCCATCGCTAATTGGTCGCCACTAGCTGGCGCAATTGTGTGCCCTACATACGCTTTTGGTGCTGCTACTTTCCAATTATCAATGGCAAACGTTTGTGCCACCTTATGATAAATTAATGACTCTGTTACGCGGTTTTGCGGTGTGCTTGAACCATGCGCTAAAATAAAGCTACGTTGTTGTAATGCTTCTTTACCTAATAAGCTCGTGGCTAATGCCGCCGACTTCGCCATGGTTATATAATTACCCGGTCCCGGTGATGTAATTGATTTTTTAACGCCATCAGCATTTACAAATACATCAGGCACGCAGCCTAGAATGTCTGCCCCCAACTCCAGTGCTAACGCATCATCCATTAGAATCGCTACTTGTGCGCCTTCACCTAAAGTAAAGCCACAATTTTCGCCAAATGGGCGGCTACTTTTACGATAATCAGGCTCATCATCATTGCTTAAGTTATCCAAGCGTCGTAAACCTTCAATATTCGCCAGCGCACTCATATTACCAAAGCCTTCAACAACTTCAGGGGTAATTGCGCATTCAACACTTGCCACAATAGCAACACGTGTACGCCCTGCTTGTATATCGTTTACTGCAGCGCGCAAGTTATATAAAAATGTTGCACACGCGCCTGAAGTTGAAAACGTAGTGCCTACATTGCCCGTCACATAGGCATTAATAAAATCGGTCGACATTGTATTTAAGCCAAGCGCTAACTGCTTGGTGCTGACGCGATCACCTTGCTGGCGCGCTTTTACTAAACCACCTAAGCCCTTGTCATCCATTTGACCAATAACCGACGCTGAATAAGTGCCAATTTTATCAGGCTCAACACTATTCATAATGTGTTGCCAATCAAGTCCGGTTGATTTAATCGCGTCAGTAGCAGCAAAAATAGTGGCTTGTAAACCACGTGGCTGGTAGCGACTGTTGTACATAATAGATGGATCAAACCCTGTTGGTAGTTGCCCAGCCGATTTAATCGGATTATCGCGAGTAGAATCATGTTTAATATCAAACTGAGCCGCAATGGTTACTTTTACTTTTTTATTTTCAAGCTCTTCTACTTGCCAACTTGTAGGGACCGGCGAAGGTAAATCTCGACGACGTGTTTCAAACACAATGGCGCTTTCATCTGACGCGGTTAACGTCATTTTTTGCTGCCATGGTGTTGCATCGACATCAAAATGCTCTTTTTCAATTTTGCGAATTAACGTACCGGCAATAATTTGCTCACCAAAGCGTGCTTCTATGTCGCTTTGCTCAACAGTATTGCCTTTTAAATCTTGCAGTTGCCCATTCACAAGACTCACTAAATTCATTAACGTGGCGAGGCCTAAAAATGTTTCTTGCCGGGCTTGAGTATCTAAGTTATTTAACACGATACGACGATAACCTTGATGAAAAGAAGTACGGCCTGCGGCGTTAATTCCACCCATGCCGATAATAACGGGTAATGCTGTCATAATTTACCTTGAGAAAACGTGTTATAGGAGAAGCTTGCAGTTTAGATGGATTTAATTATCAACATTGTGCTTAAATAGCCAAATAATGAGCCTATGAGGCCAAATCAAACTGGTCGGAGCAATTAAATGGACAACAACTTGGTACTTAGCCCTTTGCAAATAAGTATTTTGGTATACCAGCACTTATTGATCACCAGTGTCACCTTGCCAATTGAAATGCTCAGAGCCGGTGAGGCGTACGCCAAGGGGCATCTAAACAGCAAAATTTTTCGGCCATTAACGATTAATTTAATCGCTGAGGACAGCGAACCTATCAAAAATCGCAGCGGCTTAGCAATATTACCGGATCACACTTACGGCACAGCACCTTACAGTGACTTGATTATTGTGCCCGGTATTTGGCGCAATCCTCGCCCTGTTGTCAGAGCAAACTCTGGGTTAGTTCAGTGGCTTGCCAGCAGCTGGCAAACGGGTAGCTCAATCATTGGCGTGGGTACTGGCAATTGCTTAGTCGCTGAAGCTAAGTTATTAAATGGTCACCCCGCTACCACTCATTGGCATTATGCAGAACAATTTAAACGCGACTACCCACAAGTACTGCTCAAGCCTGATTTTTTTATCACTCAATCTGAGCGCTTATACAGTGTGGCAAGTCTAAATGCCTTAGCAGATGTGATCGTGCATATTATTAGCCAATACTACGGACAGGCCGCCGCTCAGCATGTTGAGCGCAACTTTTCTCACGAAATTAGGAAACCTTACGAAGATCAGCGCTACCTTGAAGGCGCCGTTGATCGGCATCCAGATGAACTCATCGCGCAAATTCAATTTTGGTTAAAAAACAACTTAACCACAGAACAAAGTTTAACAGAGGTCGCTCAACTATTTAGTTTGAGTTACCGCTCTTTTACCCGCCGTTTTCGCATTGCGACCAACCAAAGCCCCATTGAATATTGGCAGCAATTACGCGTACAAACAGCCAAAGAGCTACTTGCATCATCTAACTTATCAATTCAGGAGGTTGCTTTAGAGGTGGGTTACAATGATCAAGGTCATTTAACCCGCGTGTTTAAGAAAGTGCTCTCGCAAACGCCTAGCGAGTATCGAAAAGTGGTTAGAAGAAAGTTATTTGGTTAATAAGTTGCGGGGTGTTATTTTTAAACAGTTAAACCTTTTAGATAGCAAAATATACAGTGCGGGTTAAACATCAGTATCGACGTTTAACGCGCATCATTTATCATCGCTGTCGATTTGAGTACGCCTTTCAAATACTAACTTTAATGCTGCGTCCATTTCTTTAATAAAGTCATCCTTAAATGGAAATTTTTCTGATGGTGCTTTCAAATAACCAATGTGAGCAGTTCGCTTGAAAATAATTCTGTCTTGCTGAAGTTGACTCAAATCAACAAATGGATGGCTTTGCTTAAGTGCTTTAATACCTGATAAGATGGCCCACTTGTCATTGATATAACAGTCGATTCTATTTTTAGCCAGCTTCAAAATATTTGATAATGTATCTTTGTTTTCCCATATTTTTATTTTGTTTTGCTCCAGGGCAGTGTTCAATGCTTGATCGAATAAAAGATACCCTGCATTGATACCAACATTAATCGGCTTTAATGGATATTCTGTGTTTTCAATCTTGAGTAAGCTTGAGTTTGGATTACAAAAAGCTTGTATTACTTCTTCATGTAGCGGCTCTGAGTAAGGCCAAATAAAACTGCGTCCTTGCACATTTTTATAAGGAGGTAGTAAGGCAAAGTCCTCTCCTCGTCTAAGTGCGTCAACACCGCGCTTCCACGGTACTGGTTGCAACTCTATAATATATTTTTCACTGATCAAATCGGCAGCTTGACGAACTACATCAACATATAAGCCCACTAACTCACCGTCTTTAAGGTAAGAATATGGGGGATAACTATCATCGACTAATATCACAACACGATAGCTTGGTTTGGCCACTACCGGTATTGTAAAAAAGAAAGCAAACAGCAGTAATGCAACTCTTTTCGGCCCATTCCACTGTATTATTTGCCAACTCGATTCCATTAAACAACACCTAAATAAATAATCACTGGTTATTAGCGTAGTCAGATTAATATTTTTTACAAATCTTAACTTCCCCAATTAGTATACCTACTCAAACGCTAAAATAACAAAAGCATAGGCTTACTCTTATTATTACGATAAGCGTACGACAAGGACCATCTAGATGTCGGACTTGCTAGGCAACTAACGACCGATTTAATCGCGCTGGACTGTAAATCTTTAAACGAGCTAGTCCCTCGATCATAGATAGAGAAAACCGAACTAAGCAGCAAATAAAATCAAACGCTAATTAGACGTTTATATCTATATAAATTATAGTAATAGCATTAAAAGTGCTAAAAATTACATGGAGGCGCCATGACGGCAAATTTTAGCGATGTGCTTTTGGATCAAAAAGATAATTCAACAATCGATGCTAAATTGACAAATTTGCTGGGATTGGTGCGCAAACATTTAAATATGGATGTTGCTTTTATTTCAGAGTTTATTAACGATGAGCGCGTTTTCAAAGTTGTCGATAATCCATCAGCAAATAAAACGGTTAAAGTGGGCAATTCCGATCCTATTAATGAAACATATTGCCATAAAATCAGTGAGAAACAGCTTAGCCCTATTATTACCAATTCAAAAACAAATCCAATTACTCAAATAATGCCAGTAACCGACAAGTTAAACATAGGCGCTTATATTGGTGTGCCTATCAATCTTTCAAATGGTAAATTATATGGTACATTTTGTTGTTACAAATCGCATCATGATGAAAGCTTAAACGAGCGGGACTTGTCTTTTTTAAAGATGATCTCTGAAATTGCAACTGGATTAATTGAAAAAAACCTGCATAACACTGCATTGCATGGCCAAACCAAATTAGCAATTGAAGAGGTTATTGCAAGCAACAATATAAGTATTTATTTTCAGCCTATTTTTAATCTATTTAGTAATAAAATTGCGGGCTTTGAATCACTGTCACGCTTTTTTACCAAACCTTATAAAACACCTGATCTCTGGTTTAAAGAGGCAACAGATGTGGGCCTAGATGAATCTCTGGAAATGCTGGCAATAAAAAACAGCCTCGCCTATATTGCGCAATTTAATGATACCACTTATATCGCCATTAATTGTTCACCATCCCATATACTCTCGGGTGCACTTGAATATACTCTGCAAGGAGCCGATTGTTCAAGGTTGGTATTAGAAATAACTGAACATTCACCAATATCAGACTATACAGTAATGCGAGCTGCATTAGCGCCACTGCGAAAAAAAGGGCTACGTTTGGCTATTGATGATGTAGGTGCTGGCTTTTCGTCGTTTCAACATATTTTAGAACTAGAAGCCGACATTATTAAATTAGATATCAGCCTTACGCAAAATATAAATAAAGACAATCGGAAGTTTTTACTGGCCAAGGCACTGTGTGGCTTTGCTAAAGCAATAGACTGTACGATTGTTGCCGAAGGCATTGAAACGCAAGCAGAGCTTAACGCATTAAGAAAATTAAATGTTGATAATGTGCAAGGTTACTTTATTGGCCGCCCTGCTCCTATTGAAGATGCATTGAGCTATCAAAGCATTACTTTATCAACATAAAAACGCCACTCTTAGTGGCGTTCTGACTCGTTAATTTCTTTTCGATAGTATCGTTTGTGATAACTTTTAACTTTAGCGTGTACACCTTTACTTAAGCTTTTAAACTTAGCTTCAAGGACATCTACACCATATAAAATACCCACCACTAAAATGGATAGTTTAATAGCTGCCAATAAATTATCGGTTGCAATCACTACACCAATAGATGCCAAAACCCAGATAGTTGCCGCCGATGTTACCCCAACCACAGCACCATCTTTAGCGAGCATAACTCCAGCACCTAAAAAGCCGATGCCAGTAATAATTTGACCAACCACGCGCGAGTGGTCAATCACATCACCATGGAGCATAAACGCCGTGGCTAAAAACAAATAAGTACCTAATATAATCAGCACTGAGGTTCTTATTCCTACTGGTTTGCCCCGTAACTGGCGTTCCATACCAATCAAAGCGCCACAAAATGCAGCACTGCCTATTGCCGACCACGAATAGGGGGCGATATCTACTAATTCAAAAAAAGTCACTCAAAATCCTAAAATTACTGCATGTGTATAGCCAGTGCCGTACTCAAACGAGAACTACCGAAACTGGCCATTTTTAAAAAGTCACTCTTAGCGATGGGTACGTGTTGACAATCAATCGCCAGCTGTTTATCGCTTTCACAAAAAGGGTCATGAACATATAAACAATGCTCATCTAAATGCGTTACACACACCCAATGCGGTGACTTTTTACCATCAAAGCGATACGTACTGATCAATAGCACCACGGCCATTTTTGCTGCTAACCAGCGCTCTATGTGCTCAAGGGTTAAGTCTTGATACTTCACATCTAGTTTGTGATTAATTGCCTCAACCACAAATTGATTATGAACCGTATGTAAAATCGCTTTCTTCTTGTCACTTCTTACGCCATCAACAAACAATGTATCACGTGTATTAATAATCACATCGGCTGTAAAACCGCGTTTATTGGCAGCTAAAGCAAGTCCTAATGGATGACAACCGCCATGACCTGAGGTCATAAAAATAGTGGTTGCTTCACGCCAAATATCAAGCTCATTCACTTGTGAAATAATCGCTTTTTTTATTGATGACATTGCCATTAGTAATGCCGCTGGCCCGCAAGTAAATTCGGTTGTTTGTTGATACCAAGGCGTTACACGCGAAAACTCAAGCTCATTAGTTTTACGAATGTTTTTTTGCATCCGCAAGGCATCACTATGATCATCATAATAGTCACTGTATTGCCCAAATACCCGATAGCCAAGCTTTTCATAAAGTGCGATTGCAGCTTTATTATTTACCGCCACTTCAAGACGCATAAATAACCGCCCGCGTTCAGCCGTTGCTCTTTCTAGTGCTTTCAAAAGCTGCTGAGCAATGCCTTTGCCTTGTGCATTTGGTGCAACTGCTAGCGAATATAAACGTGCTAAACGAGTGCCTTTATGACACCACACTAAGCCATAGCCGAGTATCTGTTGATCTAACTCTGCAACCATTAAAATACCATGTTTGGCTGCAATCCAGCGCTTCAAGCTACGCGCACTCAATCTATCTTGATTAAAACTTTGCTGCTCTATCTCAAGTAACGCTTTTAAATCGCTATCTGTGGCAGCGCGAACTGCCACACTATGCTCGGTCATTAACTCCGGCCTCGTGCTTCGAGGCGTTGTTTAAATTCTTCCATAATGATCATATAGAGTTCATCACCTAAGTAACCATCTTCTACTTTATGGTCAATACTTGGGTTATCGTTTACTTCAAGCACATATGCACGGCCTTGGTGTTCTTTAACATCCACACCATAGAGCCCTTTGCCTACAGTTTTACATGCTTTTAATGCCGCATCTAAAACTGCTTTTGGCAACTCAAAAGTAGGCAGTGTTTCAAAACCACCAGAGAAAAACCGTTTTGCATCATGATTATAAATTTGCCAATGATTGCGAGCCATTAAATAACGGCATGCATAGATAGCACGACCATTTAGTACCCCTACTCGCCAATCGTATTCTGTGTACATATATTCTTGGGCTAGAACTAAAGCGCTAAATTCAAATAGCTCAGCCAATTTTGCTGCCAGCTCATTGCGATCAGTTACTTTGTAGACACCTTTTGAAAACGACCCTTCCGGCATTTTAAGCACTAGTGGATAAGTAAATGCCTCTTCAAGCTGACTGATGGTTTCATCACTTTGATCAGCTACTACTACGGTTTTTAAGCTCGGTACTTTTTGATAATTAAACGCATCATGCAAATACACTTTATTACAACAGCGTAAAATAGACTCAGCATCATCAATCACCACTAATCCTAGGCTCTGCGCCTTACTTGCCAGACGATAAGTTGGGTGGTCAATTGCAGTTGTTTGACGAATAAATAGCGCATCAAACTGAGCGATATTATCTATTTCGTCAAAGCTTAGCGCTTGAGCATAGATACCATGTTTAGCTGCCGCTTTGATAAAACGGGCTATTGCATCTTTATCGCTTGGTGGTACTTTTTCATTGTGATCAACTAAAATAGCCATATCCCAGCGGTAACGTTTTTGCGTACTACTTATACGCCACTGTGTTTGCGTAAACTCAGTTAATTTAGCAACAAAGTCTTGATGCTGCTGAGCATTAAGCGACGCCAATGAACCTTGCTGTAACAACCCAGCTTCATCTACAAATAAAATAGGCGCTGGGTATTGTTTAAATACCATTTTTGCCGCTTTGTTTTGTAATTCATTTACTGCGTGCCCAAAATATAAGGCATCATCAAGATGACCAACATTAAGCATTAAAGTTTGGCCACAACGTAGCGCATTAATCGTTTTTACACTTGGTAATACCTGATGTTTACGTGCCTCAGCAAGTAATGAGCAATAATAGCCTTTACTCAAGTATTGGCTTGAGTCGCATAGATTAATAATGCGCGTTTTTGGCTCATTATGCTTTGGGTAATCTCGTAAGTAAGTGTTGAAGGTAATTACGTTTTCGAATGAATGAGCAAGTGCCTGCTCGTTGTTATCAACCACAATCAAGGTTTTAAACACGACTTTTCCTAAAATAAGTCAAAATACAAATATAAGAGTGAATGTAAATAGAAACACCCATACTGCTAAGTCATTGTTGTGCTACTGGTGTACTTAACAGGATGGGTGCTTTAGATTCAGCTACTGCTTAATCTACAGGTGATTTATAAAGGGTTTTTCGCTACCTTACCAACGAGTAATTTTTAGCGTTAAGATAAGTAAATTTAATCAACCACAGTAAGGTCTAATAAAGCTGGTTAAAGCGCCTTTCAGCACCACTAACTTATTGAAACAATTTCTAATAACGTGGATTTATTTGCTATTGTAAAACTAAACTCATCACCTTGTTGCTTATCCATCAGTAATTGACCTAATGGTGACAGTGGTGTGAGAACATACACTGTGGTGTCTTTTATTTTAATGCTTAAACCACCAGAAAGTGGTCCTAAAAAATACCATTTTAGATTTTCGTCTTCATCGCAGATACAGACCAGCGAACCAATGGTAACTTTACTTGATACAGCGATTTTAAATGCCTTTTCAAACTCGATAATACTCAAATGGCAGTCATTCACACGCTGTGCTTGCCCTTGTGCCAAATAGGCAGCTTCTAGGCCTAATGTATCGTATTTATTTTCAGCAATATTTTCTTCATGAGTGGCGGTGTCATGGGCTGTCTTTGCAGCAGCCTGCGCGGTAGTAAGTTGCGCTTCTAAAGCAAAACGCAGGCATTCAATCACATGGGTTTTATTCATATCTAAGGAATTATTTTAAATCTATAATGACTGTATTTTAACGTGCTTTGGGCTGCGTGTAACTTAATTGCCTAAAAACAAGGTTATTCATAGGCATTGATTAGTAATAACATAAATCAAGCGCTGCTGTTAACAACGCTTGCTGAACTGTTTTTTACTACTTAGCTATCCATGGCGTTACTTTTAGTAATGGCACCGACACAGCAAATGCTGTTTTATCGTCTTCCCACTGCTCAGTAACTCTGACATGACAAATTGCCCCTTGGCAATCCAAAGCAGGATCGGCAATAGTGACTGGCTCTGCAAAAGTCAGCACTACACCTTGTTGTTCAGGCAATAAAAAGCTCATCAGTTTGCTAACAAAAAAACCCGACAGATCCGATAATAATTCATCAAACTCATTATTAAGCTGATACAACTGGTGTTTATTCAAATTACTATTATTAAACTCACGCGCTTCAATTTGCAGTTTTAACTGGCAATCGTGATTTTCGTTCTGAGGCTCGATAACCACCACAGCTTTATTTGTATCAAGTTGTTTATCAAAAGGAAGTAAAAGCTGAGCATGCTCAGTATAATTAAGTGGAAACTCCTCTCGCTCAGTAATAATGCGCCCGGTTTTAATTAAACATTCATCATTACTAGCAATGTCGGTGATGTAAAAATTGACCTGAGCAAATTGAAAATCACCTTTATTGACGACTTTTAAACGATCATAAAAGCCATCATAGGAGACCACAAACTCTTTTGCTTGCACAGTAAACGTTGCTATTAGTACAACGGCAGCTGCCATAATATGACTGATACTACGTACTGGGTTATTCATCAAAGTAGGCTCTATTTTGGTTGATCATTTGATTTAATTCTTCGATATACGCCTCACCACGCTCAGAGTATGAGGTTAATCCGTAGCTTAGTTTAGTCGCTGAAATTGGCTTTTCTTGTAAACGTAAATCGGCGCGGATACTACGTAAGTGTTTATAGGCGGCATGAGTATTAATATTCTTAAAATAAGAAGTCACGGCTGCGCGCACAGATTTAAATGCCGCCACCTCATGATCTGCACCGGTATTTCGACGATTAGGCACCATACCGCAGCCCTTGCTATAACACCACTGACCAAAAAAGTTTAAACCTATTCGAGCAAACCGAGACGTCCCCCATGCTGATTCGTTGGCCGCTTGCATCAGCGCTAACTCTTTAGGAATAATATCAACTCGGTTTAATGCCTTACGCAAAGACAAACTATCAATCGTTTCTGGTAATTTATAGCTATTTAAAATCGTTTTAACTTGCTTGGTTTGCGTGCGACTTAATGGTTCATCGTATTGCATCATCATCAATGCAATCTCCAACGTTGCCCGCTGCTGCAGAATTTTTTTATTTTCAGCCTCAACATGCGGCCGAATAAAGTTAAAAAAAGCATGTTTTTTTTCTTTTACATCACTAAAACCATCAAAGTCAGGAAGTTTAACATTATGTAATGGCTTTTCTTTCTTTTTGACTGGTGGCTTGATTGAGGTTGTTTCGTCCTCAATAACTGGATCCGATTTTTCTATAAATGGGTAACTCAATGCCCAAATAAAAAATAGGCTAACGATTAAACGAAAAAGATACTTAAGCATGTATTCTCTCAAAGAAACTAACATTTATGCATGGTATATCCACACGCATCTGACCATTCATTATACCTAAGCCCTTCAATAAAGGCGAATATACCCATTGGAAGGATTTATAATCTAAAAAAATCAGCTACAATTAAGCGCATAGAAACGCTAAAAAAGTTACCGGATACTCATTAATGGAATTAGACTGGCAAAGCCGCATAATAAATCAAAACAAGTTTCGCCCTAATGACAATCGCTCAGCGTGGCAAGTAGACCGCTCCCGGATAATCCATGCAGCTGCATTTAGACGTTTGCAAGCTAAAACTCAGATAATGGGAATTGGCCTAAATGATTTTCATCGTACACGATTAACTCATTCTTTAGAGGTATCGCAAATTGGCAGTGGTTTACTTCGTCATTTAGAGAAACAACACCCTGACTTCACACATTTTCCCGACCCTAGTTTGCTTGAGACGCTTTGTTTGGCGCATGATATAGGCCATCCTCCTTATGGCCATGGCGGTGAAATTGCCCTTAACTACATGATGCGTGAACATGGTGGTTTTGAAGGCAATGCACAAACACTGCGCATTGTTTCAAGACTCGAACCATACAGTGATGGTCATGGTATGAACTTAACCCGCCGTACTTTGCTTGGCTTTATAAAATACCCGGCTTTTATTGATGACTTATGGCACACCATCCCACATCATGATCCGCAACGTGCATTTATAAAAGCTGACGACTGGCGTCCAGCAAAAGGTTTATACAAGGATGATAAAGCGACCTTTGACTGGATTGTAGCGCCTTTATCTGACGCTGATAAACAACGCTTAGGCGATTTTAAGGCCGTCGATGAGTTTAGATCTAAAACCAGTTTTAAATCCCTTGATGCAGCAATTATGGAACTTGCCGACGATATTGCTTATGCCGTACATGACCTTGAAGACGCAATTGCAACAGAGCAAATCACCCTAAAAGAGTGGCAAAATCATGCCTTACCCGCACTTGAGCTTGTGCAATGTGAGTGGCTTGGCGACAGTAACTTAACCGAGCGGCTATTTTTAGGTAGCGAAGCACAACGTAAAGATGTGATTGGGGAATTAGTAAACTTATTTATTACTCAATCATCCATTGTGCACACAGAACTTGAGTTTGAAAATCCAATTTTAAATTACACCGTTGAACTACCCCACTGTTATCAGCATTTACTTGAGACTTTAAAGTCATTTATTTATCAACGACTCATTCGTGCTTCACATATGCAGCAAATTGAGTTTAAAGGACAAAAGTTAATTATTGAATTATTTGAAGCATTTGCCTGCGAACCATTACGACTTTTACCTGAAACCACAGCAAATGTGTTTCGCCTAGCACAACAACAAAATGGTAATACACACAGAGTAATTTGTGATTATTTAAGTGGCATGACTGACGAGTATGCGTTTAAAACACACCAACGCCTTTTTTCAAGTAATAGCTAGCATTAACAAGATATGTGATATGAAAAGTACACCAGAATTTACTAGCTTTAAGAAGTTTTACCCATACTACTTACAAGAACATAAAAATATTACCTGCAAACGGTTACATTTTTTTGGTAGCTCTTTGGTGCTTATTATCGTTTTGTATGTGCTGTATAGCCAACAATTTATGCTGTTGTGGTTGCTACCCATTATTGGTTATGGTTTTGCCTGGGTTGGTCATTTTTTCTTTGAGAAAAACCGCCCTGCTACGTTCAAATACCCGTTTTATAGCTTATGGGCAGACTGGGTGATGTTTAAAGATATGCTGATTGGCAAAATAAAATGGTAGTCACTGTTGTTTTGTAATAACCGACGAACAAGCAAAAAGATCATTATGCAAACCTGTTTTTGTCGCTTTTCAGTGATATAGTTAACGCCATTTTTGCTATTCAAGATATTAAAATGTATCGATTATTTGAGCGGATGATCAAGCCGTTTCCCGAACAAAAGCCTACCCAGCCTCCTGCGACGCTATTTGCATTTTGTCGTCACTACACTAAAGGTATGGAAGTCTCGCTATTTTTTATGTCGCTAAGCGCAGCATTGCTCGCGATTTTAGAAGTATCACTGTTTAGCTATATGGGCCAGCTTGTTGATTGGCTAAGTATCTACACCCCTGAAACATTATTTGTTGAGCAAAAATCTGAACTCATAAAAATGGCGATAGTGCTACTTGTTGTCCTACCTATCGTGGTGTTTTTTCATTCTGCGATATTGCACCAAGCCTTGTTAGGTAATTACCCGATGTCAATTCGTTGGTTAGCACATCGCTACTTGCTTCGCCAAAGTGTGAGCTTTTACCAAAATGAATTTGCAGGGCGCATCGCCACCAAAGTAATGCAAACATCCCTCGCGGTGCGTGAAACCGTGATGAAACTACTTGATGTATTAATGTACATAGTGGTTTATTTTGGCGCTATGGTGTTTTTAGTAGCCGAAGCCGATTGGCGCTTAATGCTTCCTTTGCTTGTATGGTTAGCTCTGTATATTTTGATCCAAATGTACTATGTACCTAAGCTCAAAAAAGTGGCTAGCTCGCAAGCAGACGCTCGCTCTGAGATGACCGGCCGAATAGTTGACAGTTACACTAATATTTCGACTATTAAATTGTTCTCATATACCCAACGTGAAGAGCAGTACGCAAAAGACAGCATGGATGTATTTTTACAACCTGTGTATAAGCAAATGCGCTTAGTTACCAGTTTAAATTTTGCCATTCAAACGCTTAACTACTTATTAGTATTTAGTGTTGCGGCATTATCTTTGTATTTATGGACTCTGAGCGCCATTAGTGCCGGCGCAATTGCAATTGCGGTAAGCTTAGCTCTGCGTTTAAATGGCATGGCACAGTGGATCATGTGGGAAATTAGTGGCTTGTTTGAAAACATCGGCACTGTCGCTGATGGTATGAAAACGTTATCAAACCCAATTGAAGTCGATGATCTGCCTGATGCCAGCACATTAAGTGTAACCACAGGTGCAATTGACTTTAATAATGTGCATTTTAACTACGGTAAAGCCGCAAACGAAACGAATCGCGGCGCTGTTATCAATGGCTTAAATCTCAACATCAAGGCCGGAGAGAAAATAGGTCTTGTTGGTCGCTCTGGCGCTGGTAAGTCAACACTCGTTAATTTGTTGCTACGTTTTTACGATATTGATAGCGGTAGTATCAACATCGACGGCCAAGATATCTCAAAAGTGAGTCAAGAAAGCCTGCGTAAGTACATTGCGATGGTTACCCAAGATACTTCTTTACTGCATCGGACAGTCAAAGAAAATATCCTTTATGGCCGCCCAGATGCCAGCGATGAAGAAATGATGAAAGCGGCTAAACAAGCCAAAGCGCTAGAGTTTATTGATGACCTTGAAGATAGCAAAGGCAACAAAGGTTTTGCAGCTCAAGTGGGTGAGCGCGGCGTAAAACTCTCTGGAGGTCAACGCCAACGTATCGCCATTGCTCGGGTGCTGCTGAAAAACGCCCCGATATTAATTTTAGATGAAGCCACCAGCGCGCTCGATTCTGAAGTTGAAGCGGCTATTCAAGCTAGTCTTGATGATTTAATGACCGGTAAAACCGTCATTGCCATCGCGCATCGACTATCCACTATTGCACAAATGGATCGGCTCATCGTACTTGATGAGGGCGGCATTGTAGAGCTAGGTAGCCATGAAGAACTGCTGGCACAAAATGGCATTTATGCCGCGTTGTGGACACACCAAACCGGCGGGTTTATTGGTGTAGAATAACAACTTACATATACATGAGTTTAAGTTTCACTATCGCTGAAAGAGCCTTTGCAACTTAAACTCAGCCATATCAAGCTTAGAAGCTAAACTTATAGCCTTAACCCCCCGTATATCCTTAATGCTCAATTACGCAAAGATTTTTATACACACTTAACCCCACGACAAAACTCATATTTTGGGTGGCTTGGCCGTCGATTTACATGCTATAATCGCGGCCTTTCATAGCCTATGTAGTCAATCAAGGTTGCTTTTATCACCCTGTTTTGTTCGCATAAGCTCTAGTAGTGTAAATGACAGCAACCTGTATAAGCGAAATTATCCATGAGCGAAAATAGTCACATTAAAGTCATCGTTGGCATGTCCGGCGGTGTTGATTCTTCTGTATCAGCTTATTTATTAAAACAACAAGGCTATCAAGTTGAAGGCCTGTTTATGAAAAACTGGGAAGAAGATGATAATGATGAATATTGCGCTGCTGCCGACGATTTAAAAGACGCGCAAGCAGTCTGTGACAAGCTGGGGATTGAACTACACACAGTTAATTTTGCCGCAGAATATTGGGATAACGTATTTGAGTACTTTCTTGCTGAATATAAAGCAGGCCGTACGCCAAATCCTGACATCATGTGTAATAAAGAAATCAAATTCAAAGCTTTTTTAGAATTTGCAGCAACGGCGCTTGGCGCTGACTTTATAGCCACGGGCCATTATGTACGCCGTGAATTACGCGATGATAAATACGTTATGTGTCGTGGTCTTGATGATAACAAAGATCAAAGCTACTTTTTATACACATTAAGTCATGAACATATTGCACAAACGCTGTTCCCAGTTGGTGATATTGCCAAACCTGAAGTGCGCCGCATTGCTGAAGAGCAAGACTTAATTACCCACGATAAAAAAGACAGTACCGGTATTTGCTTTATCGGTGAGCGTAAGTTTAAAGACTTCCTACAAAAATTCTTACCTGCACAACCGGGTGTTATTGAAGACACAGACGGTAACAACGTTGGTGAGCACGAAGGCTTGATGTATCACACTCTCGGTCAACGTAAAGGTTTGCTAATTGGTGGCATGAAAGAAGGCTCTGGCGAACCATGGTATGTAGTAGATAAAGACTTAGAACGCAACGTATTGATTGTTGGTCAAGGTAAAGACCATCCGCGTCTTTACAGCAATGGACTAAATGCCAACCAATTACACTGGGTTGATCGTGTTGGACCAAAAGCTACCACCCGCTGCACGGTAAAAACTCGCTACCGTCAAGAAGACCTAAACTGTACGCTGCTCGTTGGCGATGATGGTTTTGCCCGAGTATTATTTGATGAACCACAAAAAGCAGTAACCCCAGGACAATCTGCGGTATTTTATGCCAACGAAATATGTTTAGGTGGCGGTATTATTGATTCGGTGATCAAATAATGAATGAACACCAAGTCATGGCATTAGCAGCCATGTGCCAAGTTGCTAAACAAGTTCAAAAAATAGCGCAGTACGGCAGTAGCAACGATTACGAATTAGAAAAACTATTAACCAGTATTGTACAAACCTCCCCTGATTCACCCAGTGATGTGTATCAAGGCACTGAGAATCTAAGAGATGGTTATAAAATATTACTTGATCAACTCAGTGCAGGTGAAAAGAAAGATGTTGAAATCGTCAAATACGTTGGCGGTTTAATGCAACTTGAGCGTGCACTGAGCGCAAAAGCAAGTAGCTTAGCAGAGCTTGGTAAAAGCATTGATGATATCAAGCGACGTCTTGATCACTTTGCTATTACTGATGACACTGTTATTACGGCTCTTGCCGATATTTATTCAAAGGTGCTTAGCCCCCTAGGGCACCGAATTCAGGTTTATGGCAAGCCTGACTTACTAAAACAGCAATTAGTACAACACAAAATACGTGCATTATTATTAGCAGGTATTCGCAGTGCAGTATTATGGCGACAAATGGGCGGTAAACGCCGTCACTTTTTCTTTGCGAAAAGAAGAATTATCGCCATTGCTAAAAACCATATTTAATTATCGTTCAAAACTAAAATTTAGGAGTTATTATGGAGCTTTCAGCGTTAACAGCTATCTCTCCGGTGGATGGTCGCTACGGCAGCAAAACCACTGAACTACGCAGTATTTTCAGCGAATTTGGCTTGATAAAATACCGTGTAACAGTCGAAGTTCGTTGGTTACAAGCCCTTGCAGCAGCTGATGCGATCAAAGAAGTACCGGCATTTAGCGACGAAGCCAATGCTTTACTTAACGCGATTGTTGATAACTTCAGCGAAGCCGATGCGCAACGTGTAAAAGATATCGAGCGTACTACAAACCACGATGTTAAAGCCGTTGAATACTTATTAAAAGAAAAAGTAGCTGACAACGCCGAGTTACATGCAATTAATGAATTTATTCACTTTGCATGTACATCAGAAGACATCAATAACCTGTCTCACGGTTTAATGCTCACTGAAGCACGTAACGAAGTATTACTTCCTTACTGTGATCAACTACTTAATGCAATTAAAGAAAAAGCCATTGAGTACAAAGCAGTACCAATGATGACACGTACTCACGGTCAACCTGCAACACCTTCAACTATGGGCAAAGAATTTGCCAACGTATATATGCGTTTAAAGCGTCAACGTGACCAAATTGCACAAGTTGAAATGCTAGGTAAAATCAACGGTGCTGTAGGTAACTACAATGCTCACCTCAGTGCCTACCCTGATTACGATTGGCACAATCATGCTGAGCAATTTGTAACTAGCCTAGGGTTAACATTCAACCCATTTACAACGCAAATTGAACCGCATGACTACATTGCCGAGTTATTTGATGCGATTGCTCGCTTTAACACTATCTTATTAGATTTTGACCGTGATGCATGGGGCTATATAGCGCTAAATCACTTTAAACAAAAAACCATTGCGGGTGAAATTGGTTCATCAACTATGCCACATAAAGTTAACCCGATTGATTTTGAAAACTCCGAAGGTAACTTAGGCCTAGCAAATGCTATTTTCGCTCATCTAGCGCAAAAGCTGCCGGTATCTCGCTGGCAACGTGACCTTACTGACTCAACAGTACTGCGTAACTTAGGTGTTGGTATGGGTTATGCGCTAATTGCATACCAATCAACCCTAAAAGGTGTAAGCAAGTTAGAAGTAAACGAGCAACGTTTACTTGACGAGTTAGATCAGAACTGGGAACTGCTAGCAGAGCCAATTCAGACGGTAATGCGTAAATACGGTATCGAAAAACCATACGAAAAGCTAAAAGATTTAACCCGTGGTAAACGTGTAAATCAAGAGATCATGGCTGACTTCATCGATGGTTTAGAGTTACCGGAAGAAGCAAAAGTAGAAATGAAAAAACTAACACCGGCTAACTATATTGGTCGTGCTGTCGAGTTTATCGACAACCTAGTTTAAGCTTTCTGCGACAACTTATTTTATATACACTATAAAGCGAAAGGCTCTTGCCTTTCGCTTTTTTCATTTTAATGGGCGCAGCATGTATCAATTAACGATTAACGACTTATCCGAGCAAGACTTTCTAACACAGTATTGGCAAAAAAAACCGCTCTTGATCAAGCAAGGGTTTACAGACTTTGCCGACCCGCTTGATGCTAATGAGCTTGCCGGTCTTGCCATGGAAGAGAGCATTGAATCGCGTATTATCACTAATCATGATAATGACTGGCAAGCGCATCATGGCCCATTTGAAGATTTTGAATTACTAACCGAGCAACATTCTACCCTACTCGTACAAGCAGTCGATCATTGGCACCCTAATGCTGCGCAGCTGCTGGAACCATTTCGGTTTATTCCTAATTGGCGTATTGATGACCTAATGATCAGCTTTTCAACGCCTGGGGGTGGAGTCGGTCCGCATTTAGATCAATATGACGTATTTATTATTCAAGGTGAAGGCAAGCGTCATTGGCGTGTCGGTATGCCAGATAATAAACTAAAACAATTTGCACAAAATAAAAGTTTATTACAAGTTGAACAATTTCCAGCCGTGATTGATTGCATCCTAGAACCAGGCGATATTTTATACATCCCGCCGGGCTGCCCACATGAAGGTTATGCTGTAGAAAACGCATTAAACTACTCGATCGGATTTCGTGCACCAAATCAACGCGATCTATTATCAAACTTTGCTGATCACATTATTGATAAAGAAGCGGGAAATAGCCGTTATCAAGATCCTGCAATAACACTGCGCGATTCTAAAGGTGAGATCCAAGCTTGCGAAGTCGAAAACATTAAACTATTAATGCAAGCGGCCCTAAATGACGACGCATTACTTAAATCTTGGTTAGGTAATACACTTAGTCAACCTAAGCATGAAATGGATTTAATGCCGCCAGAAGATTTATTTGATAGTGAGCAAATAGCTGAGCTATTGAATGATGATGATGTGATTTTTGAGCGCCTCGGTGGCACCCGTGCATTGTATCAAGTTTTTGAAAAAGAAATACTTCTCAGCGTAAATGGTGAAAACTACCCACTCCCTGTTAGTGACTTAACTGCGGTTAAATTACTCACTGACCATACTATGGTGACAGCAGAGCAACTAAATAGTTCAAAAAATAGTTTAGTTTTTATACAAACCTTTACTACACTAATTAATGAGGGGATTTGGTTTTGCTAGGAGTGTGTTTGTATGGGCTATCATATCAACAAGGTAGAATGGGATATAGGCAAGGAGTTACTACAACAGATCAGAGAGCGGGTATTTGTATGTGAACTACATATTCCCAAACATATCGAGTTTGATAATCTTGATAGATATGCTCATCATATACTGGTAACAGATGACAGCCAAGGCCCAGTTGCAACAGGCCGATTATGTAGCGATGGCCTTATTGGCCGTATTGCGGTGCTGCCAGAGCACCGTAATCGCTCCGTCTATCGTTCATTGCTGAATTATATTGTTGAGCTTGCACAACAGCAGGGTTGTGATTGCGTCAGCATTAATTGTATTTTAAATGAGGTAGAACGATTTAAACGTAATGGCTTTGAACAACAAGGTTGTGTGTTTATGGAAGCAGGTATTCCACGGCTTCGTATGCAATGCCCCATTAATAAATTCAATACGAAACCATTTACACTGGTGCATTGATAAAAATTTATTAAAAATGGCCATCCTAGCGAGTTAAAAACCACCAATTTAATGCAATAGGCATAAAAAAAAGCGAACATATTAATGTGTAACTCCACATAACACGTTCGCTTTTTTAATTTTTAAAGCTGTTTTTTATATTAAAATCTTTAAGTTAAAATTATAAATAAGCTTTCAGATTAATTAACTTCATTTGCCCACAGCTGTTCTTTTTCGTACATTTCATAAATACCATGCGCACGATTAATTAGTAGGTTTGCAAAATCAACTTTAGTTTTATCGTGTCCACCAATTTGCATAATTTGATCTGCTTTTAACTGCCATTGCAGAGAAAAATATCGCAGCGCATCACGCGCATTTTCGGCAACTGATGCTAACGCATGATCCGTTGGTAAGCGACCGGTGATAACCCAATAACTTTTACCGTCTTGGCCTTTAAACTTCCATAGGGCACATAACGGAGCGATAAAGCGGCTTTCTTTTTCTAGCAAAGTTTTTGGCATTACGCCCTTCTCTGCTAAATGCTTTTGTGCATTTTGAAAACACTCACGTTGCCATGCAATACTTTGCTGCTTTGCTTGTTCTTGTTCTTCTGGTGTTAATTCTTTAAGTTGTTTTTGTTCCACAGTATTCATCACTCGTTTACATAATTTTAGTTACTTTAAGGGCATATAATTATCGGTGCAAGTATAAAAGACCAATTCCAGCGAGAGCATAAACGATCGCCTGTTTTTTCTACACTCTAACCCATCGTTCTACGCACAACTGTTTACTAATACAGCAGAAAAATCAATTTATAGCTAATTTATAAACTATAAAGCCGTTGTTAATGCATACCAGCACGGTATTATTCATCGTTTGTTTAACGATAATTCTTTTTCGCTGTCATACGATTAAAAAAACTAGGAAAGAAACGTTTTATAGTCGGAGCCCAGCCACTGATCCCCTCGCCAACCACCACTTCATCTTTACGTTTAGCTATTGCACTGACCATTTGCTTCACAGCAGCCGTTACATCCATACCATTTTCAATGGAGTATTCAGCCTTATTTTGCGCAATACCATGTTCATTAAGTGAATTATGAGCAATAGCCGTTTTTATAGAGCCTGGGCAGATAGTCAAACAATGAATGTTTTTATCGGCCACTTCAGCTCGCAAACAATCCATAAAACCAACGACTGCATATTTAGAGCCTGAGTAACCGGTTCTGAACTTAGAGCCAACTTTACCTGCGACACTGCTGATTGATACTACACAGCCGCCGCCATTTTTAACCATACTCGGTAATACCGCTTTAGTTAGCGCAATCAAACCAAAATAGTTAACTTCCATAAGTTGACGATACACAATAAAGTCATTTTCTAAAAACAAACTACGCTGCGACACGCCACCATTATTAATTAAAATATCAACGTTACCAATCGTAGCCATACTATTTGTAACATACTCAAGTACCCGCTCAGGTTGTGATAAATCAAGAGGTATTACTTTGTGTTGTCCAGCCGGTAACTCGCTACAAAGTTGATTTAGTTTATCTGCACTTCTGGCTGATAAAATAATATTAGCGCCTAAGTGTGCTAACTGTATCGCTAACTCTTTACCAATACCTGATGATGCCCCGGTGATCCACACCGTTTTATTATTAAAGTTCATGCTCTACCTATGATTATTATTAAGGCTTTGTAGGACCCGCAATGTCTGTGATCTGTTGCTCAAGTTGTTTATATAGTCCGAGTAAAAAAAGCGCCTCAACAAGCACAAATAATGGCCCAATGATAAGCCCGATTAAGTCATCAACAAAAGCTGGTTTTTTACCTTCAAAATAATGCCCAATAAACTGTAAAACCCAGCCAAAAATAAAAACACCTATACTAACAGCTAACCAGCTAGTAAAACTAAGTGAAGCAATTGGCGCAGCCGCTATACTCATTACTACTAAAATAACAGCCATTATCAAACCTAGTGAGACATTAAGCAGTAAATAATAAATCACAGTAGCTAACACAAAAACATGAGCGCCATTGATAACATGATCAGCAACCGGTAAATAAATACGCGCTAATAAACACAATACAGCGTATACAATGAGTGGAATACCAAAAAAGTGTGTGAGTACATTGCGTTTTGAACGGTGATATAAGCCATAATTGCCCAGTTGTTGTTGCAGTGTTTTCATTTTCTTTACTTTATATAATTATCTTATTATTTACTTTAGCAGTTAACACAACGTAACAATGTCTTCTACCCGACATTTGTAAAATCCACTTATACAAATGCGCTTATGATTTTACCTTTATCGTGATCCGGAGTTTTAGATTGTAACTCACGGCCTTTTTGATATTCTTGTCCAAGCATTTTTTGTAACGATTCCATTTGTTTTGCTAATTCGTCATTCCCCCCTGCTGTTGTATTTTTTCTGTCAGCTTTTCAATCGCGGCCTTATGTTCAGCTATTTAATCTTTATCAACACCTAGTCGTTGATAAATAAGCGCTTCATTTACTTCTTCTAAAAAGTCTTTTCCATATGAAGGGTTTTTAAGGCTACTAACAGTATCAGCTTGGCTATTTTTTGCCGTTTCTGGCAATTCGGTTATTGCTTCGAATCCATTGATAGTTTTATTTTATAAAGCAAATTTAAGGCCAGTGAACCCATATCAGGTAAAAAATAGCACAGCTAATGTACAAGTAAAGCCAGCTGTTGTTTATCAAGAATTTCTATACGCTGGTAATGCAGGGAAATAAGCTTTTTTTCACTTAATAACTGCAAGATTTGATTAATAGTTTGACGAGTTAAATAGGTCATATCTGCGAGTTGTTGCTGCGATAACATAATAGTAGCGGTATTACTGGGCAGCGACATGGTTGCCATCATAACCAGCCGTTTACAGACTTTCTGCTGTGCAGTTAATAAAGCATGATCTTCTAATGAAGTGAACAGCAGCCGCATTTTTTGTGAAAGTAAAACACCAAAATCATGCCAATAAACAGGCGTGATTGTTAATAATTGTATCAGTGCCCGATGCGGTACATGTAGCAATCGAGCGGGTGTTTGTGCATAAACATCGTGGGTACGCAAACCACCATCAAATAAAGCAACTTCACCAAACCAAATAGCGGGATCTATAAAACTCAGTACCGCTTCTTTACCTTCTCCATTTACTCCACTAACTCGCATAACTCCATTAACAACAGCGTATAAACCCGCATTTTCATCTCCTCTTAAAAATAATGCTTCACCCGCATCGAGTTTAATTACTTTTGCATGTAACAATAGCTGGTGTTGAAATTCTTCCGAGCGGCTACTAAACCAATTTCCTTGGTTAATTATCGCACGGTCCTGTTCATTCATATCGGTTTACTCTACATTAGTTTTAATAATCAAATAATAAAAGGGATCACTATGTTACACAAAGTTATTTACAGCGGGTTATTGCTAAGTACGTTATCTGCACCAAGTTTTGCAGCAGCTCCTGATCAACAGCTCAACAAGAATCTAAAAAAAGCTAACCACAGTGTAAGTGAAAAAGTGATCACTTGGCGACGCCATCTTCACCAATACCCAGAGCTTAGTAACCGCGAATTTGAAACGGCTAAATACATTACTAAACATTTAAAAGCACTGGGGCTCGAAGTACAAACTGGGATAGCCCATACTGGTGTAGTTGCTAAACTCAAAGGTGGTAAAAAAGGCTCTTTGGTGGCACTGCGTGCCGATATGGACGCCTTGCCTGTCACTGAGCAAGTTGATTTACCGTTTGCTTCAACTCAGACCTCAACCTACCGTGGTAATGAAGTAGGTGTTATGCACGCCTGCGGCCATGATAACCATGTCGCTATTCTAATGGCTGTAGCTGAATCTTTGGCTAAAATTCAAGATGACTTAGCGGGTGATGTATTATTTGTCTTTCAACCAGCTGAAGAAGGTGCCCCAGAAGGTGAAGAAGGCGGTGCTGAACTCATGCTAAAAGAAGGCTTATTTAAAGAAAAACCTGATGCCGTGTTTGGTTTACATGTAACCAGTTCATTAAACACAGGCCAAATTGGCTTCCGTGAAGGTCCGCTTATGGCCAGTGAAGATTCATTTACAATCAATGTACAAGGCCGCCAAACTCATGGTTCACGACCATGGAATGGTGTTGATCCGATTGTGGCATCATCACAAATAATTATGGCCACACAAACAATTTCATCTCGCCAAGTTGATGTTACTAAAGCGCCGTCAGTTATTTCGTTTGGTGCTATTAATGGCGGCGTACGTTCCAATATCATTCCGGATAGTGTCGAGTTAATTGGCACGATTCGCACCTTTGACCAAGCAATGCGCGCTGATATCAAAAAACGTTTAGTGAAAACAGCTGAAATGGTCGCTGAATCCGGTGGTGCTAAAGCTGATGTACATATCGACCACGGCTACCCTGTCACCGTAAACGATGTAAAACTCACGCAAAAAATGACGCCAACACTAACTAAAGTTGCTGGGGCTGAGAATATCATTACCACTGATTTGATCACCGGCGCTGAAGATTTCAGCTATTACGCTTTAGAAACTCCTGGATTGTTTTTCTTTTTAGGTGTTACCCCACAAGGTCAAGATGCAAAAACGGCAGCAAGTAATCATTCACCACAGTTTTTCGCTGACGAGCAAGCACTGCAATTAGGCGTGAATGCTATGACGCAGTTAGTTGTGGATTACTTTGCAATGAAAAAATAACCATAACTTCAACGTACATGCAAAATCATAATCGGTTGGCATGAAATAAATATACCCACACTCTGTGGGTATATTTAAAAGTATTGATAAACCTACGCGGATTTATTTTATCGTGCGGTTAGTAGTTGTGATAAATAGTCAGGCTTACCTTCAATACGTTCAAGGTGAGGATATTTAAGGCCATCATGATAATCGATCTGAATTTCACTGTACTGATCAAAGTTTTTCACCAAGAGCTTAATTGGCGCTTTTGAGCCTTTAGCATCCGTCACTGCATCTTTGAGTGCATCAGCACTAAACTGAGTATTATTAACGGCAACAATTTGCATACTTGGCGCAAGACCCGCATTAAATGCAGGGCTATCCCATAATACGTCACGCATTTTGCCTTCTTTATTTACCGAGAAGCCCAGAGAATAAAGTAAATCAGTTGATTTATAGCGGCTTTCAATTGCTTTAATGCCATCAGAGGCTTTATCGTTATAGGTCAATTTCCAACCTTGGTCTTCCAGTGATTTAGATAAGTTAACATGGCCTTTTAAACGCGAATTAATAAAGTCATCCCATTGATACTTTTCAATACCATTAAGCGTGTTAATCACATCATCAAATTTGTAGGTCAACACATTCCAATCACCTGGGTTTACGCCAAAAAAATTCTGGGCAAAATCATCTAATGAATGACTGTTGTTACTCAATTCACGTAATTTTGCATCAACCGCAAACCAAATTAATTCTCCACCAGAGTAATAGTCTTCGCTCATTTGATAACTACGATAAGGCAAAGATGAACGCTGAGCGATAGTTGGATCGTTGGTTGTATCTAAAATATTACGCCATGCCATGCCAGGGCGTCCTTGGTCATAGGTTGCACCTAAACGAGCGAGCATATCCATCGCATTTTCTTGGCTCCAAAGTCCTGAACGAGCCGCAATGACTTGCCCCCAAAACTGTGTTTGCCCTTCATATACCCATAAACCATTAGCTTCTTTAACTTGGTTATAGGTCGGTGTCCATAATGCGTCAGGGCGACGATATTTACCATTCCATGAATGATTAAATTCGTGTGCTAATAAATCGCGACCGACCCATGACTTATCCCAGTCAGTAAAATAATTTTCTTTCGCGCTATTTTCACTTGAGCGATGATGTTCCATGCCGATACCGCCTAACTTATCTGTCAGGGCAAGTAAAAAGTCATAATGATCAAAGTGATGTGCACCATAAAGCGCATACATTTGTTGAATAAGCTCACGGTGTGCTGTTAACCCTTCAGCACTGATCTCAAGATCTTTTTCTTTATCGGCAAAGACATTTAAGAATACCGGAGTATCTGCATTTGGGTTTAAATCAACACGCTTATAGTGGCTACCGGCAAACATTGGCGAGTCTACAAGGTTTTCAAAATCAATTCCCTCAAAGGTAACTGTATTACCTTTTTGCGAAGACTTTTCAAGTGCAGTAGCAAACTGCCACCCTTTTGGTAACGTTACACTCGGTTGAAATTTAATTTTATGGCTATAGTGCCCAGCAGGGTAAAGCGCTACTGTATCCCATTGTAAATTTAGCATTTCTGGCGTCATCATAACGCGCCCTTGCGCTGAACTTTGTGGTGACAAGAATTGATATTCAACATGCAACTCACGTACACCTTTAGGAACTTTAAGATTAAAAGCATATACGTTGCCAGGATCTCGTTGCCATTCGATCACTTTACCTTTTGCTGACATTTTCAATCCAGCCAACTGACTTATTGGTCCAACTGGTGAGTGATGTCCAGGTATCCATTGCGGATAAAGCAAAGTCATTTCACCAGCATTAACAGGGATAGTTTCGTTTATTTTAAAAATACGATGAGCTAGATCTGTGGCATCAACCGCTATTTTTATAGTGCCGGAATATGGGGTATCAGTCGGGTTTGGAACATCAGCAAACGCTGGAAGCGTAAAGCCCATAACAGAGCTGAGGGCGGCAGCAGCAAAAACATGTTTATTCACTTACTTCTCCAATTAGAGAGGCGCAAAACACGCGCATTAGATGGGTATTATCCTGGTAATTTGAGTGCAAAACACTCGGCAACCTCCTTTTTACTTTCAGAAACTTCTGAAACAACCAACATCAGTTATAACTATAACAACAGCTAATAGCAATGATTTATGGACGAACAACCATTTAATGCGTTCAATTTATTTGCGCTTTAAGTCAATTTATAGTGCCGAATTTAGCTGTATCAGCGCTTATTTGCATTCTTGTACTGAGAATATAAGAGCGCTGCAAGCACTGTTTTAAAACTTAATCATGCACAATACCTATGTTCAGGCTAAATAAATCATCAGTACGCTATCCTAATAGGCTACTTTTTTGGTAATGGTATGGAGACCACAATGGCATCTGACTATTTTCATTTGTTAAATTTGATCGGGGTAGCGTTTTTTGCCATCTCAGGTACTCTAATGGGCCATGAAAAAAACATAGGAGGTTTTGGTGTTGTGGTTGTCGCGTCAGTAACAGCGCTCGGCGGTGGCACACTGCGCGACGTATTGTTAAACCAGCCAGTATTTTGGATAGCCGAACCGGATTACTTATACGCAACATACAGCGCCATATTTATCGCCGTAATATTTATTCGTCATTTACCTCACGTATCAAACTATTACATGTTGCTGGTCGATGCTTTGGGCATGGCAATTTTTAATATTGTTGGCATTGAAAAATCCTTAATCGAAGGCACTACGATGATTGTGGCTATTACTATGGGCATGACCACGGGCATCTTTGGTGGTCTAATGCGCGATGTAATATGCCGTGAAGTCCCCCTTGTCATGCGCGAAGAGCTCTACTCCACCGCGTGTCTATCTGGTGGCTTAACTTATGCCACACTGTTTCTATTAGAAGTACCTTATGTTTGGTGTATTTTAGGCGCACTCTTTATTACCGTATTTTTACGGCTCGGTTCCCTACACTGGGGATGGCAACCAAATATATTTAGAAAAAGGTCGGTTAGAAAACAATAGTTTGCTTTGTGAAGTTCCGATTAAAACGCCGAAATTTTGTACGTATCTTTTTCATCGGTGATGACGAATTAAACTGAATCTTACGTCCCAATATCCATTTTTCGTACCAGGTTACAGCATACAATTCATAGTTATTTAAGCTGAAATAAGCAAGAGTATATCGTTTGCCTTAAATTCAAGCTCCATAAGTAGATCATCGTATTTCCAGTCTCGATACTCTTGTTATTGGGTCAGGATATGCTTTTTGAAATCAGGCCGTTATAGGTGGTAATATGATACTTTTAGGCACCTTGTCTTATTTTACCCCTATTTTTTCAACTGTGTTTGCCTCTATTTACTTATCCGTTGCTTTAGCTGACTCTTTTTAACAAGGTGTTGTGCTGGTGACGATTGGTTCGTTAATTTGCTTTTGGGTTTCTCGCACAAAAAAACCTGTAGTAGATAATTAAATTTAAAAACGAGAAGCAAATAATGCTTCTCGCTTTATCAGGTTTTATTAGCTGGCTAATCTTAGCCCTAGCATCACCAGCATAACTAGATTCGCAATTACGCCAATCAAAAAGAAGTAGCTACGCGGGCTGGGGTTTTTCTCGGTGGCAATTGCGTAATACAGTGCCATATGAATTAAACGTGCAATGACGTAAACCCAAATACAGATTGCAAAAACCGAACTGTGGTAATTCATCACAAAAGCAAATAAAACCGTTCCTATAAATAACGCGCTGTTTTCTAATGTGTTATGAAAGGTGCGATGCGCTCTAAATATAAAACTCTCATGAGATAGGTCTTTATCAATTTTTCCTGGCACAGCCTCAGGCTGTTTGGCTTTACTAAACGTCGCCACTGCCCACTGTACTAACATCATAATTAAATATAAATAAAATGCTATAAACGCTGAATGTGCTATATCGGTCATTGTTTAATCCTTTGTGTTGTTATTAGAGTAGTAGTTACAGCAACTATCAAGCCAAAGATAAGCCACTGATGTATATAGCAATTACTTTTTAGTAAAATAATTTTTTGTAATAGATTCATTCTTTATATAAAACTTACTCTATCACAGCGTCTTGGTATTTTTTTAGAGTCTGAGCGCAACTTAAAACCAGTACTAATTACGTATTTTATAATTTTTATTTGATTATTTATTCTAAGTATTGTTTTATAGCGTTACTGATTACGGAACGGTAAAATAAATATGATGAATAAAATAACCAAGTGCTTAGCAACTTTAGCGCTGTTGAACTGTGTATCAGCGCCCGCTTTTTCAGCTCAATATGAAATCGAAAAAGGTGAAAACTTGTCTAAGTTGGCGCAATACAAAGACGTAACCACCATTAAACGCAATTTCGCAAAACAAATAGCGCTTAATTACAGTGTATTAAACGCTGATCTTAAACAAACGCTAAGCCAATATAAACTGGTTTTGAATGCGGACCAGCTACCGTCTTTAGGCATGCACACACAACAAAATACTCGTTTAGCAAACAGCGCGTTACAACAACTTAAAGGTTTACCACAAAACACCGGTAGTTTGTTACAAGTGCGTTTGGCAAGTGACACAATGCTTAGCGCTTGGCAGCAAGGCGAACGCCCTTTATTTGCATTTGCACCTGCTGGTGACGATTCGCAATGGAGCGAGATTGAAGCGTTCGATCAGTATGGTGACATTCATTATCTTAGTGTTGATCAAATGCCGACCCAACCTGTATTTATTGTCGAATTAGATCAACAAAAAGTACAAGATGCGGGTATTGCAGTAATGAGAGGAATTTTATCTGCTAACAAATTCAGTAAAACCACGGTTAGTCCACAAAACCAGTTAAGCAATGAAAAACCTCTGCAAACCAGTGTATTGAAAAAAATACGCTTAGAAGATGACAAAGAACCTTGGATCTCAGGTGGTGCTGAAATTTATGCCATTGTAACGGGTATCGACCCGACCCGAGATGAACCAATATTAGATATCGTTGATTTACCGTATTTAGATCATGATCAAACCGATTACAGCCCTAATCAGGTACTCATTCATTGGCAGCGTTATCGTTGGCAGGCGGTTGATTTACTCTTAATGGAACAAGATGACAACACCAACTATAAAACTTTAGCAATAAAATTATTAGAAATATCAGAGCAAGTGATGGCGAGCATTCCTGATTTACAAGCGCAGGGTTATGCCATTATCCCTAAGCTGACCAATGAACTGCTAAAAGCAATGCCGGATGAATGGTTTACTAATAATGACGATTATGTTGATGTTTTTTACACGCTGTTTGAAAACAAAGACTATCAAGAATATAAAGGAGCAAGCAGTAATGCGACCATTACGCTGTCTCCTTTAGAAATTAACCCAAGACTAAACTAAGTCATACCCATTCGCTTAATTATTATTGCGGATGGTATCACTCCCCCATACTTCAATAGCCACCCATTAGCGCTTTAACGTTAACGGGTGGCTTTATCACAGCCACTTTTTTGAAAACACGCGTTATATTTAATACCAATCTGCTTGGATATGGGATCTATTTTAACGATAAGAAAATTGCTCTATAACTAGGCAAAATTTTTGATATCTAGTTGTTCTAAATGAAAAATTTTTAACAACGTTATAGGGTGATTTAATTCGTTAAATTGTTCAAATATTTATGCAGGTTGGTATATTACCCTAACCTTGCGCCACTGATTTACGAAAGCGCATTAATGCAACAGTAAAAAACACACTGCCAATAACAACTAACGCTAAAAAGTAAGGCCAAACTACATCCCACCCTGCCCCTCGGTATAAAATTGCTTGAGCAAATTTTACAAAATGCGTTGTTGGCGCCAATAACATTATATTTTGCACCACCTCAGGCATACTTTCTCGCGGCGTAACACCGCCAGAGAGCATTTGTAATGGTAATAAAATTAAGATCATCAATAACCCGAGTTGCGGCATAGTGCGCGCCTGCGTTCCCAACAATATACCCAGCGATGTGGTCGCAAATAAATGAATCGCAACGCCAAATAAAAATAAGCCCGCCGAGCCATGAATAGGCACTTGTAATAAACCTTCGATCACAATAAATAATGAAAACGTAGTCAGTAATAAAATCACTAACCCATTGGCCCAAATTTTCGCCATCACTATTTCAAAGGGGCTTAACGGCATCACTAATAAATGCTCTAATGTGCCGTGTTCGCGTTCACGGATCACCGCGGCGCCAGTTAAAATAATCGAAATCATTGTGATCACGTTCATCAATTCCATCACGCTACCAAACCATACACTTGTCATGTTTGGATTAAACATAATGTGCGCCGATTGCTTTATTGGCAGTGAATAAACGGTTCGATAACCTTGCACAAACTCATTTACTTCGCCGTTAATAATAGTTTGAATATAGTTATCACCAATAAATGCTTGCGACATGCGCGTAGCATCTATATTTACTTGAATTGTAGGTTGCTTAGCTGCAAGTACATCACGCTCAAAATAAGGCGGGATATTAAGCACAAAAGTATAACGGCCATTATCCATAGCTGAGTCAACATCGCTTAATGAAATACTGTCTGGCGTTTTAAAGTAAGGCTCATAAAAGGCATTAATAATACGCTTAGATAATTGCGATTGGTCGTGATCAACAACTGCAATCGGCGCATTATTTAACTCTATCGACGTGGCTGAAGCCACAACATAAATCAACCCAGTAAAAGCAAAAAAAACGAATAGCAGCAAAACCTTATCACGCCATAAACTACGCAACTCTTTAATACCTAAATTAACAATGTTTCCGCGACGTTGCATGGCTATTTGTCCTGCTTTGGAAGTAAAAATACACTGGCCAGAGTCAGCACGGGTATAAAAGCGAATAAAGGCAGTAGCTGGGCTGATAAATCAGAAAAATTAAGCGCTTTATTAAAGACCCCCCGACATGCCTCTAAAAAGTAGGTGGTCGGAAACAGTTTGCCAATAATAGCGCCAAATCCTTCTAAGGAAGAAACAGGGTCAATTAGCCCACAAAAGTTAACGGCAATCATCAACACAATCACCGTAGTGGCTGCCAGTGCTGAAATTTGTGTTTTTGTAAAAGCCGAAATTAACAGCCCAACTCCGGTAGTCGCTGTAACGTATAATAATGCAGCCAAACTAAGCGCCCAAAAGCTGCCTTTTAGCGCCACACCAAACACGGTAATAGCAAGTGCGACTAAGCCAAAAAAGCTGATCATACTCACTAAAATGTAAGGCAGCTGTTTGCCAATAATAAATTCCAGCCGGTTAACCGGTGTTACATATAAGTTTATGATTGAACCCAACTCTTTTTCCCGCACTACGCCAAGCGCCATCAATATCGCAGGAATAAATACCAATAGCAGTGGAATAACCGCCGGCACCATGGCCTCAATGCTTTTAAAATCTTGGTTATAACGATAGCGAGATTCAATATTAGCTGGCACTAAGTTTGGTACTTGTGCATAAGTGCGCAAAGATAAGTTGGTTAAATAGCTGTAATACACGCCGCTCATATAACCATTAATCGTTTCTGCCCTAAACGGCATAGAACCATCAATCCACACTACAATTTCAGGTTTACGGCCGCGTTTAAATTGCTGAGCAAAGTTAGGTGGAATTTCAACGGCCACGCTTAACTCACCACTGCGCATTCGTTTATTAAGTTCTTGCGGGCTTTTAATATCTGCTTTTTGAATAAAGTAACGTGAACCTGCCATATTTTGAATGTAGTTGCGGCTCTCAGGCGATTGGTCTTGATCTAGTACCGCAAAGCTTAAATCTTCAACATCAAATGTAATGCCGTAACCTAAAATAAACAGCAAAATTATCGAGCCCAGCAAAGCAAACGTTAGGCGAATAGGATCGCGCCATAACTCTAGCGTTTCGCGATGCGCATAACCAAATAACCGCAACAAACTAAATGCGGGGTTAGTGTTATTCTTACGAGTAGCGGGCGCTGTAGCCAAAGCTTTGGGTTTATCAGTTATCGATGCTTGTATCGCCGAGCTTGCTCCGGCTGCATTTACTGCTTCTTCTAAATATGCAATAAAGGCAGCTTCTAGTGTGTCGGTATTACGCGCTTGGCACAGTGCAGCTGGCGTATCGCTAGCAAGTATTTTACCTGCATGCATTAACGAAATTCTATCGCAACGTGCCGCTTCATCCATAAAGTGAGTCGAAATAAAAATAGTCACGCCTTGTTCGCGCGAAAGCTCGATGAGTAACTGCCAAAAGTCATCCCTTGCAACGGGGTCTACCCCCGATGTGGGCTCATCAAGTATGAGCATTTCAGGGCTATGTACTACTGCAACAGCAAGTGATAAACGCTGGCGAATACCTAGGGGCAAATCGGTAGGAAAATCGTCACTGTATTTTTTAAGGTTAAACCGAGTAATTAAATCTTTAACGCGCGGCTCTATTTTCTCTGCGGGTAAGTGAAATAAACGCGCATGCAATACCAAGTTTTGCTTCACTGTAAGCTCGTTATAAAGCGAAAACGCTTGCGACATAAAACCAACGCGTTTGCGGCTTTCGATGTTATTGGCATCGACCGTTTCACCAAACAATTTTGCTTCGCCACTGGTTGTGGGTTGTAACCCCGTAAGCATTTTCATTGTGGTAGTTTTTCCACAGCCATTTGAGCCTAAAAAGCCAAAAATTTCACCTTGTTCAATACTCAAGCTCACATTGTTAACAGCGGTAAAATCACCAAATGTTTTACATAATCCATTTGCTTCTATAGCGAACTGGGTTGTGTTTAAGTCTTGTTTACGAGGTGGCACAACTAACCGCTGATGATCATGACGTTTTTCTTCAGGAAGTAATGCTATAAACGCCTCATCAAGCGATTCTTTATTAGTTTGCGTTTTTAGGTTTTGTGGGCTGCCCGTACCGATTACTTTTCCATCGTCCATAGCGACTAGCCAATCAAAATCATCGGCTTCTTCCATGTAGGCGGTCGCAACCAGTACGCTCATTTGTGTATTTTCAGCGCGAATACTGTTTATTAATTGCCAAAATTGACGACGCGATAGCGGATCAACTCCGGTTGTTGGCTCATCTAAAATTAATAATTGAGGGTCATGGATCAGTGCGCAGCACAAACCGAGTTTTTGTTTCATCCCGCCAGAGAGCTTTTCTGCGGGGCGATCGGCAAATGCCTCTAAGCCTGTACTTTTTAAAAGGTTATTAATTCGTTGTTTTCGCTCGGCTTTATTTTGAGAAAATAGACGACCAAAAAAATCTATATTTTCAAACACAGAAAGTGTTGGATACACATTTTTGCCAAGCCCTTGAGGCATGTAAGCAATGCGTGGCGACACCGTATTACGAAAACCACTGCTGCGCATATTGCCGTTTAATACCTCAACCTCTCCCACTTGAATCGCCCTTGCCCCCGCTATAAGTGCCAGCAAGCTTGATTTTCCTACGCCATCAGGGCCTATAAACCCGACCATTTTCCCGGCAGGTAATGAAATACTAATGTTGTCCAGCACGCGATTATTAGCATAGCGATGGCTCACCTTAGTAAGCGTAACCACACTTTCACTTGGTGGCTTTTGAATGTTTTTATCGTCGTTATCCATTATTCAGGCACTCGTACCTGTAATGACGTAGGCCAATTTTTTTCAGGCGCTAACAACACATAAGCAAGCCCTGGCACCCCTGTTTTTACTTGTTTGATATGATCTTTTAATAACTGCGAGTCGAGCTTTACCTTAACTCTAAACATCAGTTTATCGCGCTCGTTTCGGGTTTCTACCGATTTAGGGGTAAATTGCGCCTGTGCAGATACAAACGTCACTTTAGCCGGTAATGTATACTCGGCAACAGCATCAATAACAATGCGTGCTTGTGAGCCTATTGTTACCTTGCCCGCTTGCGCTGTTGGTAAATATATACTCATATAAACATCGGTTAAATCCAATAACGATAAAACTTTACCACCACTGCCAAGCACTTCGCCAGGCTCAGCTAATCGATACAATATGCGTCCATTGATTGGTGCTGTGAGCGTGCTGTCGGCTATGTTGCTTTGTAATCGCTCAATACGTGCCTGCGCTGCTTCTATTTCAGCATCCGACTGCACAACTTTTACGTTTGCCGCGGTTAAAGCAGCTTGCGCAATAGCAGAGGTGGTTCGTTGTTGATCTACCACTTCTGTTGAAATATGGCCTTTTTCTAATAATTTTGCAGAGCGGCGCAATTCAGTTTGTGCAAAATTAAGCTCACTTTTATGCTGCTCTACAATCGCTAATGCGTATTTACGAGACTCATTGGCAACACGAAGCCCCGCCTGAGCTTCACGTAACTGTGCATTTAAATCATCAGTATCAATAACCGCTAACGTTTGACCCGCTTTGACCATATCGCCTTCTTGCACCATAACGTCAACTAAGCGGCCCGGTAGTTTTGTAGCAATATCGTACTCGGTTGCTTCAATTCGGCCATTTCCATAGGCAACACTGTCAGGGAGTTGTTCAGCAAATGATGTAGGTTGCAAGGTTTGCCAAGCATACCAGCCAGCCCCGCCCACAATGACCAAAACAGCGAGTTTACTCAAAGATTTGAACGTTGATTTAATTGTCATGTGCTAAAACTCCATGTATGTAAAAGTAATGTAAGTGAGGGTAGTTAAGGTAAAAATTGTTAGGATACAGCACGCTAATTGTTATATGAAAGCAACCCTGCTTTGTAAGTACAACAAGGGTAGTTGTAATAAGTGATTTAAACGAACTTAAAAATCCACCGTCACTAATTTACCACTCTCACCGTTAATAAAGATGATGTAGATCAATATAAATTAGAGTTAATGCACTAATTACTGCTGCTTTTTTAAAACAGCAGGATAAAAGAAAGGGAAAACATCAAGGCACCTACTGAGCGCCTTAATACTAATTATGTCAGCGGCAGATTAGCTTACAATTTATAGTAACAAAACCCGCTACGACCTTAATGCTAAGCTAATCAATACCACGCCATGATCGGTGCTTAAATCATCACGCTCAAATTCAGGGTTAATTAAATGACGATCGTAAGTATGGTACTGGCTCACCTCAAAAAAGCTGTCGTCGTAACTTGAGTCAAACTCGCAAGATAGCAAAATGTAGTCAAGCACTGAGCTGCTCGCGCCAAAATAATGGGTAGGCTTTCGCTTTAAATCCACTGTATTTTCATTATTTTGATTAGCCAAATTTAATTGCGACCTTGCAAATAACTGCCATGCGTCGTTAAGGCAATATTTTGCAAGGTAAGTGTTACTGTCAAACGTGGGGGCAAAGCGCAGTGTATTTGTTAGTAAATGGCTTAAAACGCCATCAGCTAAGTCGTTGTTAAAATCGCCCATTAAAACCATTGGATTTTGTGTAGATTCGCGGCGCGCAATGATGTCCATCATCAGTAATGTGGCTTCACTGCCGCGCTGAATAGTTGAGCCCCAACTCCCTGCTATATCGGCTTTTAATAGCTCGATAATATTTTTTTCGGGTGTGAGGTCTTTGTTTTGCTCATCAAGCTCTATCATTAAGCGCTTAGACTTAAAATGCACCACATAACAATCCGTGTTGCCGATATGCGGTAAGGTTATTGTAGCTCTAAGCACCTTTCGGCTAAATGTAAAATCCTCAGTTAAACCAAGGGTTTTAGCAAGCTCATGGTCATGCTCAACAGTTGCCACTTCAGCAATTGGGTATTTAGCAGCAAGCGCTACTACAGGGCGTTTGTAAATAAAGTCGTCGATTACCTGGGGCTCATCTACCACGGCAAAGTACGCATAACCTTGCTCTTTAACTAATTCTTTAAGCGACTCAATACTAAATACTTCTTGAAAACCAATCACATCAGGCTGATGCTCGGTTAAGTAATTAATAAGCCAACGCTGCTTTTTAGCCCACTGCTCTGCGGTGTATATGCGTTCAAATTCATAATAGGCATTAGGCGGCTCAAGGTAATTAAACAAGTTAAAAGTGGCAATTTTAAGAATCGTATCAGTAATAACCGAATCGTCTGCTGTGGTGTTTAAAGGTGTTTTAGTGTGTGATTCAAGGTTGCTGATAAGGCTGCCCTACTTAAAATATGAAAAACGATTATAGCGGGTTATCGCTATATTAATCTAAGCGGTGAAAATTTTTCAATATCAAATTCTTAGTGTTAATTTACACTAACTTATCATTTTTTAAGGCACACGGTCATTATGGATTACTCAAACTTCGGCACTAAATTTACTCAACCTAATGGTATTACTCAGTTAATGGAAGATTTAGGCGATGCTAAAAACAGTAACAATCCAAATATTGTTATGCTCGGTGGTGGTAATCCGGCCCTAGTGCCTGAGGTTAATGATATTTTTATCAATGAGTTACAAAAGCTTGTTGCTAATAATACACTTTCCAACGTATTTGGACTTTACGATGGCCCAACGGGTAATGATGCATTTCGTGCAGCTCTGGCCAAGCAACTAAAAAGTGAATACTCATGGGATTTAACCGCAAATAATATAGCGCTTGGTAATGGCAGCCAAGCCAATTTTTTTGTGTTATTTAATCTGTTAGCTGGCAGTATGCCTGATGGAAGCCATAAAAAGGTTTTATTTCCGCTGGCACCTGAATATGTAGGCTATGCAGATCAAGGCTTAACTGACGATATGTTTGTAGCAATAAAGCCCGATATCGAAATTTTAAATACTGAAAGTGGCTCAAACCAATTTAAATATATCATTAATTTTAAAGCTGTTGAGCAAGTATTAGCAAGCGACAGCAGCATTAGCGCACTGTGTGTGTCTCGCCCTACTAACCCTACAGGCAATGTCATTACTGATGAAGAAGTACATCATCTCGATTTATTGGCTAAGCAATATAATATCCCACTGATCATTGATAACGCCTACGGCGACCCATTCCCTGGGTGTATTTATACCGATGTAAACTTAACCTGGAACTCAAACATTATTTTATGCATGTCGCTTTCAAAGCTTGGCCTACCGGGGTTGCGAACCGGTATTGTAGTGGCTAACAATGACATAATTAAAGCCATTGGCCGTGTAAATGGCAGTATGGTTTTATCGCCTAACAGTTTTGGCCCAAGTTTAGTAACACGCCTAATTAATGAAGATGAACTCCTCCCGCTGTGTAAAAATTCAGTGCTGCCTTTTTATCGAGAAAAAGCACAAACAGCAATGAACTTGTTTGATGAAATATTTGCCCACCTCCCCGTTTACTTACACAAAGTAGAAGGCGCATTTTTTATGTGGCTGTGGTTTAAAGAGGCAAAAATAACCAGCGAACAACTTTACCAAAAGCTCAAAGAACAGGATGTTTATATTATTCCCGGGCATAATTTTTTTATTGGTATTGATGATGCTTGGGCACACAAACACCAGTGCATTCGAATTAATTATGCAACCGATGCCAGCACTTTGCGAAAAGGCTTAGAGGCCATTAAAGCCGTGATGGCATAAATGGGTTGATATTTAGGGCATTCAAACCCTTTGCGTGAATACAGTGCGTGCAAAGCGTTTATAGTGCCTATAGTTATTGGCATAAACCTGTGAACAATTTAAGGTTATTAAGTCATTCTCTAAGCCGTTAAATAAGCCCTAAACTGAGGTAAGCAGTTATTACTTTTATTTGTTGATTGTACTAATTTTGCGCAAACGCGCCACCCCCCCTTTAAATTTATATATAAGTTGGTATGCTACGCGACCTTTTTTAACATATGATTATCATCAAAAAAGGGTTTGCCAAGGGGCGGCTATCGCTGCAAGGCACTTAATATAAGTGGCAGCAATAATACAGGCATCGCGTTATAAAACGTTAGATGTAACTTTAAATAGCAATATACAAAAGTACTATTAAGGTCAATTATGCGATTAGGACCAGGACTACTCGTCACCGCTGCCTTCATTGGACCAGGGACTATTACGACTGCCAGCGTGGCAGGTGCAAACTTTGGTTTTGCACTAATATGGACATTACTGTTTTCAGTTATTGCCACCATATTATTACAATCTATGGCGGCGCGCCTCGGCGTAGCCACCGGGCAAGATTTAGCGCAAGCGCTAAGAGCCCACATTGAAACGCCCCTATTTAAATCTCTCGCTATATTTTTAGTGATCAGCGCCATTGGAGTAGGCAGTGCCGCCTATGAAGCTGGCAACCTTAGCGGTGCCAGTATGGGATTAATTGAAATATTTCCTCATGTTAATGCCCAGCTTTGGACGCCACTCATTGCATTTTTAAGTGCGGTGTTACTTTACAGCGGTAAACACAAAGTCGTTGAAAACGCGCTTATTTTATTAGTGATTTTAATGAGCCTAGTGTTTATCTCTACGTTAGTTATGGCTGCTCCCTCGCTCAGTGATGTGTTAGCAGGGTTTATTCCTAGTATGCCTGAGGGTTCAATTACCACGGTATTGGCATTAGTGGGCACCACCATAGTGCCGTATAACTTATTTTTACACTCAGGTGTTTTAGCTGCAAGACACGACAGCAAAAGTGATAAGCAAAAAGTCATTAAGCAAACTAATGTAGATACGGGTGTGTCTATCACCTTAGGTGGCGTGATCACGCTGGCAATTTTATCAACCGCGTCAGTGGCATTTTATGGCACAGATGCAGGGCAAATTAGCGCTGCCAACATGGCGGTACAACTTGAGCCATTACTTGGCGATGCCGCCCATTACTTTTTTGCTATTGGCTTATTTGCAGCTGGTTTAACCAGTGCAATTACAGCCCCTCTTGCCGGTGCGTATGCAGTATGTGGCATGTTAGGTTGGTCAAATAAAATGGATAACACCCGCTTTAAAAGTGTCGCCATTGTTATTTTATTATTTGGTGCAGCCGTGGCGTCTCTGGGTTTAGACCCTGTTGCCGTGATAATTTTTGCTCAAGCCGCAAATGGCTTATTACTGCCTATTGTCACCACTTACCTAGTGTGGCTGGTTAACCAAAAAACAGTAATGGGCAAATACACCAACTCAATGTTGGTAAACTTGCTTACTTTACCGGTGTTAGTGCTTATTTTTGGCTTAAGTGGTTACAAGCTGTTTAGTTTGATTTTTTGATACGTTTACGAGTATTTCCACCTTGTTAACTGCTCATTTTTTCAATGCTATACATCACCCACATTGCGAGTACTGCGATGAAGTTAATTGTAAAAACACTTCCTCGCAGCCTGATGTTTGAAGTGAATATTTGAACGCCACTGTGCAACACTCGCCCAGCGATAAAGACCCAAGCCAGCAAATAATAAGCTGAACTAATTGTTGAATCAGTAGAAATTAAAAGCACACAAACCAGATGAAAAAATACCGGCCACTCGAATTGGTTGCTCAAATTAGCGCTGAGTTTTGGCTGTATAGATTGAAATGGATTAGAGCCATCCGCTCTTTTACCAAGCCCCCATACACTTGGGGCTCTGGCAATAGTGAGCAAACCATATAGCACAACACACAAAATCACGTGTGCGAACATGGGCAAAAATATAGTATTCATTTCACACTGAGTCCTTTAAAGTAATCTAACCTTCGCTAAAACAAGCTTCTTCAACATAGAATAAAAACAGTCTATTGTACGCTATTGTCAATTACTAGGCTTAAGAGAGTAGCTGTTATACGGCAACTATTACTGAGCCTATACTATTGGCAAAACCACCCACCTTTACGCTGTTTATTATTGAATTGTTAGACTCAACTGATGCTGTAATTATTGAATGGCAATTCATAGCCCTACCTTGTTCAAAAACATATTCACTTCCTAACTCAGTAAGGTGCTCGGTAAGGTAACATGCTAAAGCCCCACAAGAGCTTCCTGTTGCTGACTCTTCAGAAATACCAAACAAAGGAGCAAAGTTACGGCAGCTGGCTGTATGTTTACTTTGCACTTCACAAAGCTCAAAAACATGAAAGCCAACAAGGTTATGCTGTTTGCAAAAATCAGCGATACGTTCATCGTTTGGCTCTATTGCATCTAAATAGCCATGAGGAACAGCAATAATGACATCGGCTAGTCCTGTTGAAATAGCTTCAATAGGTAAGTTTGTGCTTTCAAGTATATCACTTTCAATACCTATCACATGGGCAATTTCTTGATATGAAAAACCAGCTATTTTTTCAGGTAACTGCTGATCCATGACAACCTTACCATTTGGTTCAATACTCACTGATAACATGCCAGCCTTGGTGCGCTGAACATAAGTGCCCGCAGTAAGCATACCTTCTTGGAACATAGTAGAAAAAGTAGCTAACGTAGCATGGCCACAAAAATCAACTTCTGCTGTTGTAGTAAAAAAAGACACCTCAAAATCAGCTTCATTATCACTAGCAACAAAAGCCGTTTCTGAATACCCAACAGCTTGGGCAATTTTTAATTTTTGAGCATCTGTGAACCTGTCAGCATTAAACACAACACCAGCAGGGTTGCCACCTTTGCCATTTACTGTAAACGCACTTACCAAAGCAACTTCAATATCCACCTGTACCTACTCCCTCTATAACGAGCCTTAAAAGTGACTCGTTTTATTTATCTTTTAATCCATCAACCATAGCCGAGTTGCTATTTTGATTCAATGGTTTAGCTGTTCTGGCAGGATCATCAGACTTAACTCTTTATCCATGAAAGACCTCAACGTTAGCTTTATCAACGAGACTGCGATGTATAAACTTTAAAAATGGAGTTCCCTAGTTTAGCGATCACCTCATTGCGTTCTTTCATTGAGACCTCAGTTTGCGCTATATAGATGCTAATTATGATCGGTGATTGATGTTCACTCCATACTACAGCTGTAATGCTTCGAGCACCAAAGCCACCAGCTCCGGAACGATCGGCTATGTTCCAACCTTCAGGCAACACTGAGCGCAACAAGTTACCAGTTACTTGGTTATTGACCATCCATGCTTTTAACTTTTCTTGGCTCATTGGAGAAAGTGTTGAGCCGAATAATAGTTCATTTAAAGTGTTTGCTATTGATTTAGGAGTCGTTGTATCCCTTAAGTCTCCTGGTATTCCTTCATTTAACTCGGGCTCAAAACGGTCTAAGCGAGTTTTTTCATCCCCTGTGTGCCTTACAAAATCAGTTATGCTTTCTGTGCCCCCTACTGCATTTATGATGATGTTTGCCGCGGTATTATCACTTGTTTTCATGGTTGCAGAGCACACATCATCGAGGGTTATTGCTTGTCCTACATACTTTTCTATAACCGGAGAATACGTCACAAGATCTGTCTTTTTAATTTTGACTGTACTATTAAGATTAATATCCCCTTGCTCAGAGTCATACAATAACTTTGCACAAGCAATTGTTTTAAAAGTACTTGTCAAAGGGAAGCGTTCATCACCTTTGTAATCCCAGTATTCTCCATTTTTAGTATCAAGAACCGTTACCCCTATCCGGCCCGAAAGCGTCACTTCGATTAACCTAGCTTCTTGCTCCACTTGTTGAAATTTTGGGCTATGTGAAAATGCCACAAATGGTATTAAAAGCAAAATAACCAATAAAGAATTCATCTATTTAATCCCATGATTCTGATTAACCAGCATTTTATATCAAAGCATCTGTGACAACAAAAAAGCTAAAGCTTGACCTACATGATAAATTTAACGGGGTCAGAGCAAGCAGCTTAAAACTTAAAGCTTTCCCTTTCAAAACTCCACCAACCTCTCATACAATCCTGATGCCCTGCTGACTGATTTATTCATTGCCATTAACAACACTTTTTTATCAGCCACCAGCTCGAAAGTGTTTTTAGCACGGGTAATGCCGGTGTAGACTAACTGGCGGTTGATGCCGGCAGTTGCTTGGTTTTGTGGTGGCAGTACCATAGCCGTATAGGCAAACTCGGAGCCTTGTGATTTATGAATAGTCATTACATAAACTGTGTCATGGGCTGGTAGTCTGGCTGGTGAAAATGCCCGTTGATTGCCCTGCTCGTCAATAAATATGGCTTTGAGCTGGGCACTGTCGTCGTGCATTAAAATCCCAATATCTCCATTAAATAGTTTTAGCTGATAATCGTTTTGCGCAATCATAATCGGCATGCCCAAATAATGCCGCTGATTTGAGTTTACATTAATCAATCCTTGCTGGCTTAATTGCGTTTCAATGCGTTTATTTAAACTATGAACGCCATAATCGCCTTCGCGTACTGCGGCTAACAACTGGTAACTGGCAAAAGCTTTATGTATGTCTTGTACGCTCGCGTGTTGTTTAATTAAATTAAGATACTGAGCGTATTTACTGGCGGCGCTTTGTACTAGTTTATCAATCGGTTTACTTACAATGTCATAGTCTAAAATAACGTCTTTAAATTGGCCGCTGCTCAGCTCTTGCTCTACATAATTGAGCTTGCCGCTGTTATTGGTATTAACCGCTAATGCTAATTGACCTATGCCGCTGTCGGCTGTGAAACGGTAACTGTGCTGTAAAAACGCGATACAGTCGGCCAGTTTGAATTGACTATTACCTGCGACTAATTTGCGCTGGTTATTAAAGCATAAGCTGTTTAGTTCAGCGCAACGCGCCTCTGAATAACTTGGTGTTTGGCCAAGCACTAAACCTTGGCATAAATCGCTCATTACACTGCCGGTATCAACCGAGGCAAGCTGGTCTTTGTCACCGAGTAATATAAGTCGCGCATGCTCTGGTAAGGCCTCAATTAGTTTAGCCATCAGCGATAAATCAACCATCGACGCTTCATCAATGATCAATACATCTAAATGCAATGGATTACTGCGGTTATGCCTAAACTTATTAGTAAACGGTTTTACCCCCAGTAACCGGTGAATCGTTTGCGCGCTTTCTGGGATCAGCGGCGTAATAGCAGCGCTTATTTTATCTTTTAACTGTTGTTTTGCCCCAAGGATTGATTCACTTAATCGCGCAGCGGCTTTGCCTGTCGGTGCCACCAACTTAATACTCAGTGGGGCATTTTGATAAAGCGATTGTAAAATTGCTAGTAGCTTAGTCACGGTCGTGGTTTTACCTGTTCCTGGGCCACCGGTAATAACGCTAAAGCCTTTGGTTGCTGCCATCGCACAGGCAACCTTTTGCCAATCGAGCCCTTGCTCTGGTGCATCTTGTTCGGGGAAATAGTCACAAAGTAACTGAGTTAACTTATCGCTATCAATATCGAGCTTACGCTCACTCATTAACAACAATCTTGATGCCAGTGTTTGCTCATAACCGCTTAGACGTGCAAAATAAAGTCGTTGTTCAAGTAACTGTAACGGTTTAGTCTCCCCGACACTAGGATGGTTTTGCAAGCAATTAATTGCCTCTGCGGTGGTAAATGTGTCGTTAAACGGGCTGAGTGTGTCAGGAATTATGCCCGCTAGTTTGGTAAAATCACTTTGGCGTAAATTAAACGGATTACGCCAATCTACCTGCGCTAAATCTAAACAGCTGTGCTGACTTTGCTGCGATAAACAGAGTAATAAAAGCAGTGAATAAACGTCGTTTGGTTGTTGAGTTTGCTCACTGCTACACAGTAATTCTGCCAGTTTTATATCAACCATTCGTAGCCGGTTTTCGCTAAGTAGGTAATCAAATAATGGCACTATTTGTACGTCGTTCGTCGCTGCTGTTGCAATGGCTGTATTGGTATCTAACACGCTCATAGCATTGCTCCTTGGCTATTTTCGGTTGCCTCATCTATGCTTTGGGCAACCCTGCCTTGACTAAAAAGCCCATCTAAAATAATAACTTGCTCGGCGGTCAACTTTTTAAAGTACACACCTTTCCCATCTGCCATACCACGTAAAAAGGTGTAATATACGCCACCTAAATGCTGCTCAATGCTGTAATTGTTGATCCGTTGTTTTAATAACCGATGCAATGCCACGGTGTAAATTAGATACTGTAAATGGTACTGGTGGCTACTCATAGCTTGCTCTAAATGCTCTTGCTCATAATCAGTTGGCTGGTTGCCTAAAAAGTTAGACTTATAATCCAAAATAAAATACTGCTCGTTATGACAAAATATTAAATCGACAAACCCTTTTAATAAGCCTTTTACATCATAAAAATCGAGCCTACTTTGATTAAAACCAAAGTGCTTAATCAATGTTTCATTCAAGCCTTTTGCCGTTAAACTGGTAATTGGCAGATTAAACTCCATTTCAACCAAACAATCCCGTGGCGTTAATTTACTTAAGCTTAAACCGTTTTCATTCAATGGGCAGTTTAACGCGGCAAGCACCCATTGCTCAGTTGTCTCTTGCCATTGCTCACTAATATGGTATTTGTTTAAGCTGCGCTCAACTACCACGCTTAGGTTTTGCTCATGGTTTGTGGGGTGCTGCTCTGGGCTGGTGAAATCCAATTGCTCAAAAATCTCGTGTAAACAACTACCCGGTTTTGCCCCCTTGGGAAAGCTATAAGGTGAGCGAATATCGTCTTGTTGCGTGGCAAACTCATCTTTTTGATGATCTTCGTCGCTGCGCCCAGGTTCTAAATGCTCGCTATGACTTTTAAAACTCAGCGCACTAAAACTGGTGGTGCGCCAATCACGTTCAATTTTAACTTTAACCTTATTAACACTCACACTGTGACTTTGTGTTTGGCTTGATTGCAGTGATAATGCACCCTGCTGAGATAACTCTTCGCTAGTAAACTGTTGATAGCTCATGGCTGGTTTGTCAGCACAAAACTCTTGTAAATGCGTGCGCCACACTAAACTACTGGTGATATCAAGTCCTGCAAATAATACATGCCCTAAGGAGCTACTTTGAATTGCCAACCGACTACTTTGTCCTTGGCCTAGGTTATACATACCAATTGCGCAGTAATGAACGGCGCGAGTGAGTGCAACATACAATAACCGTAGATCTTCAGCTAGGCGTTCTTGCTCCGCTTTTTGTAACGCATCATCGTTTTTACTGAGATCGTAAATCAGCTGGCCATCCTGATGATACAACGCATCTTTCGTTTCACGATAACCGCTGGCAAATGGCATAAATACCAGCGGGTATTCAAGCCCTTTTGAAGCATGCATAGTGACTATTTTTACCAAATTGGCATCACTCTCAAGGCGTACTTGCACGGTTTCACCATCTTGTTGACTTACTTGCTGCGCAAACCAACGTAATAACCGTAAAGTACCCTCTAGCTCGATTTGTTTTTGCTGTAGGATCTCGCCTAAATGACGAAAATCGGTCAGCCAACGTTCAACGTTGTAACCCAACCCTTGCCATTTCGCGCTTAATTGATTGTGACTGAGTAAGTGCTCAAGCATTGCCATTGCACCTTGTTTGTACCAAATAGAGCTCAGGTAAGCAAAAAAGTTAAGATGCTCTTGCCACTGTGCTTCATCATCAGCCAAGGCATAAATGTCATTATAACTTAAGCAAAATAGTGGCCCAGCTAACACGCCGCGCAACAGTGATTCGTTGTATTGGCCATGTAAAGCCGATAAAAAATTAAGTAAATGATGGCTCAGCTCTTGGCTAAATACACTCTCACGGGATAAGTACACGCTCGCAATTTTGGCATCACTGAGGGCTTTTTTCATAATTTGCGCTTCAACCCGATCACGCACCAAAATACAAATATCTGCCGCCGTGACTGGCTTATTCGCAATACACGCACGCCCTTGCTGTGCTTGCTCAAGTAAGATCACTATTTTATTGGCAAAATAGCTAGCTAAATGTTGCTGGCCAATGCCTTTATTAGTTGGTTTATTTTTTTCATCTGCGGCGCTATCTGCAAACACACAAAACTCAAAGGCGGTGGCAGGTTGGCCATCTATTAAAAACGATTTATCGGCTTTTTTACCTTGTGCCGCCACGCGATTAAACGGGATCGCATCGTTATAAATAAAGCTGTTATCGTGTTTACTAAACAGTGCATTGACGCTTGCAACCACATCGCTACTGGAACGAAAGTTAGTACCAAGGGTAAATTGCTGCTCCTTTGCCACTTCGTGTTTAGCACCAATGTACGTAAAAATATCCGCGCCCCTAAAACCGTAAATAGCTTGTTTAGGGTCGCCTATCATGGCAAGCGTGGTGTTTTCTTGGCTATAAATTTTACTAAAAATACCGTACTGAATGGGATCAGTATCTTGAAACTCATCAATCATCGCTACCGGGAACAACTGCGCTATTTTTTCTGCCAGTGCTGCGCCTTGCTCTGTATTGAGTGCACTGTGCAAATTAGTTAATAAATCATCAGGAGTTATAACGCTTTGCTCTTGCTTGCGTTTTACAATGGCTTGTTTAACCCAACTTGCCGCATGTTGCACAATAGCGATTGCCAAGCCTTGATTAACAGTGTTAACAAGCTTAGCCATTTCATCAAACTGGCTAAGCATTACATGACTAAACAAAGGCTGATTTTTTTTATAATTAGCTTCGTCACTGAGGTTTTCAGTACTCCATATTTCATAAGAGTACTTGTTTGTACCAAACTCAAAAAATAGCTCATCACCTTTACAAAATGCCTCAAGCGCTGCAAGGCTACCTTTACGTGCAGGTGTTTTGGCACCACTTAAGCCAGAGCTTTTTACAGCTGCAATAAATTCGCTATCAAGGCAGGCTTTTTTAAAGCTCGCGACTTTACCAATATATAGCTCGCGTGCTTGCCACACATCATCTAGATTTATTTGCGGAGTAACCAGCGCATTGCCTTTATTAAGTATGTTCGCCACTTTACTAAATAACGCTTCAGGGGCAGCAAATACCTCTAAAATTGCATCGGTTTTTTCTTTATTGAGTGGATATACAAACACTCGCCAAAAATCTTTAATGGTTTCAAGCAAGATCTCCCGTTGATCTAAAATAAACTCCAAATTAAACGCCACACCAGACTCAAACGCATGCTGTTTTAACATTCGTTGGCAAAAACCATGAATGGTGAATATTGCTGCTTCATCCATCGATTTAGCGGCGGCATCGAGCAAATCAAATGCACGGTGTTTATCATCGATTGTGGCGATCACAGCATTGATCAGCTCATCCTCTGTTGCTTGGCCAAGCAGTGCATCACGTGCTGCTATAATACGAGTGCGCACACGGTCTTTAATTTCTTGGGTGGCGGCATCGGTAAACGTAACGACCAATATTTGTTCAACACTCAGCGGAGTATTTACGGGCGATGAGTGTTGTTGCGCGATTTGCATGCCGAGTAAATAACGTAAATATAAACCTGTAATAGTATAAGTTTTACCGGTACCTGCACTGGCTTCAATGAGACTTTGCCCAATAAGCGGCATCGTAAGTGGATTAAGCGCTTGCATGGTCACTCTCCTTTGCATGTGCAAATAACGGCGCAAGTAGCATATCGCTCCAGCGTATAAATTCCTCTTGGCACTCATTCAACGATTGCGTTGTTAAGCGAATATAGGGGTTCTCGCCCTCGCCTCGGCCAATATATTGTGGGCTAAATTTGCTCATTGCTTTGCCAATATCGCCACCACTTTTTACGTACTCATAGCCACTCACAGGAAAAAACGCTACGGGTTCTTTAAGTAGTGCGTTATATAAAGTAAACCAATCTTGCAACAGTGCTTGGGCATCTGCTTTATCCAAAGCTGCAAAAGTGATTTGTTTATCAAGCCCAAGTAATACAGTTTCTACATGTTGATCCACGCACTGCGCAACAAGGTGATATATAAAGCCCTTGATGAGATCTTTTGCCTTGATACTGGCACTGCGATAAAACACTTGTTTGTGCTGATAAAGATGATTTAACCAGCCTTCAAGCTCAGTACTGTTGTTATCACTGTGAAGTGTTAGAGCAACTTCAATCGGTTCATTTTTGCCGCCCTTGATGTGCTCTTTAACTTGCCCTGCCAGTGCATCAACCCGGTGCTGCATTTTCTCAAAGATCAAATCTCCAACATGCGCCTGCGGTAACTCGCCTCGTTGCAGTATTTGCTCACGACTAAGGGGCTGCTCAAAAATAGCCGCTTCGAGTATTTCGTCGAGATAAAAATAACGGTGCAGTGCGTCTAAACTAAATGGCTCTTCATCTTTAGCTACTTCGTTAAATTGTGCTAAACGCAACCCTAAACTTTGCTGATAAAAACTCTCTTGTGCATTGCATACGCTGCGGATAAACATATCCAGCTCAAGATGTTCAGGTGCGCTGACCTCAAGCGCCGTCAGTGGCTCTGGGATTATCGCCTGAGCGGGTAACCAAATTGGATTATAACTGTGATTGGATTGCAGCGTATTAGTGGTATCTGCCTGATAATTTCGGCTATTAAAAGGCTGTAAATGCTGTTTATTGATCAAACACTCAGGCAAGGTTTGCTCACTTGGCTCAGCAAATTTGAAACTGCGGCCAATGTATTCTAGTAATTCACTCACTAAGGTTGATGGCATACGCGGTTGATTATCAAAACATGAACGGCCAATATAGCTCATGTATAAGTTATCACGGGCACTGAGCAGCGCTTCTAAAAATAAGTAACGGTCATCTAATTTGCGCGATCGGTCACCTTTTTGCTTTTTCGAATAAGGCACTAAATCAAAACCAATCGGCTGCACCGTTCGTGGGTAATCGGCATCGTTAAGCCCTAACATACACACCACTTTAAATGGCACAGCACGCATTGGCATTAGCGTACAAAAGTTCACTTGGCCGACTAAAAAGCGTTGCCCTACACCTTTTTCTTGAATGCCTTGTTTAATTAAATAACTCACAATACGCTGTGACACTACTTGCGTGTAATCGCCATTATCATGGTGCTTTTGCAGCTCTTCGAGCACCTTTTGCAGTACCAGTAAATCCCAGCTATCGTCGCTTTCGCTCTCGTAAATAGCCGTTAATAGTTCACTCAGGATAAGGGTTTTATTAGTTAGCGTGTCGTCTGGGGTGAGCCTGTGTTTAAAGTGTTGCAATACATCAATAAAATGCACTAATTTATTGAGTGTATCAAGTGCCATCCCTTCCACTTCATCAGCGCTATATATGCCATTAAACGGGCATTGTTCATCACGTTGGGCAATACCTAACAATAAGCGGTTTAAGCCATGTTGCCAGGTATTTAATTCTATCGCGGGTAAATCAAAGCTATGCTTATGCTCGGCGTTTATTCCCCACTTGACGCCAACACGCTCAAGCCAATATTGAATTTGCTCATATTCGTGCGCTTCAACACTAAACTTTTCAGCTATTTGCGTCACTTGCAGTAAATCAAGGATATCTGACACACCAAAGCGCGAAAACGGCAGATCAGCTAAGCTTGCAAACGAACTCAGTACCGGTTTTTCTTGCTCAATGGCTAGATCGGCTAACGCATAGGGAATAAAACGGTTACCCTGCGCACCACCAAATACCGCTTCGATGTAAGGGCTATAAGTGCCAACATCCGGCATCATTACTATAATATCTTTTGGGGTGAGTGCGGGGTTTTGATTAAATAAATTAAGTAAGTAATCGTGCAAACGCTCAACTTCTCTAAGTGGAGTATGGCAATCACTTAGAGCAATGCTGGTATCGGTAGCGCTTATTGCAAGCTTACCTTCATCGTTTATAAACCATTCTTTATTGTCAGTAAGGGATTCACCTTTAAACGCTAACTGGTAAATTTCGCTTTGAATTTGACCAAGTAAACTGTCGTCAAACACATCAATAAAGCCATCAATCCAGCTTGCGTCACGCTGTACCAGTTGTTCAAAGTAATCACGGCCTAATTTACCCCACGATGATAACAACGGATTACCAATAAAATAGTAGTCTTGCTCTGGCTCACTTTGCTTTTTTTGCTGCGCTTCCAGCAATGGCATTTTGGCGTATTTAGCCGTTATTTTAGCTGCAGTTTTTTCATCAATTAAATCCCCCCAATAATGTTCGCTGGGATTAAAAAAGAATAAAAATACCTCGGTTTTTTTACTCAATGCATCAAACACATCAAGTTGCGAACTGGCAATGGCTGAAATACCAAATAAACTGATCCGCTTTGGTAATAAGCTACTGTCCATTTTATCAAGCGCGGCTAATAACTGCCCTTGCATATTGGCGCGATGAAACTGACTTTGCCCAAGCACTTGACTATGCGCTACTATTTTTCGCCACAGATCAGGCTGCCACGGCGCGATACTAATATCTACATCATCTAATTTATCAGTGCCGCTGTCCCATGTGGCTATCCAGTGCGGACGGTACATTAAATATTGGTCATATACATCGGCTATTTTTTCACATAAAGCAAAGGTTTTTTGACCGTCTGTGTCACCTGCTAAGTAGGTTTTAAGGGGTAAATATAACGGTTCATCAATGCAGTTTGGTAAAATAGCAAATAATTTCCAAGCAAGATTAGGTTTATTAAACGCCGACTCTTTGGGTACATTCGGTAATAGCTGCTGGTATAACTGCCAAATGAAACTCGATGGCAATGGAAAATCTACCTGTGCTGCCACCCCCAAACTTTCACTTAAACCAATTTTCAGCCACTGCGACATACCCGGAGATTGCACCAACACCACTTCTTTATCAAACGGGCTGCTTAATGGGTTTACTTTTAAAAGCTGATGAAACTGCGCTTGCAGGGCTTCCATACGGTTAGATTGAATAATATTGAGCATAGCGACACTGTTCTTGCTTGAGATAAAAACAGTGTAAGATATTTTCAATTATAGGGGTAGCCATTGTCGCTAATTGGCATTAATAAATCAGCGAGTTAGCACAATAATTAACTCACTTTTTATACGCACAGTATAGCTACTGTGCGTTTTATTTTCTGAGGGAGTCATTATTTATATGGGCTAATACTTGATAAGCTAAATTGGCTTTGCATGATCACATCGCCATCAATGCCTTTTAGCTGGAGTGAAATAGCTGGATCTGTTTGTTGCCAATCAATGCTTAAATCACCGTAATTAACGTCATGTGTGAACTTCCCCACGCGGTGTTTATTAGGACTGACGTTTTTCCATTTTTCAGTAAGGCCTGAGCTGGTCATTTCAATCAGTGGATAATCAAGGTTTTGTTCATACCTTGATATCTCACCCCAATGTGTGTCACCACTGATAATTACCACGCCGTTTACTTTGTGTTTTTTAATTAACGCAAATAAACGGTTTCTATCCTCCGGAAAATTAGCCCATGACTCCCAGCCGGTAAAGTCAGGCAGTAACTGTAAGCTCGAAGCAATCAGTTTAATTGCAGCAGGCTTTTTAAGCTCTTGTTCAAGCCATTGCCACTGCGCCTCACCTAACATCGATGCGCCTTTTACTTCACTTGGGCTATAAGGCCCTTGATTATTCGCTTTACGCTCAGTCTTGTATTGTGTTTCACTAACGTGGTTAAGTGCATCGCGGTTCCAACGCAGATCAGGCATGATCACTTGTATCGTGTGCTCACCTTCACCATACATATACGAGGTATAAATCCCATCGGCACGTGTGCGACGCACTGAACCCGTTGGCTCTTGCCAAAAGTCGAGCATAATTTTCCGAGACTGTTCTTTATGTGGGTACTCTTTACCTGCATCATTTTGGCCAAAATCATGATCATCCCACATGGCAATAAGGGGAGTCTGTGCTTTTAACGTTTTAAAGCCGGGCTTAGCGCCTAAGCGCTGATATTTATCGGCAAGTACGCGCATATCGTTGGTGTCGCCGTAGATGTTATCACCCAAAAAGATAAACAAATCTGCCTGCTCTTTATTGATCGCGTCAAAAATCGGAATATCTTTATCTTGATGCCCACATGAGCCAAACAGTATTTTTTGCGGCGTTAGTTTTTGCGGTGTACTTAATACTGAAAAACTCGCAACAATGCTTACCAATGCGGCCGCTTTAATTAAATGCTTCATTTTAAAATCTCATCAATTGCATCCGCCATAGCGGGATTAAGCTGCTTAGGGTTTTCGCCAAGTACGGTTAAAATCGTTGCCGCAACTTGTGCTTGTTTGAGCTCTGTTGTTGTTTTTAATAAACCTTGCGGTTTAATATCTGGGCCAATTGCAGCTAACCAAATATGCTCAGAGCCAATAATTCCCTCAGGAAAAGCTTTACGACCTTGCTCCGATTTTGCCATTGCTTGTTTTGAACTATGATGCTGCCAATCATTAGCGTTACTGCCACGGCCATGATCCGTGGTGATAATAAGCGTTGTGTTATTTTTATAGCCAGGTGTAGTCTGAATGGTTTGCCATAAGTCTTTGATAAAAGCGTCACTTTGTTTAGCCGACTGCAAATAGTGATCGTAATGACCATCATGGGCAAAATCATCGGTTTCACCTAAGCTGATCACTAATAACTTAGGCTTTTTTGCCAGCATATAAGCTTTGGCAAAACGATATGTAAAACTGTCTAAACGCACATTATGCCAAGGACTTGGGATCTCCTGTTGTAAAGCATTTAATAGTGGCGCATCGGCAAATAAGTCTGCCTCAATTGGCATAAAACCCGCATTTACATATACGTCGCTGCGTTTGGTATTAACAATAAACGGAAATACATCCCAACTGCCAAATAAGGCGGTTTTATTTTTATAGTCAGCGCGTTGCTCTAATCGCTCTAAAATAGTTTTATTTGGATTTGGCGTTTTATCATTACTGTTAATTGCCTCATCAACACTGCCAGTTAAGATCTCACTGTAGCCTGGGTATGAAAAATACCACGGGTTACTCACCGACATTGTTGAACCATTCTCTCTATCGCCAATTAACACACCGTGTTGAGCAATCGTATTACTAATAAATGGCATTAACTGAGCTTGTCGGGCGTGTTTGTCATCGCGCCAAAACTGTTGTTTCAATTGCTCTGGCTGTTTAACAAAATCGGGATTTGCTAACAATTTTTGATCGGCGCCGTTAAATACCTCTTGCCAGCGCACACCATCAAGCGTCACAAGCACGACATTATCACTGGCTTTGACAATATGACTTACCATTAATGTACAGCCTATTACGGCCAGTTTAGCTATTGCTTTCATAGTATTCCTATCAATAAAAACCCATCAACAAGGATGGGTTTTGGTTATTATTTTTATAATTAGGGCTTAAAAATTAGCAGTAAATGTAAGTGCTGCAGTTCGTGGTGCACCAATAAAATAAGTGCTGCCATTACCTGTCCCACCCGCTAAATACTGTTTATCTGTTACGTTAGTGACAGCAAAAGCAATATCGATTGATTTAAATGGGCCGGCATTGACGTCTGCGGCATAACCGGCATTGATATCAAGCACGGTATAACCATCAACTTTATTACGTGTACGAGTTTGCTCATCTAAAAATGCACCTAAGCGTTCACCGGTATATTTAGCGGATATACCAAAGCGGAAGTCGCCACTGTAATAATCGGTCGAAAGCACAAACATATCGCTTGGTGAATCGATTACGTCATCGCCTTTTTTAAAGCTTGGCGGTAGCGCTTTTCCGTCTTCATCTTTGAGGATAACACCATCGGCATCGTAGGCACTTGGATCGTGCGATGCGTATTCAGAGCTGTTATTAGTATATGAAGTATAAATATTCCATTCATTTGTAAGCATATAACTTGCTGATAGTTCAATACCTTGCGAGTCAATACCACCTACATTGATGTAAGAGCCATTTGTACCTATCGTATAATCAATCCCGCCGGTATCACTGCCAGGTGCGATAAAGGTGATACGGTTATCAAAGGCAATAGAATAAGCGGTCGCAGTTAGGCTCAAGCGGTCTGCTTTATAACGTACACCAAAGTCGATATTTTCAGCTGTTTCTGGTTCAATTTCTGTGAGTGTAGAACTATCACGCTCCAGCACACCATCTTTAATTGCTGAGAAATTTTCACTAAAACTGGCAAATAACTCAGTGCTGCTAGTTAGCTGGTACAAAGCACCTGCACTAAATAACACATCTGAATCACTGTTTATTTTATCAGAGCGTAGATCTGCAAAATGATCGTATTTTTGTAATTCAACTAAATACTGTTTAGCGCCAAGATTAACTGTAAAATCGCCTAGGCTGATAGAATCTTGTACGTACCACTTAAAGGTATCTGTTTCAAAAGTATTTTTATATTGCGTCCAGTATGGGGTGCTATCAAAGTGATGATACACGCGAGCGTCAATAACTTTATGCCAATCACGAGATTCGTCACGATCAGTTTGTTCAAGCCAAATACCTGCTTCAATATCGTGCATCCCTAAGGTTAATTTATAATCGGCGGTCAAACCTAAACGGTCCTTGTCATAGTGTGTATGGCGATATGACATTACCGGTATTGCCGAATCTGGGTAACACGCCGGATTCAACCCTGTGCCTGAATCCCATGGCCAACTGAGTGTATCCGTACAATTTGCATTAGGCGTTAATGGCTTACCTTGGCTATCTGCAAAACCATATGAGCCAGCATTTGTGCCGCCTTCGGTTGTTGGATTACCGTCTTTATCGACAGGTGATGTTAAATAAGGTGGGATCCAATCACCACGCCCTGAGTTTTTATGGTAATAAGGGCTGATTGTTAATAATGACGAAGGTGAGATTGCGTATTCAAACTTTACGTAACCTAACGCATTTTCACGCAATGTACCCCAACCTTCTGCAAACATTTGGTCAAAGTGTGGCACGCCAGTCCAATTCCAAGTTAGTTGATCCCAATCTGGTGTTTGCGCAAATTGCTGCAAGCTCACACTGTTATAGTTGGTCTCACTTACATCATCATACGATAAACGCCCTGTTACAGTCAGCGCATTAAAATTAGATACAAATTTAGCCTCAGCATGTTGATTATCTTTACCGCCATTACTGCCATCACCTATCCAGCGGCTAGTATTGGTTTGTGAATAACTCACATAAGCTTGCGTGTTATCAAAGAGAGTGCCAGTTTCATGCTTAAAATAATAACGGGTCGCATCATGGTCACCATTGGTGTAAGCAAATGTAGTTCCTCGCTCAAGGCTAGGATCTTTACTAACAAAATTAAACGTACCACCGAGTGCTTCAAGTGATGCTGAGGCGATATCTGAGGTACCTTGGCCCACTTCAACCGTGGCTAAGTTTTCGCTGTCTAGGTAGCGATTAGCTTTTGCACCACCGCCATAATTAGAGCCGCCGTTTGGAATACCATCAACCGTCATACCTAACTGCTGTTGGTTACCATCGATACTAAAGCCGCGCATCGTAATAGTGGTAGACCAATCATCACCACCAAATGCATCACCTTCGTTAATACTAATTCCCGGTAGGTTATCCATCACCGATAATACACTTGATACCGAACTCTGCTGTTCAATCATTGATTGCTCAATCACACTATTTGCATAGCTCGTTGGTTTTGCCACTACCGTGACTTCTTCTATTTCATTGGTATTTGCAAAGCTATTAGTTGAAAACGCTAAAGCGATTGCTAAGCTTAAAGTCGATCTTTTAGTAAAAGTACGCATTGTTGTCCCATTTGCAATTATTGTTTTGTATACGGGCAAAGTATGGAGGGAATATATGACAAAAAAGCTCGAAAAAATTGACGTAACAGTGACAAAAATATTGATTATTTATGGCAACAATGCAGCTTAACCAATTAACATATAAAGATATTATAATTTAAATAACAGTCTATCGCGGTAATATTTGTAGGAAATAGAGAGGGAGTTAAATCAATACGAAAAAGTATTTTTCACAGTATTAGTAACGATTAAAAAGCAATATTGCTAATCGCAAATAAATACCTAAAACGAGTTTGCAATCAACATGTATGGCGTTAATGCAACCACCTACGAGCGTAGGTGGTTTAGTGACTAAAATAAATTACGTTTAAATTAGTTCAGCCAGCATTTCATCACTATACGGAACCACTTCTTCAGCATTTTTGATTTTACTGATGTAATCTGGGTTTGCAATAAACGGGCGACCAATAGCAATTAAATCAAACTTATTGGCGTTAATCGCAGCTTTAGCCGTGTCAAAATCATAGCTACCAACACCCACTAAAGTACCTGAATAAGCCGCACGTAAATATTCTGACGTCGTTTTATCTGCAAGGCTTGCAAAGCGCATGCTATCGTCAAAAATACCGCCATGTAAGTAAGCGAGTGCTCGGCTATTCAACTCGTTTAAGAGGTAATCAAATACCGCTTTATCGCGGCTATCTTCGCTCATATTAAAGTAAGCACCAGGAGATAAACGTAGCCCAGTTTTATCTGCACCGATGACGTTAATTACCGCATCAACAACTTCAAGTGCAAAACGCGACATATTCTCTGGAGTTTGCCCGTATTCATCATCACGCTCATTGGCTGCATAATGTAAAAACTGATCGATTAAGTAACCATTCGCACCATGGATCTCAACGCCATCAAATCCAGCTTCAAGTGCATTCTCTGCAGCCTTTGCATAATCTGCAATTAATGACTTAATATCGGCAGTGGTTGCTGCTTTTGGGGTAATATAAGTAAGCTCACGCATACGTGGTACAGAGCCTTCAACACCAATAGCCGATGGGGCTAAAACGTCGCCATCAAAAAAGTGTGGATGTGCAACCCGACCAACATGCCAAAGTTGTGCAAACATTTTACCGCCCTGCTCATGCACAGCATCGGTTACTTTTTTCCAGCCTTGAATTTGTGCGCTGGTAAATAAACCTGGCGTATTCGGGTAACCTTGCGCATCAGGGCGAATAATCGTGGCTTCACTAATTATTAAACCGGCTTCAGCACGGCGTGCGTAGTAATCAACCATCGCTTGGGTTGGCACTAAGTTATCGTCAGCCATACAACGCGTTAGCGGTGCCATAAGTATACGGTTTTGTAATTCAATCGTGTCATTAAGCTTAAACGGTTGCAGTAGATCAGTGGTCATTCTTATCAATCCTTATCTTGAGTGTACATTCAAGATAAGGGCGAACAATAAAACATTCAAGTCTATTTTTGAATATTTGTTCAAGATTAAGTAAACTAACCCCATCTACACCTTATAAGTCAAATAGAATGCAACAGAGCGCCCTATGAGAATAGCCGAATTTGACCGTGAATTTGTACTTCGCCAAGCGATGCTGGCTTTTATGCAACACGGTTATGCTAAAACGAGTATGCAAAAATTAACGCAAGTTACAGCGCTTCATCCGGGATCTTTATATGCTGCGTTTGGTAATAAAAAAGGTATTTTTTTAGCGGCTATTGAGCAATATCAGGCTGATAGAAATCAGCAATTTACGGCACTTTTTTGTCAACATAAACCCGTTTTACCAAGCCTACGCCAATACTTAGACTCAATAGTCAACGAGTGTATCAGTGGTGATGCGATGAAAGTATGTTTACTGACTAAAAGTATTAGTGAAGTTGAAGGGCAAGATTCACAGATCAGCCACGTACTAATGACAAATTTAAACGCCTACGAAAACGCCCTCGCCGAACAATTTGAGCGCGCGATAAAAGAAGGTGAAATCCCAAACACACGCACAGCTGAGCATCTAGCTCGTTTTTTAGCAATGGGCCTTTACGGCTTGCGAACCTATGCACTGACTAACCGCTGCGAACAAGATCTAAGCCAACTCGCCGACGATTTATACCACGCAATGTGTAATTAATTTTTAACTAATCGACATTTTGTCATATTAGTCAATATACTATACCTAAGCCATTCTAGAGAGAGTCTATTAATGAGTAATGCAACTGCAACCGCATCTGAAAAATTCGAGACAATCTTAAATTTAGGAGCCAAAAAAAGATTGGCTTTTATGTTTGAGACCGTCCAAGAGTTCAAACAAGTGTGGATATTAAATGACGACGATGGCTGTGTTATGCTCGCCAACGAAGATGATGATTGTGTACCGGTATGGCCTGAACGTATTTATGCCGAGGCATGGGCTACCGGTGAGTGGGAAAATTGCACAGCTAAAGCAATTCCATTGAAAGATTGGACAACCCGATGGACACCCGGTCTTGAACAAGATGACTTACTTATCGCCGTTTTTCCAACCGAAGAAGACGACGGCACAATTTTATTTCCTGATGAATTTGATTCACAACTAAAAGCACCTAAAAAGCGTTACTAATTGAATATGTATCAGTCGCAGGTTACTTGGTTTCCTGCGACTTTTATTACTCACACATCGTCTGAAAGAAGCACTTTATAGTTTATTTCAAGGTCGCTTTAAAACAACTTTCAACTACGTCTGCAAATGGTTGGTCTATATCGATAGTAATAACATTGTTTTCATCCGGCATTTCAAGCGTATCAAATTGGCTTTTTAACAATTCAACTGGCATAAAGTGGCCTGTTCTATCCTGCATTCTTTTTTTCACTAGTTCAAACTCACCATGAAGGTGTAAAAACGTAATTCCCACATTGCCATCACATATTTGCTGACGGTATTTTTGCTTCAAGGCAGAGCAAACTATCACTGCGACTTCATTTTTCTTTTCAATACTAAAAGCAGCATCACGAATTCTTTCTAACCACGGCGTTCTATCATTATCATTAAGTGGCTCCCCAGCAGACATTTTTAATATATTTGCTTTTGGATGCAGGTCATCACCATCAATAAACTTAACGTTCATTTTTTTTGCTAATACTGAGCCAACACTTGATTTGCCAGTGCTTGATACGCCCATAATAATAAATATACGCCCAGTTTTTGTTTGGCTCACTTGATTAACCTCTATTTAATTTTAAATTCATTGCTGTTCAATGTATTTATTATTTTAAGTTACAGGTAGTATGTTACCCGTAACAATCAATTATGTGAAGTTAAACAAAATTAACCGAAAAATGATTAAGATCGTATTAGTAGGAAGTATATGTCAGATTTATCTTTAATTTTAACTGCAGTAGGCTCTATCTTTTTATTACTTTTTCTCGTAATGAAAGTAAGGCTTCATGCCGTTGTATCTTTGATATTAGTCTCGATGATCGCAGGATTGTGCTCAGGCATGAGCCCTGAAATGATCACAAAAACAATTGAAAAAGGTATGGCTGGCACACTCGGCTTTGTAGCTGTAGTGGTTGCCTTAGGTGCTATGTTTGGCAAGGTTATGGAAGAAACGGGTGCACTGGATCGCATTGCACATACTCTTTTACACAGGTTTGGTGATAAAAATGCCAATTGGGCACTGACTTTTACTGGTTTCATTTGTGCTTTACCATTATTTTTTGATGTTGCTGTGGTGCTTTTAATTGGGATTGTTTTTGCGGTGGTCAGAAAAGGCGGCGGCAGTGTAATTAAAATTGGCATTGGTTTACTAGCAGGAATAGCATCTTGCCAAGCATTTTTAATTCCCGCGCCGGGCCCTATTTTAGTGGCTTCTGAATTAGGGGCTGACTATGGCTATATGATTTTGTTTGGCTTACTTGCAGGTATTCCCGCGATGCTACTTGGCGGCCCTATCTGGGGAGCGTTTATCTCAAAATCTATTCATGTTGAACTGCCCGCTCATGCTCAAACAGAGAACGAAACAAGAGAAGGTAAAGGCACTCCTAGCTTCGCTCTTGCCCTTGGTTTAATTGCCCTACCTTTGCTTATGATCAGCTTAAATACATTAGGTGGTCGGTTTGTGCAAAACGACTCGAGCATCGCACATTGGCTTGCATTTATTGGTCATCCTTTTACTGCCATTTTAACCGCTTGCTTAATGGCTTTTTATCTTCTGGGTGCCAGACGAGGTGTGCCTAATAACCGAATAATGGAGATCTGCGGTAGTGCCCTACAACCCGCTGGCGTGATTATTCTTGTCACTGGTGCAGGTGGCGTGTTTAAACAAGTATTGATTGATTCTGGCGTCGGCGATGCACTGGGTAATTACCTTGCAGGTTCAGGTTTACCTATTGTTATTTTAGCGTTTGTTTTGGCTGCTGCGGTAAGAGTAATTCAAGGTTCTGCAACCGTTGCTATGCTAACAGCATGTGGCTTAATTACCCCAATGTTAGCGCCTCTTGGGCTCAGTGGCGCGCAACTTGCTGCAATTACGATTGCAATAGGTGGTGGCTCTATCGTGCTTTCTCATGTTAATGATTCTGGGTTTTGGCTGGCCAGTCGCTACCTTGGCCTTAGCGAAATGCAAACTCTTAAAACGTGGACCGTGATGGAAACAATTATTGGTACATGTGGCGCGATAGTCGCAATATTGATCTCGCTGTTTCTATAGCGACTAAATGCTCAAGCTATATTCGCTTGAGCATTTTTTATACTAAGTACTTTCACCTAAATGAATTTTATAACCCACATCAAAAACCGCCTCGTAATCTACTTCATCCTGTTTGGTATCAATAACGCTCAATAACCTTTCACCAGCAAGATTGCCAATCCGCTGACGTGGCGTTATTACACTGGCAAGTCGCGGCACCATAGATTGACCGACATCGTGACCATGAAAGCCAACAATAGCCATTTGCTCTGGTACTGCTATATTATTTTTTTGACACTCAAAAATCGCACCTATCGCTAAATCATCATTGGTACAAAAAACACAGTCTGTATCTGGATAAACCTTGAGTGTTTGCACTATAAGCTTGGCACCTAAACTATACGACGATGGTTTATCTGTCATGATACTTTGTGGCGTCAATCCCCTTTTAGCCATCGCAGCGGTATAACCTTGCAGTTTCAGTTTGGTTCTCATATCGAGCCTGGCACCTAAATAAACAATATGTTTATAGCCTTTATCTATAAGAGCGCAGGTCATATCAAAGGCCGCTTTAATATTATCAAAGCCAATTGAATACTGAATGGGTGGATGGTTAATATCCATTATTTCAACAACTGGAATACCTGCCATTTTTATCATTTGCCGTGTTCGTTCGGTGTGAATTGTCTCAGATAATATCAATCCATCGACATGATAAGACAATAAATACTCCACCCTTTTCTCTTCAATCTCTGGGCTATAACCATAATGCGCGAGCATGGTTTGATAACCTGCCGGTTCAGTTATTTCTTCAATTCCTCGGATCACTTGTGCAAACACTTGGTTAGTCAATGATGGAACCAGCACACCAATAGAAAAGCTTTTCGCATTTGACAATAAATCGGGGGCTTTATTAGGTATATAACCAAGTAAATCAATCGCTGCACTGATTTTACTGCGCGTAGCCTCAGATACTTTTGTAGGACTTTTTAAATAACGACTTACCGTCATTTTAGTCATACCTACAGCATCGGCTATATCCTGCAAAGAGGAACGTTTACTTTTTTTCATTACAGATAATTTATTTTAAATGTTACCTATAACATAACAATTTCGGTTGCAATTAGCCACTTTAGTCCCTTTATAAAATAGCTTGTAAATACCTATAAAACGGTAAAAGGACGTCAAAACGTCCTTTTATAAAACTGCACTTAGAGGTAATAAGCTTACTAAAAATTATAGCTTGCGCCTAACCAATACATTCGACCAGGCTCAACGCCTGAGAACCCTTCGGTCACTGTATTAGTACGTGCATTAAAGAGATTTGTAACATCGGCTCTTAGTTCAACATTTTGTCCTTTGATAAAGCCCCCTCTTATTCTAGTGTTTGGCTAACCCAAAGTGCAGCACCGCAATATCATTTCGTGGAATAAGTCGGTATACCTC